>DASUWS010000300.1:0-13101 GCA_036378295.1 Ktedonobacterales bacterium
TGGGTTGCTTTTCAGAGGTCACACTCGCCCAGGGAGTATGCAACGCCTTGTGGGGCCGGGCAGGCCCTTCGGGGGCGAACGTAGTGGGTTGCCACCAGCGTTCTCCGAGAATCTCCCGGATGTATCCGGGCAGAGTGTCAATCCGATAAATCGGTCGCCCAATTGGCGGCCTGAATTGCCGTGTCGATCTCCCGTCGCTCTTTGGCCAGCCGATCAATCTCGTCCCGTAATTGCGCCACATCAATCGTCGGAACACGCCGGATTTCCGCCGCCCCATAACGCTCTACACGTTCCGAGGCGGCGTCGGCAACCGAGCGTAGGATATTTTGATGCAAGGTGAGCGTATCACGCAATGCCAGCGCTTCCGTCAACGTCATACCTGAATTCAATCGGGTGGTCATATTCGCTTGGTTGATTTGATAGATCAGCTTCTGGAGTTGCTCTATGAGCGAGGCGACCTGCTGGCGTAGCTTGGTTGGGTCTTCATGTGGCGCACTGCCTTCTTGGACCCAGGCACTGCGCTTGAGGCGGTCCTGCAGTTGTGCCAGGCGCTTTTGGATATCTCCACGTACTATGAGCGCTTCCGCAAGCTTCATCTGTAATCTTCCTTCCAACCATGATGGGCGTGCGATGAGTCCATCATAGCATGCGATACCAAGGAGCAGGAGATGGTTCGGGTTAAGGCGCCGACTTCGGTTCAAGCGCTACATCCCTCGCTACCCAATCCGCTCCAGGATGACGATGGGAATCTTGCGACTCACCTTCGCCTGGTGGTCGGTGAAGAAGGGCATCTCGGCCACGATTTGCGCCCAGAGGTGGTCGTACTCCTCGCCTTCGGCGACGACGGCCCGCGCCTGATAGGTCTCCTGCTGTAGCTCGACCGTGACGCTGGGGTGAGCGACGAGGTTGAAGTACCAGTCGGGATGCCGCACCGCGCCAGCGTTCGAGGCGATAACCAGTATGCGGTCGCCATCGGCAACGTACGTCATCGGCGCCGTGTGGGGCTTGCCGCTCCGCGCGCCTGTCGTCGTCAGCAGCAAGAGTCTGCGCCCGATGACACCAGGATCATGTGCCCGGAACTCGGCAATCAGTTGGCGGTTATATGCTTTGATATCGGCTGGCAACGTCATGGCAGCTCCTTACTCGTAACAACCCAAAAACAGCAACCATCCACGGAGAGCGTGCACGGAGATATTAGCTGTTTAGCGGGCGTGCGGCAAGCCCTCGCTGGCGAAGCGCGTGACCCGTTTCACACGCTTCGGCCAACGCTTTCTCCGGTTGCTCCGGTATGTCAGAAGTTACACGCGCTCGATGCGCCGCATCCAGTACCAGGCCGATGCCGCGCCGTCGATGTTGGCGCCGCGCTCGACCTTCTCCAGCTGGAAGCCCTCGCCAAAGAGGCGCTCGACATCGTTCTGCGTGAAGCCGACCCGGCGCCCGCCGAGCATCCGCGGCTCGAAGCCATACAGCAGGAAAAGCGCGCCCGGCGCGGCATAGCGCGTGACGCCCGCGGCATAGCGTGCGCGGCGGTTCGCCTCGATCCCGTGGAGACAGCCCAAATCGAAGATGAGCGAACAGGGCGCTCCGATGGGCAGACGATCCATCTGGGTGACGTCACCCCGGATGAAGCGCGCCGAGCCAGGCAGTTTGCCCGCCGCCCGGGCCTTCCGTTTCGCGCGGAGGATTGCGGGCCGCGTGAAATCTATTCCCGTGACACGCCAGCCGTTCCGCGCCAGATAGAGGCTATTGGTGCCGGTGCCGCAGCCCAGATCGAGCGCGCGCCCTGGTGGCATCGCGCCTACTCCCTCGACCGCGTCTACCAGTTCCGGCGGCGAGATACCTGTATCCCACGGAGCTTTGCCGCGCAGATACATCAAGGTAAAGAACAGCCGATGCATCAGCCTGCCGAACAGTCGCCGGAACATAAGGATCCTGCCTTTCGCCGTATAGTAGTCGAAGCGACGCCGATTCCTAGTATATACCGCTGGAAGGCGCATCTGTCATCGCAGCTTGGAGCGTCTCTCGTGCTATAATCGGCGGCATGAGCGAACAGCAGCACAACCAGACAACTGACCAGCGGCCACGGTCCCTCGCAGGGCAGGTGGCCATCGTCACCGGGGCAAGCCGTGGCATCGGGCGCGCGGCGGCGGCGGCATTCGCGTCGGAAGGCGCGGCGGTCGTGCTGGCGGCACGGGATACGAACGCGCTGGCGAAGAACGTCGCCGAGATCGAGGCTGCGGGCGGCAAAGCGCTTTCCGTGACCACTAACGTTGGCGACGAGGAGAGCGTCACTGAGCTTTTCGCGCGGGTGGAGGCGGCGTTTGGGCCAGTGACGATTCTCGTCAACGCGGCAGGGGCGGTCGCCAACCGCCCCTTCGCCGAGATGGATACGGCGACCTGGGATGCCGTGCTGAATACCAATCTGCGTGGCACGTTTCTCTGCTGCCGTGCCGCGTTCCAGACGATGATTGCGCATGGCGGCGGAGTGATCGTCAATTTCTCGTCGCTCTCGGGCGTCCCGAAGGTCGAGAAGTTTCCCGGCCTGAGCGCGTATGTCGTCTCGAAGTTCGGCGTCGCGGGCTTGAGCGAAATTCTCGCGGTGGAGGGGCGCCCGCACAACATCCGCGTGATCGCCGTCAGCCCTGGCGCGGTAGATACCGAGATGCTGCGGCAGGCTGCCCCACATCTCAAAGCAGGGATGACGCCAGAGCAGATGGCACGCATCCTCGTCTTTCTCGTAGGGCCAGATGCCGCACCGCTGGCAGGCACCAATCTGGAGCTCTATACCAACGCCTGAGGGAGCCATAAACCATGCGCATCGCACTCGTCGCACCACTGGTTTCGCCAATCGCGCCACCCTATCTGGGTGGGGCCCAGGCGCTGCTGGCCGACCTGGCCAGTGGACTGGCGCGGCGTGGCCATGACGTGACACTGTATGCCGCCGAAGGCTCCGACGTGCCGGGCGTGCGCATCGAAACACTGGGCATCAACTCCTCGGAGCTACAACCTGCGCGCTTCTTCCGCGAAAGTCCCGCACTCACAGGCTCGCCCCCTGACGATGAGCATATCCCCGACATGATGCGCCCCGATGAGCGGAAGCTGCTGCCATCCTATGCCTTTCTCCATGTCTTTCGCGCGCTGGTCAGCTCCGTCGGTGACTATGATCTAGTCCATGCCCACGCGTTCGACTGGCCCGCGTTTGCCTACTCATCCATGCTGCCGCTCCCGGTCATCCATACACTGCACCTGCCTGCGCTCGATAACAACATCGCCAGACTGCTCGGCATGCTTGCTCCGCCCGATGGAGCGCCAGCGCGTGTGCGGCTGACGACCGTCTCGCACGCGTGCGCCGCTGGCTGGGCGCCCTTCTGCGCCATCTCGCGGGTCATCTACAATGGCGTGGATGTCGCTGCCATTCCCTTGAGCACGGAAGCCAGCCCGGAATCGCCGCTGCTCTTCGCGGGGCGTATCAGCCCCGAAAAAGGTGTTGAAGATGCGCTGGAGATCGCTGAGCGCGCTGGTCTGCCGCTGGTGCTTGCGGGCGGCATCTATGACTGGCGCTATTATGAACAGCGCATCGCGCAACGGCTGGAGCAACTAGGCGAGCGTGCGCGCTATCTGGGCAGTATCTCGCGCGACGAGCTATACCGGCTGATGGGCGAGTCGCTAGCAGTTCTCTGTCCCTCCCACTGGGAGGAGCCGTTCGGGCTGGTCGCCTGTGAGGCGCAGGCAGCGGGCACGCCGGTTATCGCGTATCGGCGCGGCGGCCTGCCGGAAGTGGTGGCCGATGGTGAGACGGGGTATGTGGTCGCGCCGGGGGATATTGATGCTGCTGTCAATGCGGTGCAGCGGGTGAGCGCGCTCGACCGACACGCCTGCCGCAGCCGGATGGAGCGCCTCTTCCGGCTGGAGACCATGCTCGACGCCTACGAGGAGTTTTACGCGGAGACGTTGGCGCTCGATGCGGCGCGCTAGCCGCTCGGGAAGGGACTCTCTATGCCTCGTACGGCAGATGCGCGTACGCCGCCACACGTGAGCATCTCACAGCGACTGGGCGGACTGGTGCGCGTCACGCATCCAGTGCCCGTTGCGATGTATATGCTGCTGATGGTGGTGTTGGCGCCGCTCGCCGCGCTCTCAGGCCACCGCGCGCTCTCCACTGAGGTGGTGGTGCGGCTGGTGCTGGCGATGGGCTGTGCCCAGGCATCCATTGGTATCCTCAACGACTATTGCGACCGTGCCCTCGATGCGGCCAGCAAGCCGCGCAAGCCCCTCGTGCGCGGGACGGTGCAGCCAGGGGAGGCGCTAGCACTGGTCGTGATGCTCGCCGGGCTGGCCGTGATCGCTGCCCAGCCATTCGGCCTCGGGGCAGTGCTGATACTCTGCGCGATTATGGCGCTTGGCTTCGCCTATGATCTGCGCTTCAAGGGAACGTGGGTCAGCGCGCTCCTCTTCGCGCTCCACTTCCCGCTGCTGCCTATCTTCGTCTGGGTGGCGCTGAGCGTCTGGCAGCCGTTCCTTCCCTGGATTCTTCCGCTGGGCGCTGCGCTGGGTATCGCGATGAATATCGCCAACTCGCTGCCCGATCTCAGCGAGGATATCGCCGCGGGTGTACGCGGGCTGCCACATGTGCTGGGGCTGCGCCGCAATCTGGCGCTGGTCTGGGGCATTCCGCCTGCGCTCAGCCTGCTCATCTGGCTGCTCCACCTGGCGGGATGGGTGCCTGGGCTGCCCTTCTGGCTCGCGGTGGCGACGCTCGTGGCGGTCGTGACGACGGTGGCGACGGTGCTGCTCTATCGTCGCCGTCCTACCGCCGCGACGCTCACGGTGAACTTCTATATCCAGGCATTTGGCGCGATGGCGTTTGCCGCCTGCTGGCTGGTCGCCGTCATTGCCTGAAGCATCTCCCTGCCATGCTGGAGCTCGAGATATCCGGGTTCTCACCGGCACGCGCGCCGCGCTGCCGCACCGGAAGTACTGCTGAGGCGACACTCTACGGTAGCCGTGCTATACTCGGCTCAGTAGCTCTGTCTGCTACTCCGCGATCTATCAATTGGGACGCTGGACGGCAAGAAGCAGCCAGGGAAGGATCATCTCACGCACAGGCGGGAGGCCTGAGACCTATGAGCAGTGCACGCACGAACACCGCGCGGAGACGGGTGCATTCCGCCGCGATGATGCCGGGCCCTCATGCTCATGCCATACAAGCGGCTGCGGCTCGTCCATCCCAGCGCCGCACGTCGCAGCGCCGTTCATCCAGCGCCGTAGTAACGCTCCTGCCACGCCCTGCCGCATCGGAGATGGATATCCTGGCGCCTGTTGGGGCTTCGGTGGAGGATGCTTCGGCCATGCCGGTGGCCGTTCAGACGCGTCCCTGCATTCTGATCGTGGAAGAGGATCCCTATACGGCCCGCGCATTTCGCGAGATGCTGGCGAACGAGGGTGAGCTGGATTGGAACATCCAGGTAGCGGAGGGGAGTGAGCGCGCGTTAGCGTTGGCGGCGGCACAACCTCCCCATGTGGTGCTGCTGGATGTTGACCTGCCTGACTTCGATGGCGTTGAGGTCTATCACCGCCTGCGCGCCGATCCGCGAACGCACGCTACACGCGTGCTCTTCCTGACCGCCGCCACCTCGCTCGACCTCTACCAGCGCGGCATCAACGCGGGAGTGGTGCTGCGCAAGCCGTTCGAGGTGCGCGAATTGGCTGGCCTGGTGCGTATGTTGATCGCCAGTTGATCGAAATCGCCTGACCCATGGCCATTGCCGCTGGTCGGCTGATGGTGGGTCGCGGTCATGGTAGTGTGGCATGCCTGACGGCTGCCGCACCTGATATGATGTTGCCGCGATTTCTGGCTGGACATCCTCTCAAGACCAGCGTAGAGACGAAAACTGAAGTTGCCTCTCAAGAGTGTGTAGCGTATAATGTCAGGGAATGATATGTCGCCTGCGCTATACTATCCTCTGAGAGCACCTATCTCTGCGGTATCTCCCAGGTGCGATGCTTAGAGCGCAACCACTACAACGGAATCATGGCCCTGCGCGTATTCCTTGACAGGAACCAATACTGAGGCAGGAAAGATGATGTGGAGGGGTTGCCGGTACGGAGAATTATGAATACGAGAAATAGAATGGATCGGGCACGAGCACCCGAACGAAGGGGAACAGGATATATTCCCCCTGGCGGTTATGTGATTCGCTTTGCGACCACGAGTACGGTATGGAGTCCCGCGGGTGATGCCCGCTCTGTGAATCTGTGGAGCGCTTGGAGTCCGTGGCCTGGTCATCCGGCCATCCAGCCACCTCTGCCCCGTCCCGCGAAATCCTCTGCGGTTGATCTTCCTTATGATGCCCCGCGCCGCGAGGCCCCACGACTGCCCGCCAGGCCGCGCACATTGCGCACTCCCGCGCCAACGCGTTCTATGCCTGCGCGCCCGGAGCCACGCACGCCAGCCACACACACAGATCGCCGTGGCCGTGTCCCTGCCGCACGTCAGACGCCGCATCCCACGCCGCGCCCGCAGCCGCAGCACCTCGACTGGCCAGAGACCTTTGACGACTGGATGATTGATATCGTGCGGCGACGCGCCCTCCGACTGAATAGTGGCGCCCGTCGTCGTGGTGTCATTGGCTCGGTGCGAGCGGTTGAATTGGCCCATGTCCTGGAGCGTTCGCGGAATGAGAAGGGACAGTGGCTCTGCGGCATCTGTAACGACCCGGTGACCTTGCACGAACTCTCGTTCGACCATGTGAAGGCGCTGGCCGATGGCGGCGAGCATGCCGCGCACAATCTAGTGCCCGCGCATAGGAAGTGCAACGAGATCAAAGGCTCAGAGAAGGCCCAGCATCGCGCGCACGCGCTGGATCGCTGGTTCGACGAGTGGACGAACGGCTCGCGCTCGCGTACAGCCTCATAGCCAGAACCGTGGCCACCACAACCAACAAAAGAACTGCCCGCAGCCAGAACGACTGCGGGCTTTGTGTTCGATGGCAACTGGGGTCAAGCGTTGCTATCGCCCATACGCGTGCCACGCTCCGTTTGCGAAGTAGAGCAGCACAGGCGCCACATCACCTGTGGCAGGCACTACGTAATGCCCAATTGCCCAGTATTCGTCTGGAGTCACTCGTACAAGAGCGTTCGCATCCAACAGATCTGCAGCCGGCAATTTCACTGCCTGCCAGGTGTTTCCGCCGCCATATTGCATGCCGCTGATCGTTTCACCCGCGGCGGTTCTTTGCAGGCTGAACGCCCATGCCGCGTTTGCGGCAAACACCTGAACGAGTTGAGCTTGTCCACCCTTGCCAAGATTCATCTGTGCCCAGGTTGTGCCGTCATAGTGCAGCGCCACCGCCGCTGACTGGCTGCCTTCCGAGTTCAATGGCACAACGATGTGCGCCGACGCCCAGATGTCGGTCGGCGAGTCCATCCGCAGGCGGTCAATAAATACACCGGATGGCACCGCCGCGCGTGTCCACTCCCCTGCGCGATAGTGATAGAGCACAGGGGTAAGTGGGCTGTCAGAGGCACTCCCAGCGAACCATGCTTCATCCTGCCCGACGGGTAGCACATCATCGACAAGCCCCAAAGGCATATTGACAGCAGACCATTGCCCGTTCACCAGATGAAGCAATACACTGGACGTGTTGCCGCGCTGGTCCTTCGTAGACTCAACGGCAATCCAACCCTCATCTGACGAGCGCATGCGCACTAGCCCTAGCGAATAGCCGCCTTGCAAGTTGTTTTGTCCTGGCAAGGTGTTTTGTCCTGGCAACGTCACGCTTGTCCACGCGCCGTTCGTGTAATGCAATGCCAGAGGCTTCCCAAATGTGCCCCCAACGGCCCAGCCCTCTGTCGCGGACACCATCGAGATACTCGAAAGTCGCGTACCTGGGTAATGTGTTGCTAGCGGTGTCCACGTGCAGTTGTGGAAGTGCAGGATCAGTCCATTGGCTGACTCTGGGCTCTCCAGGCTTGGGGTTGGGTGGATAGTCCCTCCTGCGGTTCCTCCTCTGCCAGACGATACCGAGCCGACGGCCCACCCTTCGACAGGCGATACCATAGCGAGATCACTCAACCAGGTGTTCGCCGGCAGTTGTGCTTTGATCGTATCCGCCGAACATGCCCCCGAGGCCGCTGGACCACTGTTCTGGCCTACGTTTACCTGGCTGGTTGGTCCGTGCATTTTTGTCGCGAAGACGCCCGCCAGCAGCGCCACGATCAGCACTGCGGCGGCCGTTCCTAGCCAGACACGGGCGCTTTGCATGCTTTTTCCTGTCCGTGTCGCCTGTGTGCTCAAGCTCGTCGACGCTGAATGATCGGGATCATCATAGAAATTGCGCACTACAGTCTCCCGTATGATGGGCGCAGTTGCCACTGGTTGAGCCGGACGATGGGTGCGCGCCACAGCCAGCCGCGCCGCCAACCGCTGCCGCAGCTCCGGTCCCGGCGCGGGCATAGGTGCGCCAGCGATCAGGCGATCCGTCTCCGCGAAGCGCTCCAGCGCGGCCGAACACGAGGCGCAGGTAGCGGCGTGCTCCGCCACCGCGTGTGCCTGGTCTTCATTAAGCGCGTGATGATAGAACGCTTCGAGCAGTGGCCCGAATGTGGCGCATCCGTTGCCTGCTTCGCTCATGGTGCCCGCCTCGTCTCGTTCGGCCTCGTGGCCTCCGTCCCTCTCCACAACATCTCCTGTGTGCCGTTGCGCAACGACTCTATTGCCTACACGTCGCGCCCCGCTTCCCTGTGACATCCTCCGCATCATTGGTTATCAGGTTGTTTGATCGAGCATGTCTCTGGCTGCTCATGCCTGCCCGTACACCTCGCGGAAGCGTGCGCGTCCCCGGCTCAGAAGCTGGCGCACGTTGACTTCCGTTATCTCCATCGTCTCGGCAATCTCGGCGCATGTCAGCCCATGCGCTGCCCAGAGCAGCACTGCCGCTCGCTGGCGTTCTGGCAACTGCGCGAGTGCCCGATTCACCTGATCGCGCTGTGCCAGCGCCTGTTCCATATCAAACGGGTCCATCAGTCTGGAGAGCGCGTCGCCAGCATTACCGGTGTCAGCAGTGTTGCTGGCGGACGGATGGGTCTCGTGGCCATCGAGGAGCCGCAGCACACCTGCGCGCTGCCGGCGGCGCAGGGCATCGAGCGCCAGATTCGTCGCGACGCGGAAGAGCCATGCCTGCGGGCGATCATAGCCGCGTATCACCTCGAAGTGTTGCCAGGCGCGAAAGAATGCCTCCTGCGCTGCATCGAGCGCCGCCTCGTGGGTCGGGAGCATCCGGCGCAGATAGCCGTAAAGCGCGCCTTCGTGCTGGGCGAAAAACGCGTTGAAGGCGGCATCCTCGTCGCTATCTCCACCTGGCTCCGCCTTTGGATCATGTTGGGATGGGGGTCGGTTATCCCGCTGTCCGCTCATGGGGCTTGCGCTGATGACGCTGTCCTGCGCGGTGCCATCTCGCGCTCTCTTCGGCATGGCAAATGCGTGCGCTGCCAGCGACGCAATCCAATTCCGCCGCTCACGTGCCTTCAGATGTAAGACAATACTCAAAGCGCCGCCTCCTGCCGCGACCCATCCTCCCCACGTGTTGCCGCAGAGTCCGAGCGTAGCGTTGCCACTCCCCCCACGAGGCAATGTGTTGCAATGTGTCTACACCTTACACGTCGCATCCCCACTGAATGTGACATCGGCGACATCAGTGACATCGCTGGCGCGCGAGGGAGCGCGAAGAACGAAAAGTGGCCCGCAACCGGTCATCCCGGCGCGGGCCTCCAGGGCCATTTGGGATGGGACGCGATCAAGACTCACCAGGCATTCCAGTGTAACACGTCATCCAGCGGCTGGCGCGGAGCGGGGGAGAAGTTGGTACCGAGCGTATAGGCGACCGGAACGAGCGCCGTCTGTGTGATCTTGTCGTAGGGGATGTCGAGGATATTGGCGGCGTCCTGCTCGAAGAAGAGATGCACGGTGGTGAGTGAGGAGCCCAGCCCACGAGCGCGCGCCGCGAGCATGAAACTCCAGGTAGCGGGGAGGATGGACCCCCATGCGCCTGCCTGGGCGACAGTCGGCTGGTTGTCGAGGCGACCTTTCATGCAGGGGATCAGCAGGACGGGCGCCTCGTGGATATGCTCGGCAAGATATTCGGCGGAGCTGAGAATGCGTAGCTGGGTTGTGGCCCGCTCCGGGTCACGCGAGAGACGGTCGGGTGAGTTGATAGCCATGCTCTTGTAGAGCGCCCAGCCGCGGCGGTAGATGTCGCCGAGCGCCTGGCGCTTCGCCGGGTCCGTCACGACGACGAAGCTCCACGGCTGCCGGTTGCCTCCATTGGGCGCCTGCATCGCAATCGTGAGACATTCGCGGATGATCTCTGGCTCGACCGGACGCGAAAAGTCGAGACGCTTGCGTACGGAGCGTGTGGTGGTCAGCAATTCGTCTGAGGAAATCGGCGATGTTGGCGTTGACATGGGCAGCTCCTCGGAACTGGCTCGCGAACATTTCTCAGGTATTCTGCCCGCACTATACCATTCCCGACAATTCCCACATCGTCGCGGGCTGATTGGTAGGTAGCCGCGTAGCCGGATGCCCATGCTCTATGGCCGGGCGATAGCTAGCTCACAGCGTGCTAAGGCAGAGTAGGATATACTGGGCACACATTGCACACATTCCTGTCAGACCGATATGCCACTACATTGGAGAGAGCAGGCCATTATGCGCTGTCGTCATTGCGGACGCGAACTTGAGGAAGGTGGAGCCTATTGTCCCTGGTGTGGCGCGCACCAGAGAGCAAGCCGCGAGCGGCACGTCCAGCGTCGCCCACGCTTCTATGCCGCCAACCCGTCGGAGCATATGCTCCAACCGAGCATCGTCTCGACGCTCTTCCCACATCTGGGACCACATCGCCTGTTCCAGCTTCGCTGGCTGCTTCTTGTGGGCGTCGTTGCGCTCATCGTGATCAGCCTGGGTAAGCTGGTGCCGCTCGGGATTGTGCTCGCGGCGCTCTTACTGCCTGTCCTCTACCTGTTCTACTTCTATGATGCCGAGTTGTATGGCGATGAGCCATTCATCGTGCTGGGTGCGACATTCGTCGTCGGGGCGATCCTGGGCGGCGCGATGAGCCTGCTCTCGTATCGGTTGATCCTCAGCCAGGCGCGATTCGGTCTGGGTCCGTCTCCAAGCTATGTGGTGCTAGTGGGTATTCTGCTGCCCATTGTCGGGCAACTCCTGATGCTGGTTGGCCCGGTCATACTCTATCTGACGCGCCGACAGTTCGACGACGTGCTGGATGGCCTGGCGTTTGGCGCGGCGGCTGGTCTTGGCTTTTCCGCGACGCAAAGCATCGCTTATGCGTGGTATCTGATTACCCAGCGGTTTATCTTCTCAGGCTCTGCCTCGGCGTGGGTGTTGCCGACGGTGAAAATCGCGCTGGTCATCCCGCTGCTCGATGCCGCCACCACTGGCCTGATCTGCGCCGCTCTCTGGCTCCGGCGCGACCGCCAGCCTGCCGAGCGCACACGCGGGGCTGTTACCAATCTGGCCGCTGCCGTTCTCATTGGGCTGCTCGGTCAGGTCGTTCCGGCGGTCGGTAGCGTGTTGTTGGGCGGCCCGATTCTCGACCTGCTTTGGTATGGCGCCGCCGTTATCGTGCTGCTGCTCCTCGTGCGCACGCTGCTGCACATTGGCCTGATCGATAAGGCGCGGCCACTACGCACGGGCGACGTTGAGGAATGCCCACAGTGCCATCACCGGCTGCGTGGCGATGAGGCATTCTGCCCAAATTGCGGTCTTGCTCTGCGCGCGATTCCCCGCCGCACACGCCCGACACGTCGCGCCAACACCCCTCGGCCTGGAGAGGAGCCTTCTGGTGCATAGAAAACGACTGGCGCGGCCGCTGCTCTGGCTGCTGGTGTTGATGAGCCTGGCGGCCTGTGGGCTCGGCGCGATCCCGATTCCCGACGCGACGCCGACGCCCTGCGCTGCCAACTGCCCGCCACCCGCGCGCGATATCAGCCAGCCGCATGTGATCAATGCCAGCCATTTCCAGTTGACCTACTTCAATCCCTGGTCAGTAGATTCTCAGGACGCCAACAGCGTAACGCTGATCGCCTCCACGCAGCTTGGCGATGTCACGATGCGAATTCGCGGGGAAACGGTAAGCCCTGATACGAGCGCCAATACCCTGCTCGATAGCACCGTGCGGAGCGTCCTGGATAATAGCTCGTTTATCGATCCTCAGGATTTCGGCCCGATCAAAGGGGCGGAGATTGGCTATGTGGCGGGCGCGGGGCAGTCTATCGGCGCCTATGCGTCGCAGGGCAATGCGCCACAGGTGCCGATTTTCATCCAGGTGATGGCCAGTGTCCGGAACTCCACGGGAATTACCTTCGTGGCGATCAGCCCACTGGACCCAAATAGCCCTGACCCATCCATCGTGCCGAATGAGGAATACGATCATGTCGTCAACAGCATCGTCTGGTCCTGAAGACCTTGCACACACGCGGGAGGTAACCGGTATGCACATTGGCGGAAGCGCCATCAGGAGACGACGGGGCATCTGGCGAGTGGCGTCTCTCCTGTGGATCGCGGCCCTCACGTTGCTGGCGGCGTGTGCCCCTGCGGTTGGTCAGCAGCACACGCCAGCGGCCAGCATCCCGAAGCGCGCGAGCGCCTGTAGCATAGCGTCGCGCTCGACCCGGCTGGGGCCAGCCGACCCCACGCGCACGCTGACCATCTCGCTCGTGCTGGAGGGGCGCGCATCGGGCCTGGAGGACACTCTTGCCGCGCTCAACGATCCCACATCGCCCAGGTATCATCAGTTCCTCTCGCCACAGGAATACGCCCGTCGCTTTGGCACAGACAGCGCGACTGTGGCGCGCCTCGCGGCAGCATTGCGCGCTGCCGGATTGCATGTCCCGACCAACTCGACCTCGGCATCCGCTGGTCTGCTCAACGCGGTGGGGAGCGTGGGCGCGCTCAACGCACTGTTTGGCATGCGGCTTGGCGACTATTGCGACGCGCACGGCGAGCGATACATCGCCCCAGATGCTCCACCGCATATTCCCGCGTCGCTCGCGGGCGTCTCTGGCGTGCTGGGACTGGATACGCGT
>DASUWS010000301.1:0-9060 GCA_036378295.1 Ktedonobacterales bacterium
GCAGAGTGGCCAAATGGTCGAGCAGGGCACGCGGGACTTGCTCGACATCAGGGGCGTCGGAAGAGGTGGGAAAAGTCGTCTGCATCCAGAGGCGCCCTCGAACGAGCGCCAAGGCATCGCTGAAGGTTGGCGTCGTCTTGGTGTACCAGGTAGTCTGCTGCAGTGGCGCAGTTCCAGTGGTCATGGGTGCATGAGCGAGCAGCATCACGAGGGAGAAGAGGCCGAGCAGGGTCGAGGTCGTGCGCGCAATCGCGCGCGGACCACTGGCGCTGGGTCGCGACGCTGGTGGGGATGGGCTTCCCCTTCCTCAAGGCGGCAAGCGATGGGCTGGACGCCGTCCGCGAGTTCCTGGAACAGTTCCTTGGCGAATTGCGCGGGGCGATGCAACTGACCGGCGCGGTTTCGGGGAGGTGCTGCGCGAGATGGCGCGGCGAGACGTGTACGGGTAACCAGCCCGCCTACATCTCCGCGCGATCCAGTCGCAGAGCGTTGTCTCCTGCAGGCGCAGAATGCAGCGCAAGCATTGGGCTCACGGGAACAGCAAGTGACGATCTTGCGTTACCTGGGAGAAGCATTCCTCGAAGCCCAGGAAGGTTACCCTCGGACCCTCGCGCTCGTGCGGGAAGGGATAACCCCCGTCCGCCAGTTTGGGGAATATGCTTACCTACCCGCTGCTCCTCGAAAATGGCGACGTGCACCTTGCCACTTTCAAAGGCGCGGGTGAATTCCCGCATGTCGAGGCAGATTTCCTCGTCCAGCGCCAGCAGCACATCGTGCCGTCCGATAGTGCGACTCTCGGCAAAGAACGCCTGCCCGGATCCGCAGATCAAGGCCCAGTGCAAGCGCTTCGTTCTGCTGCCCGGCGCACCAGACGGCATCAAAGATTGGCAGGACGGTAGAGGGCCAGATGTCACCCTCAAACGGCGCGAATCTCGCTTCCGACTCTTGCAGCGCCGCCAGCCACCACCTCTGGTGCAGAATGTCGCGCGGGGCCGCTCGCCACGGAGGAACTCCAGCGGTAACGGCTTAATACGGAATCTGATGCGTCCCTGGTATGCGGCCCACTCCCATAGTTTTGGTAGGTCTGGCTGCAATGTCGGTTATGTCGGCGTCATCTCGGTTGCCTTCTCCACCGCGTCATGCGCCACGTGCACCGCACATGGCCAGAAATTCAGCACGGAGCGCATGATCTGAGTCGTAGAGGCCGCGCCAGTGAGTGGTGTGCGTCAATGGAGCCTGCTCGCGCACGCCGCGCATTTGCACACAAAGATGTTGCGCCTCCAGATAGACCGCTACCCCATGTGGCTGCAACATCGCATCGAGCGCATCCGCGATCTCGCGGCCCACGCGCTCCTGCAGTGTAAAGCGCTTGGCGAACAGACGGACCAGACGTGTCAGCTTGGAGAGGCCGATGATGTGCTCGTGTGCGATATAACCAACATAGGCGTTCCCGTGGAAGGGCAAGACATGGTGCTCGCATAAGGAGAAGAATGGGATTGGCCCCTCAATGACCTGGCTCGATCGGCAATCCGGGCCACCCCGGCACTCCGTCTGGAAGACTGTCAGCAGCTTGGGATCGCCCTCGTAGCCATTGGTAGCGTCCAGCAGTGCGCGGATGTAGCGGCGTGGGGTAAGGGCCGTTCCGGGATCATTCATATCCATCCCAAAGGCCTGGAAGATCTCGGCGACATATCCTTCGAAGGTGCGCAATTGCTCTTCGGAGATGCAGCGTGGATGCAGCGCCATGCTCGTCGTAAAGTCTTCCTCTGTTGGGTCGAGGTGCAGTGTCATCGTTCAGACCCCTTTTCCGCTGGTTTCTGCCTGGAATTGCTGCCAGTCGTTCAGGAAGGTTGCGATGCCCTTCTCGGTCAGCGGATGCTGCGCCGCCTGTTGCAGCACGTTGAACGGCACCGTGGCGATGTCCGCCCCGGCTTTGGCCGCCGCGATGATGTGCAACGGATGACGGATACTGGCCGCCAGCACCAGAGTCGCGAGCTGATGCCTGCGGTAGATCTCCACCGTGTCGCGCACCACCTGCATGCCATCCTCAGAGATGTCATCCAGCCGCCCGACAAACGGGCTAATGATGTAGGCGCCTGCCAGCGCGGCGAACAACGCCTGATTGGCGCTGAAGCACAGCGTGACGTTGGTGCGAATGCCTTCGTGTTTGAGCTGCGTGACGGCGGCCCAACCGTTGGGCGTGGAGGGCACCTTGACGACCACATTCGGGTGCCACTGCGCGAAGCGGCGTGCCTCCGTGAGCATGCCCTCCGTCTCCAGGCTGACGGTCTCGGCACTGATGGGACCATCCACGATCTCCGCAATCTCGCGGATGACCGCCTCGTGACTCTTGCCTCCGCTCTTCATCATCAGGGTGGGGTTGGTCGTCACGCCGCTCAGGATGCCCCAGCGAGCGGCCTCGCGAATCTCGTTAATGTCCGCGGTATCCAGAAAGATTCTCACAAATGTACCTACTCACTTTCTCCAGCCATCTGGGCTGGCGCCTGATGCGGTCCCTTCAACTCCCAAAGGAACTCCGTCAGACATGCACATCCGTTCATGAGCAACAGTTTGACTCCGATGCGCCCCGCCGCATCGCCTCCATCTCGTCACGGCACCCCAACTCGTCTGGTGGTGTCAGAGTTGCCGCGCGATGAAGTCGGTCAGGTCGGCGATGCGGCAAGAGTAGCCCCACTCGTTGTCGTACCATGCCAGCACCTTCACCAGATGGTCGCCCAATGTCTGTGTTGAGAGGCCGTCCACGATGGCGGAGTGGTCGTCGCCGCGAAAGTCCGACGAGACCAATGGCTCCTCGGTGTAGGCGAGGATGCCTCTGAGGGAGCTGGCTGCCGCCTGCTTGAAGGCGTCATTGACGGCATCGCGGCTCGCGGGCTGGCGTACGGTGGCAACGAAATCCACGATGGAGACCGTGGCCGTAGGCACGCGCAGCGCGATGCCATCGAACTTGCCTTTGAGCTCAGGAATGACCAGGGCCAGGGCGCGGGCGGCGCCGGTCGTCGTGGGGATGATGTTCTGCGCGGCGGCGCGGGCGCGACGCAAGTCCTTGTGGACCACATCCAGGAGGCGCTGGTCGTTGGTGTAGGCGTGGACCGTGGTCATCACGCCCTGCTCGATACCGAAAGTGTCGTGAATGACTTTGGCAGTGGGCGCCAGGCAGTTGGTGGTGCAGGAGGCGTTCGAGATCACGTGGTGGCGCGCGGGGTCGTAGGTCTGCTCGTTGACGCCGAGCACGATGGTCGTATCCTGTCCGGTCGCGACGCTATGCAGTGGGGCGGAGATGATAACCTTCTTCACCTCGCCATGCAGGTGCGCCCGTGCTTTTGCCGCATCGGTGAAGTGACCGGTGCTCTCGATGACAATCTGTGCGCCCGCCTCTTCCCAGGGAATGTGCCCGGGATCAGGCTGACTGAAGACCGTGATCCGCCGGCCGTTGATGACCAGATCGTTTCCGGCAACCTCGACGGCTCCGTTGAAGCGGCCATACGTCGAATCATAGCGGAACAGGTGCGCGTTCGTTGCGCTGTTGGTGATGTCGTTGACGGCGACGATCTCCAGGTCTTGTGGATGCCGCTCCAACATGGCCCGCAAGCTCTGGCGACCGATCCGGCCGAACCCGTTGATACCTATACGTGTTGCCATAGTTACAGTCCTCCTCGCTGCGAGACGTTCGAACGCATCAGGTTCGGGTATGGCACGTATGGTGCGTGACTGCGCCAACGTGCACTTCGCGATCCGTGCTACCTCTCAACTGGAATGATAGGTACCCTCATCTGCGGCCACTGTGACATATATCGCATTGTGATACAAGTATTGGACGTAATGCGTCTACATGTGCCTGTACAAAGGTTGTCTACCGCAATCGTCAGGTATCGTGAGGAAGAACCACCGAATGGTGGTCCATACACTTCCGCGGCGCTAGTTTGTCACCGCGAGCACCACCTTGCCCGGGACTTCCCCAGTGTGCTTGGTTTGGAAGGCTATGCGACCGTCAGCCAGCGGTATCACACTGCCGATTATCGGCCGCAGCGCTCCTGCATCGATCCTATGGGCAAGCTCGACCAGTTCCGCACGGTCGGGCGCGACCACAAAGTAGACGCTCCGAGCCTTGCGTGGCATAGCGGTTGTGGCGGTGGAGATGGTCGCTGGGTCTTGGACCGCCGAAACGAGCATGCCACCCGGCTTGACGACTGCCCAGGACCGCTGCAGGACGTCGCCGCCCACAAGGTCCACTACAAGGTCCACCGCGCCCACCACGTCTTCGAACCGCTGCCGCTCCATATCAATGAACTCGTCGGCTCCAAGCTCGGTGACGAGAGAGCGCGCCCACTCTCGTCCGGTGGCCACGACGCGCGCGCCGGCGGCATGGGCCAGTTGGACGGCGAAGGTGCCGACCCCACCTCCGGCACCGTGGATCAACACCGTCATACCGGCAGCGAGTCCCCCATGGTCGAAGAGCGCCTGCCATGCTGTCAGCCCGGCAAGTGGAACCGCCGCCGCCTCCACAAAGGATAGTGAGGCTGGCATCGGCGCGAGATTCCGCACCTCGACAGCGATGTAGTCAGCCGCCGCGCCGTCGCGGTACCAGTCGGCCAGGCCATAGACAGCCGCACCGATAGGCAGACCTGACGTCCCATCGCCCAGCGCCGCAACGGTTCCGGCGAGCTCATGTGCGGGGATCACGGGACGGCGGTCTCGTCCGGCACGGTCCTCCCAGGTTGATGGCCACTGCAACTCCGTCGGCGTGATGCTGGCCGCGTGTACTCGCACGAGCGCGTCACCGAACCCGATCGGCGGAACTGGTGCCGTTTCGTACACAATCTGCTCAGCTCCCCCGCGCTCGTGGAGGCGGAGGGCATGCATGGTACGTTGCGCTGGCAGTTGAGCCCCTGTGCTTTCGCTGACACTCATGTTGTCCTCCTCGGATAGTCTAGCCCGGCGGGGCGATGCCGGTCAGGTGGTGACCTTCGGTGTGCTCCAGTTGCGCGGTAATGGGAAGGTGATTTTCCTCGTAAAACGCCTCAGGCTCGCGCTTCAGCGCCTCACACATCAGTGGAATGGTGTCACGGAGAGTGCGTTGCGGCTCCCAGCCAAGCAACGTACGAGCGCGAGTCAGGTCGAGCGCATAGTGATCGTCGGCGATATCGATCAAGAACGGTTTGATGAATGGATCCTCCACCCGGGGAATGTGGATGGGAATACCGTTCTCAACCCATGATCCAAGTTTTGCCAGCTCCTTGGGAAACTCGTGTGTCTCCCAATCTTCCTCATGCAGGAACCAGCCGAATGCGCGCTGTAATTCATCGTAACTCAGCGTTACTGGCTCGCCAAGCAAGATCGCCACTTCCGCTGGTAGCTCTCTCCGGTGGGAGACTACCTGCTCGTATGCCAATACGACGTCGTCACGGTGTATGAAGGACTGCCCGTGCGAGAGATCACCGGGGAAAAGATGGCTCAGGGCGTTACGTTCCCAGATGCGCTGCATCTGGTGTACCAGCGGGATGGAGTGGCACAACCCATCGTAGACGCCTGCGATGCGTAGCAGCACAATGGGAATATTGCCGCGCTCGGCACGGATGAGGTCTTCCGTGACGACCTTCGATTCGGGGTAGGCCCACTTCGGCGCGAGCGGCCAGTCTTCAGTGATGCGCTGGCCAGGATCGCATGGAAGGTGGACGAGCATGGTGCTGGAAAAGACGAACTGCTCCACGTCGAAGGCCTGCTCATGCAACGCTCGTAGCAGCCGTTGCGTCCCATGGACGGTAATTTGGTCATATTTCGGGCTATGTTCGCCTGAGAAGTTGTAATACGCCACGAAATGCAGCACGGAGGCGAGATGGCTGCCGTGCTGCTCGCGTATCTGCTTCAATGCTGATTGCACGCTGTCGTCTGACGTGATGTCCATGCGCACGACCTCGAACGGAACAGGGGGTCGAGGATCATGCCGTGCCGCTCCGACAACCGTGTACTGCTGGACGAGACTGCGAGCGGTATGTAGGCCCAGCAAGCCGTTCGCTCCCGTCACCAACACGACATCTCGTGAGGTGTTCATGGAACATTCCTCCACGCTTGCGGTGTGGGCTGTAACGTCGGCTTGAGTCGTTGATGGCGATGATGTTCAGATCAAGCGGGTGCCGCTTTGGCACGGCCCACAAGCTCTGGCGGCCAATCCGGACGAAGCCGTCGCTGTCCATATGTGTTGTCGCTACTACCATAGATACAGCCGCCCTCAACAGGGTCCGCGTGTATATGGCTCATACATGGTACGTGACTGAGGGCCAGGGTATGCTGACCGTTTTAACCTCGCCACTGGAAAGTAGGGAGTTCCCGCCAACGAGATCGCTGTGATATGCATCGTAAAACGACATAGATGTCTGAACATTGTACATCGACAGAAATTGGATATGCAACGTGCCATGGTGGGCCTGACAGGCCACGGGAAGGTGCGCGCATACCATGCTGTAAGTCTGTCTCTGTAGCAACGCTGCGACCGCGATCATCATCTTGCCTGGGTCGCCACCTTTGCGTTTGCGCGGCGGGCATGTCGGCGTTTCTCTAACGAGCGCGTATCTTCTCAGTCCTGGGGGCGTCGCGGTATCGTCGAGCAGGTCAGGCGGGCCATCCTCCGTATAACCAACCAGGCGACGCCAGGCAGCCCTGCTCGCACACGTCGCGAACCGGTCGTGTCACTCGCGTCTGAGCATGCCTCAGGACTGCTGAGAAGACGGACGTACTTCGATCATGCCATCACGCACGCGCGTTTCATAGACTGGCTGGGGGAAGGTCGCCGGGCCATTGACGATACCTCCGTCCTTCAGGCGGAAGCGGGAGCCGTGCCAGGGGCAGATCACGCAACCATCTTCGAGTGTACCCTCAGCGAGTGGGCCACCCAGGTGCGAACAGATTTCGGTGAGCGCGTACACCTGGCCCTGGTAGCGCGCCAAAAGCACCAGCACATTCTCAATGATGACGCGCTTGAGCTCACCGTCGTGCAGATCGTTCTCGGCAAGAACAGGGTGCCAGCTTTCCGAAATCTCTTGCTCCGGAATGTGGGTGACGCCGAGACGCTCCCCGAAGGCCAGGTCGCCGCCGATGTAGCCGGCGACAAGTACAAGGCCATAGCCTAGGGTCGCGGTCATCTTACCCATGCCGCGCCTGCCTCTCAGACGAGCGAACAACGACGCGCCGTATACCCCGACGGCGGCCACATTGAGCAGCGCGTGGCTGAATCCGAGGCGTCGCTGCCGGCCAACAGTATATTGCCACTGCGCCAGACCGGTCACGGCGGCGGCCAACGCGCTGAGCAGGCCAGCACCCAGGGCAATGTCTGCGCCAGTGTTGAAATCAGACCGGCGGGTAATTGTTTCGAGGCCGTCCAGTCCTAGAGTCACAGTCCAGGCGCCAATGGGGATATCAGTCAGTACGGGGTGCAGCGGATGGCCGAACCAGACACCATTCAGGAAGTCACTCAATCTGGTCGGTTGACCCGTAGGCTGCGTGAGGATCTTACTCACGGCCTGACCGACGATCTCGCTCGGAGCTTCGAGCCATTCCTGATCCTCGATCACATTCATCGTCTCGAGCAGTCCCATCACGATCTCCATCCTGCCGGATGTCGCGCGCTCTGTCCGGCCACGTCCTACATTGTTCACGCCTGATCCGGCAGAGCGCTATCCTGGCGTTCACGAATTGCAGCACATCTCATGCCGCTTGACGATGTTGGCGCGTGGCACCGCTCGCTGCGGGGCATACGGGATCGGTGGAGAACCAGTTGCGCGGCTCGTTCGTTGCGTCGTGGACGGCGCCTGCTGCGAGGGGGCGGATTCCTGGCGTTCTCTGTATTGTGTGGCGAGGCACGGTGGAAGGAATGCGATGTGTCGATTATCCCAGCATCTCAGCGACATACTGCGCGATGGCTAGCGATGCGGTGAGGCCAGGCGACTCAATACCGATCAGGTTGACGAAACCGGGCAGGCCGCGATCGGTCTCGTGCTGAATCACGAAGTCGCGCTGGGGCTGGCCGGGGCCAAAGACACGAGGACGGACACCCGAGCTCTCAGGCATAATATCGGACGGCTCGAGCCAGGGAAGGTAGCGGCGTGCCGATCGCCAGAACAGGTCGCTCTTGGATGTATCTACTTGATAGCGCGGGTTGTCGCGCCAGTCATCGGGGAGCCAGACAGCATCCGGACCGAGGCGCATGCGACCGGTGAGATCAATCGTCAGGTGGATGCGCGTGCCGACCCGCTCGATGCCAGTGGCGGCCAGGGGATACACCAGCCGCGAGACGAGGCCTGTTCTGGCAGGGGCAATGCTGAAATAGTCACCTTTACAGAAGTGTTGGCGATAACCGGCGGCATCAATGTCAATACCGGCGAGCGCGGCAATGGCATCGGCCCAGAGCCCCGCGGCGTTGACAACCGCGGCGGCGCGCAGCGCGAAGGTCTCGCCAGTGGCATCCACGCCCGTGATCCGGTAGCCGTCACTCAGCGGCTCGATGGCGCGCACGGCTGTGCGATAGATCAATTCAGCACCCTGGGCGTTCGCGCTATGCGCGAAGTAGGCCATCAGGTGGTGTGCGTCCACAATGCCGGTCGAAGGAACATACAGCGCTGCGGGCGCCTGTACGTGTGGCTCCATGCGCTCAATCTCGGCGCGTCCGATCACGCGCAGACCCTCAACGCCGTTGCGCTCGGCGGTTGCTTTCAGATCATTGAGCCCGGCAAGCTCGTCTTCGGTGATGGCAATCACGAGCTTGCCCGTGTTGCGATGAGGCACACGATTCAGCGCACAAATCTCATAGAGCATTCGGTTGCCGGCGACGCTAAGACGTGCCTTGAGCGAACTTGGAGGGTATTGGAGACCAGCATGGATGACCTCACTGTTGCGACTGCTCGTCTCACGACCGAAGCTCGCGTTCTTTTCGAGCACGATCACGGCACGTCCAGCGGCGCTGAGCCGTGCGGCGACCGCCAGGCCAACGACCCCGGCGCCGATGACCACCACATCCACGGAAAAGTCGTTTGCCATGCGCGTCCCCTG
>DASUWS010000302.1:0-5021 GCA_036378295.1 Ktedonobacterales bacterium
CCGTCTTTACCGCCTACACCTCGACTGATGGCGTGACCTGGGTACAGTTGCAGGGTTCCACGCTGAGACTCACCAATCTCTCGGGCACGCTGCTCGCGGGTCTGGCAGTCACCTCACATAATGGCAGCGCGCTCTGTACAGTGGTATTTCAATCCGTTGCCGTGGGTTGATGATTCAGCCCGCACATGATGCCTTCAGCGTATGATTGGGCGGGCAGTATCAAGCGGGAGTGCCGGGGAAATCCAGGGAGAACGTCCTGATTCCCCGGTTCTCCACACATCCCGCGCATCCCCACCAGCACAAAGATGCTTGAATAGCAGTCCTTCCAACGCGCCAGGCAACTTGCCGTATGGCCACTCGCATTGACAGATCGGGCCTACACCGCTATCCTGCGACGTACGGTTCGCAAGCTATTTGGTCCCAGCAACACGATACCTCGGTCATCTCCTTTCGTCATGATGTATAGACGTGGCGGCTGGGCGCTTGCCCGTGGGCGTTGCGGGGAATTAGACAGTCTTGCTGGCGATAGGCGGAGTAGGTTTTGTAGGTGAAAAGCGAGAGATTCGAGCGACCTCTGCGGCGAACGTCCCTTAGAATCGCGCAGGCCCTGTTGTGCGCGCTTGTCCTGGCCATTATCTCTGGAACGCTGCTCTGGAGCCAACCGGCAAATGCCGCGCCGCGCGCCACCTTCTATGGCGTCCCCCTCAGTAGCATAATAGCCGCCACTGGAACGGATACCTCAACGGCAGCCGCTGTCACCGCAACAGATACGCCTGTCGCGCCGACCGAGACCCCCACTCCGGCTCCTCCTACTGTGACGCCGACGAGTGTGCCCAGCGCGACAGCAACGCCTGGATCAACGTCTGTGCTTGATGTGAAAGCAGCGGCATCCGCAGCCGGATGGCCGCAATCTTATAGTAACTGGTGCGGCATCGCGACCGTGTCCCTGGTTGCCAACTACCTCGGCCATTCCGTCTCGCAACAGGCGGTCTATAACATGCTCGCCGACCCGGCCAACCAGAGCATGTGGAGCTTTCCGCCGCAGTCCTCGACGTACTGGGGACCGTACGTTCCCGCGAATATCTCGGGCGATTTCGGCACTGATCCGCGAGCGCTTGCCGAAGGCATGACACTGGCAACCGGACGCCTCTACCATGCCAAGGTGGATACCAGCGGCGCCCGGGATACCACCTACCATATTGTGCATGATATGCTCGTGAGCAGGCAGCCTATCAGCGTTTTCGTGGATCACGGCATGCATTCGGTGATTGTGTCGGGCGTGGAGGCGACGGGCGACCCGCTCAACGACCCAAGCACCATCACCGCGATTCACGTCTGGGATCCAGGCGGCGGGATAAGAAATGTTGGCATCCAGGCTGGTTTGGAAGAAGTCGTTCAGATTAGCACCTGGCTCTCCGGGACTATCGCCTGGAGCGGATCGTCGTACCTCAAGGATCCGTATGCAGCCAATGTCTATAGCGGCCATGCGCTCGATCCTGACCCGGCGGTAGGACCGTACGCATATGTATCTTCGCAGGTCAACCATCTCTGGATCGGGCACAACGTCTATATCTCGCCTCTGGCGTCGGCAGACTCAGCGAACCTCAGCCCAGACTGGGAGTTGAACCAGTACGGCACGCTGATCGCTGGGCTGCCAAATAACGGCAATTGGCCGAATCTTCCCGATGGGTATACCGGCGCTTCGGTTCCGATGCCGTCTAATCCGCCCCCGCCCCCGCCGCCCGTGAAGCCGCCGGTCATCGCGCCGAAGCAGAAGCCGCTGCCACCGCCACGGCCCACCCCAACGCCGCGCGCCACCGCTACGGCGACGGCGCTGCCTACGGCGACAACAGCGCCAACCGCCGTCCCCACGGCGACGCACCAGCCGAAGCCTGCCTGCGTGGGACTCAGCTGCGGGATAGCGGCAGTGCAGAAAGATACGGGATTACTTGCGATCACGCTGCTCCTGCTGCTCATGACTGTAATGTGGTTCCCGGCAGCCATTATCGTTGCGCGGGTGCGCGCGTCCCGGTTCGAGATGACGAAAGAGGAGATGCTGGCCGCTCTCGCCTCGGATGACGTGTCACCTGATGTGGTTGATCCGTTCGGTGAGCAGCCAACTGGCCAGATAGATGGCACTTTGGCGGAAAGCTCGGACGCTTCCCTTGCGGCGGCCCCCGCCGATGCTCTGAGTGACCTGGCAAACGACATACCGGGCGGTGCGGGTATGGGAGACCACTTCCCCACGCCTCTGAACGGCACGCATGAAGAAGCAACCAGGGAAGCGGCCAACGACGTGGCTGGGGACACGCCAGACGATGAGCAGCCAACCGCCCCGCGTGAGGTCCTGGCGGACGTGGAATCCAGTGACGCCGCAAGCAGCGAGGAGGGCGACGGCTCCAGCGGATCGGAGGCGTGAGTGAGGCACGAGTGAGGTATGAGTGAGGCGCGGGTGATGCTGGCGCCATACTCTGCTGTTCCCACTTCTGCCTTGCCAACGCATTGCGGAACGGTACGTCCTCGATACCGTTCCGTAGGTTCACCGACAGCGTGTTAGATCGTACACCAGGAAAAGCGCGCATTTGCCGCCCTATTCGAGAGCATCCAGTGATCCCGTTTTCGGGTTGCGGTGGCGAGAGGTCGCGCCAACTGCCCGTCAGGTGCTACCGCGGGCTTTGGCGACCTGCTCGCGCACCTGGGGAGCCACTTCGCTGGCGAAGCGCGTTAGCTGCTCGGCTGGATCGCCCGTGGGCGCAAAGATGTAGGTATCCATACCCTGTTCAAGCGTTAATCTCGTCAGTTCATCGACCCACTGCTCCACTGGCCCATCGAACGCATTCTCGGATGGTTGACTGGTAATCTGGCCCATCACGTTATAGAGACGGCGCACCGCGTTGGGTGCGCGCCCGGTCGCCTGGATACCAGCATCGATCAGTTGTTGCGCATCGGCCAAGCGCTCTGGCGGCACATACGATGACGAGGGTATCCAGCCATCAGCCTTGCGCCCAATCAGATCGAGCATCCTGGGGCCAGACGCTCCTATCCAGATGCTGATATTGTGGGAGGGCTGCGGTCCCGGCTGCACACCTGCCAGAAAGTAGTGTTGTCCCTGGAATCTGGCGCCACTCTGGCCACTCCACATCAGCCGCAGCACGCTGATCGCCTCGTCGAGCGCGGTGAATGCTTCGTGCGGACTCCGCCGTGGGCCGCCCATCGCCACAATAGCGTCCCAGAACGTGCCTGCGCCCAGACCAAGCTCGAATCGCCCATTGCTGAGCAGGTCGAGCGATGCCGCAGCCTTCGCAAGCACGGCAGGCGGCCGCAGTGGCAGGCAGGCCACATCGGGGAAGACGCGGACGCGCTGTGTGCGCATCGCAATGGCTGTCAGCAGCGTCCAGGTGTCCAGAAACCGCCGCTGGTAGGGGTGATCCTGAATGCCAATAAGATCAAGGCCGAGATCATCCACCAGACTGGCAAGGCGCATGAGACCGGGAATATTAGCCGCGCTGGGAATCAGGAAGTAGCCAAACTGCACTGGCTGGCCATAGTCGGGCATACGTGACCTCCTGGGCAAGATGCTCTCCCGCTATCTTCGCACATATGCACCGCCACGCGATTACATATGCTCGACGTTTGTCTCGTCGATGACATCGCGCACGCCTGGCACTTCGGCGGCAACCGACTCGGCGTTTTCCGCATCCACGAGGTCGGGCACCGCTCCGCGCAGATGGACGATTCCCCGCTCCACGACGACATCGATCTGAAGGTCCGTGGTGGATGCGTCGTCGGTGAGTGCCTGGCGCACGGCATCTACCAGCGCCTCATCTCCGGGCCGGTTGTCTTCCGCTGAGCGCTCGACCTGCATCCCCTCCATTGACGTGGGCGCAAACCCGCCCAGGATTTCGCGGTTGTCGTCCCCATCTGTCTCGACCACAGGGTCGGTCGCTGGGAAGAACGTCGCATCTGGCTCTACCTGCGGATTGTCCTCTATGCCAGAATCGTCGGCTGCGGCGGGATTCGATTCGAGGGGCTGCCCCGTGAACTCTGGGTTGATCGAGCCGATATTCTCCTCCGGGCCAGTGACGTGCTCGTAGAGATCGGCTTCGCCCAGATCGGGCGAGTCTATCTCGATACGATCCTCCGGCAGCATACGCTCAACCGTCAGATCATTCTCCACGCCCATGCCGCCAGACATCTCGCGCGCGAGCTCTTCAGCCACATTGCGTTGTGTCGCGCTCGGCACGCGCCCACTCAAGTAGACGGCGCCCTCTCCCACCGCGACGGTTATATCTTCGGCGATGCGCTCACGCAGGTGCCGTTGAATGCGTTGCGCTACATCGTCATTCCCAGTGTCATTCGTCTTCTTCGCCATAGGTGTCCCTCCTGTTCGCATGTTGCATCCAGATGCGTGTCCTGATGGAGGAACAGCCGCCCCTCCTCGACATGACGTGTGTGGCGTGCAACTCATGTGCCAGGAGTGCTCGTCCAGTGAGCAGGCGGGCGGATCTATGGCACATATTATGCGGCCCCGACTACACAGCGGGCAGGAGAATCGCCCGCAGAGAGATCGCACAGAGACCGCAATCCGCCCAAGGAGAACACCTGATGGCCAAGCAGGGACAGCACAACAATGATCGTCGCGACCAGGATAAGTCGCGTGGACACAATAACCCGAAGAAGAGCACACCAATTACTACCGGAACGTACAAGAAGCGCGAGACCTACCACAAGCAGGCCATCGAGCATGAGAATACGAATCCCCTGCCACAGGAGGCCAAAAACGAGTGGCATAACTACGAGGATCCCGCGATGAAGGACCTCACGAAGCGGGATCGCGTGGGTCGGAGCAAGCGCAGTGGCAGCGACTCGAACGCCGACCGCAAGACGAGGGGGCATTAAATGGGTGAGCATCCCACCGACTGGAAAGACATCGATCCTGACTGGTACGCAGATCTGCATCGGAATACCGAAACGGTCGGAGATGAGCTTGCCCAGGGGATTGAGCCGGGCAAGCGAGGACT
>DASUWS010000303.1:0-7108 GCA_036378295.1 Ktedonobacterales bacterium
GCCTTCTCCGGCGTCGTCATCGCCACCCACGCCAACTGTCGCGAATACGTCCCGACGGATAGACAACTCAGCGATGAGACGATTCGGGCGCTGGCCGAGCGCGACGGCGTGATTGGCGCGGTGCTGCACAACGCGTTTCTCGTCGGGGGCTATCAGCGCGGCTCCGGCGTTCCGGTCCATCTGGATGCCGTGGTCCAGCATATCGACCGCGTCTGCCAGGTGACCGGGAGCGCGCTCCATTCCGCCATTGGCAGCGATTTCGATGGCGGCGCGGGTGTCGAGTCTACCCCTGTCGAGCTAGACTCCGTAGCCGACCTGGGCCGCATTGGCGACGCGCTACGCGACCGGGGCTACAGCGCACCCGATGTCGAAGGCATCCTCGGCGGCAACTGGCTGCGCGTTTTGCGGCGCGGCCTGCCGGATGCTGGAGTAACGCCGTGAGCGATGAACTGGCGCCCAATCGCCCGTATCTTGCCCTGATCGATCACACAACCAGCGGCAACCGCTGCGATGTTACGCCGCTCTTTGCCGATTCTGGCGCCTTCTCGTCGCTGATAGACGATCTGGCGGCGTTGGTGGAACCGCTGGCATTCGATCTCGTCGCGGGCATCGACGCGCTCGGTTTCATCCTCGGCGCGGCGCTGGCTCTACGCACCCACGTCGGCTTCGTCCCTATCCGCAAGGGCGGCAAGCTTCCGGTGGCTGTGGATGCGGTCGAATGCGTGGACTATACCGGACAGCGCAAAATGCTGGAGATGCGCCGGGACGCGCTGACGCCGGGCACGCGTGTGCTGCTGGTAGATGAGTGGATAGAGACGGGCGCTCAGGTGCGGGCTGCTATTCAGTTGATCGAGGGCCAGGGCGGCGTCGTCGCGGGCATCGCCAGTCTGCATATGGACGACAACGATCAGACAGAACCGCTGCGAGCACGCTATCCCTGTATCCAGGCGGCTCCTGAACTCTAATCGCTACGTATTCCGTCCCGCCGACTCGACCGCCAGCTTGCCCGCATTCTGGAGCACCGCGTCGTCCGGCGGTGCGTTGATGAGTCCGGCGCGGGCATCGCGGAAAAGCTGTTCCAGCCGCATGGTCCGTTGCAGACCAGAGCCGCCAGCGGTTCGCAGCGCGAGGTCGGTCACGCGCACGGCGTTGTTGGTGGCAAGATACTTCACCAGCGGGGCCTGCGCCCGAAGCTGCGGCCGCAACGCTGGATGTTCGACCCAATCTGCCGCCAGCCCATAGACTGCCCGGCGTGAGGCGAGTATCAGCGCTTCGATCTCGCCCAGCCGCAGCCGGACGGTTGGGAGCTCGCCTATCGGCTTGCCCAGTGCGGTTGGCACGCGCGTCGCGGCGAAATGCGCAATTTCGTCACGGGCCGCCAGCGCCACGCCAGTGTAGACCGTCGCCAGCGTCAGCGCTCCCCATGGCAGGCCGAGCGCTCCGCGTGGATCGGGCGCGCCGACGGGACGACTATCGAGCAGCGCATCCGGCGACAGCACCGCATCTTCCAGCACGAGATCATCGCTGCCGCTTGCTCGTAACGCCATTGCATCCCACGTCTTTGCGACGCGCACACCCGGCGCATCGCCAGGCACGAGGAATGTGCCCAGTCGCACGGGCTGATCTGGCTCCTCGATGGCCGCAAGCACGATGAAGTAGCGCAGTCCGGGCGCACCGGTCGTATAAATCTTGCGCCCGGTCAGCCGCCAGCCGCCCGCACCGTCGGACCGAGCGACCGTCGCCGGGACACCGCCGTAGCTCGGACTGCCAAGCTCCGGCTCGGCCTGAGCGGCATTGAGCATCGCCCCCTGCTCCACGATCTCGCGACAGAGCGCTGGGAGCCGATCCAACCAGAGCTTCCCCTCGACGAGTTGGCCGATGTTGCTGAGGTGCATGCCCAGCGCTAGCGCGGTTGAGGCGTCTCCCCAGGCGATGCGCTCCAGTACGGGCACGTAGTCCAACTCGTTCGCACCCAGCCCGCCATACTCCTCCGGCACGGTCAGCGCCAGCAGGCCCGCCTCGCGCAGGTCGGCAAAGTTCTCGAACGGGAAGGACGAATCGGCGTCGTGGGCAGAGGCACGCTCAGCAAATCGCAGCGCCAGCGGTTCGGCACGTTCCAGCAATGAGCGCTGGCGGTCGGTCAGCGGGTAGGCGAAGAATGTATCCATGCGGCTGTCAATTCACCTTTGTCTGGTTGGTCGTCACACACTTCTCTCTTGCATTCTAGGGTACAGAAGGAGTTTGCATCCAACAGAGCTTCTTCCGATTCCGCCACCCGGCGCCGGAAGGAAAAGACGATGCGCCCGCAAAGATGCCCGGCCGTGGTACACTAGCCGGGCAGGCAGATGTATTCCCCACAGCAGAACGGGCAGGCAGGCAGAGCGATGGCGAGCGAAGAACAGACCGACGAGGCGCTACGTGAGGTCGTGCAGGCCGATTTCGTGCGTGGCGGCGTCCTCGCCCGGTCGCTGCCTGGCTATGAGGAGCGCCCCGCTCAGGTGACGATGGCGCAGCGCGTCGCTGATGCGCTCGAAACGGGCAATCACCTGCTCTGTGAGGCCTCGACCGGGACCGGGAAGTCGATAGCCTACCTCATCCCCATCATCCGCTCTGGCCGAGTGGCCATCATCAGCACCGCGAACAAAGCGCTGCAGGAGCAGCTCTACTACAAAGACATCCCCTTCGTTCAGCGGTACGTCGCCCCATTCGAGGCGGCGCTGGTGAAGGGTATGGGCAATTATCTCTGCCTCGACCGCTACACCGAGGAGGAGGCTTTCCAGCAGTTGACCGGCGATCTTGCCTTCAAGGCGATGACCGCGAAGATGGGCGACTTCGATGAGTGGAACGGTGACCTCGATCTGCTGGACGTTCCGCTGCGCGCCGACCTGCGCGGACGCATCGCGGCGGATAGCGACCAGTGCGCCTGGCGGAATTGTCCGCACTTCCATGACTGCTACGTACGCGAGATGCGCGAGCGCGCCCGCCAGGCCCAGGTGATCGTCGTCAACCATACCCTGCTGCTGCTCGATGCCGTGATGGAAGGATTTCTGCTGCCGGAGCGCGATGTCATCGTCATCGACGAGGCGCACCACCTGGAAGAAGAGGCGACCCGCGCCTTTACCGTCACTGTCTCCCCTGGCCGCGTGCAGAGCCTCATCGCCCAGCAACGGCTGCGCACGCATGCCGATCCGCTCGCCGTCCAACAGGCGCTCGCCGCCTACCAACAGACGTGGGAGGCGCTCGCCCGCGTCGCCCGGCCCGATGCAAAGGGTCGCCAGCATCTCACGCAGCCGCTGGAAGAAGGACTCGCCCTTGCCTCGGCCATTGACGATCTGGCGACCAGCCTCCAGCGCAACCGGCCCATCACCGTCGAGGGCAAAGAGGAGCAACTCTACGAAAAGCTGGTCAAGCGCACGCGCAGCCTCGCCAAAGATGCCCGCACCGTTTTCGGCGTGCAGACGCCCAACGAGCGTGTCTATTACCTGGAAAAGGTGAGCGGCACCCGCCGCCGCGAGCCGCAGCTTGCCGCCTCTGCCGCCCCGCTTTCCGTCGCTGATCTGTTGCGTGAGAAGCTCTTCGATCGCATCCCGACCATTGCCACATCGGCAACGCTGGCCGTCAACAACCGCTTCACGTTCTTCCGCGAGCGCGTAGGGCTGCCGAAATCGCCCGAAATCGTGCTGCCGCATACCTTCGATTATCGCACGCACGCGCTGCTCTACGCCCCCCGCCTGCGCTACGAGCCTGCTTTCGGCGCGTCTAGTGGCCCCTATCTTGATGAAATGGCCCGTGAGATGGCGGAACTGGTCGAGGCATCCGAGGGCCGGGCTTTCCTGCTCTTTAGCAGCTTCAGCGCGCTTGAAGGCGTCCTGGCGCGTATCGAAGATCAACTGCGAGACGACGACTTCACCGTACTGGTACAGGGGCGCGACCTGAACCGTATCGGCCTGCTTCAGCAGTTCCGAGATAGCCCGCGCGCCGTGCTGTTTGGGCTGAAGAGCTTCTGGGAGGGTGTGGACGTGCGCGGCGAGGCACTCTCGCTGGTAGTGATCGACAAGCTGCCCTTTGATCCGCCCGATGATCCGGTGCACGAGGCGCGTGTCAGCAAGATGAAAGAGGCGGGCGCGAACTGGTTTGGCGAGTATGTGCTGCCACAGGCGATTCTGCGGCTGAAGCAGGGCATTGGGCGTCTGTTGCGCACGCGGGAGGACAGAGGCGTGCTGGCGATTCTGGATAAGCGACTCTACACGAAAAGCTACGGGCGCGAGGTGCTGGCCGCGCTGCCACCTGCCCGCCGCACAACCGCTATCGAGGATGTGCGGGCGTTCTTCGCGTCCGGTAATGACGGCGTTCTCAGCGAAAACGATGAGGCATTCTAGCCATGGCCGCGACTAACGTGCTCTTGTGGGTGATTTCGCCGCTGATCTGTGGCGTGGCGCTGCTGCTGGCGGCGTGGCGTATCGCGCTGCTCTACCGTCCGACGGGCGTGCCGTGGTGGAAGCGCAAGCGAATCATCGCGCCTATCGTGCTGGGCGTGGCCGCGCTGGCCTTCGCCGTCAAAGCATGGACCGCCTGGGCGCCGCTCAATCTCTCGCAGGAGCAACTGAACAATCTGGACTTTGCCGGTCTGCGGGCGTACCAGCAACAGGTAGCGGATGCTGCCAGCGCATATACGCCCTGGGGTATCGCCATCGTGCTGCTGACGGTAGTCACGCTTGGCGTTGTCATCATCTCCATTACCAACGATCCACCCATCCCCAAGGAAGATGACGAGGAGAACCCCCCGCCACAGTAACGCGGCCTGAATCGTAACGGTTTCGTGACGCTCTTCTGGTCGCCTGATGGCAGGACGCTGATCGTCATGAGCTCCAAGTATAGTCAGCCTTATGCCATCACTATCGCTGAGTATCTGCACAGCAAGGGGCTGGAGGTGTAGATCTGTTGCGATGACGACGCTCGCGATATTGACTATACCACTGCGGAATCGTCGGTCTGGTCATCTGCTGGAGGCCAGCGGCCCGCTTCTACCCAGAACCGGCGAGCGACGATGATGAACTCATTGTTGAGTCGAAGTGCCTCAATCGTTGCGCGGCCAGTAGGGGTGCGTCCCAGGATGCGCTCTCCACTGATGGACCAGGCAAAGTGTTCCGTCCAATGTTGCGTTCGTGGGTTGAAGAGCGGGATCATCTCTCCGGTTAATGGATCAGGCACTTCTGTGCGATCCCCCTTGAAGTCATTGCAGCGGGAGCAGGCCAGCCACAGGTTCTCGCGTACCGTCACGCCTCCCAGTGCTTCGGGCAAGATGTGGTCAATATCTAATGGCATGCCCAGAAAGGCTTCTGGCGCGTGGCAATAGCCGCACCTTGCTGCGGAATCCTCGCGAATCTGCCGTCGCAGGTCGGCGGAGATATACGCACGTGACACGTTTCTTCGCCCCCTGCCGCTCAAGCGTTCGTTTCAGAAGAGCCAGGTGTGGGCGATGGGGAAGGACTTTGGCCGCGCCATTTCAGCAGAACGGCAGCGTAAGCCTTCTTCAGCACAAGCGTATCGGCCTCCTGCTGGAGTTGATCGAGGTCTGTCTGCTCGTTTGCCGAGAGAATCCGCTCGCGCCGTTGTTCACGGAGCATGGTAAGACGCTCATATTGCTGGTCTGGCAGTGTGGCTTGTACGACCTGCTGCAGTTCGTTGTCGTTCAATGACTCCAGCGCCATCAACGCATCGCGGGTTGCGGGCGGCAGGTCGTCCGGGAGAGGCGGCAGGCTGGATGATAGCGTCTTGACGATCAACCCTTCCAGCGGCTGATGAGTGAGAGAGGCAAGTCGTTCGAGACGACGATAAAGGCCATCCGGCAAATGGATGGTGATGGCATCGACAGCCATGAGTTCACCTGCCTCTCATCGGAGAATCGACACTCTGCGGCCATTGTATCATGCGACAGCTTCCCTTGACGGCCGCGACACGTGCTTCCTCTATAACGCGGCATGTTTCGTAACGGCCCCGTAACGCTCTTCTGGTAGCCTGGGAGCAGCCGGTGTATGGCTGCTGGTGTTCTGTACATGCGACGCTCAGGCTCAGGGAAGGGAATGACCGATGCGGCGGGAATGGCTCACCGGGCTCACGAGACTTGGTGGCATCTGTGCGCTCATGATCGGTGTGCTGGCGATGGCTGGCTGCCAGGCGCCCACCCTCGACCCAACGACGCTTCGGCAGGGCCACAACTTGCCCGATCTGCACCACTTGCCGTGGCCAAGCGGCTATTACAGCGATGCCGCCTGGTCGCCTAACGGGCGCTGGATTGCCGTGCTGGCGGGAGATGACTATGCCGGGAGCCACTTGGAGGTGCTCAGCCCGGACGGGAAATACCATCGCTGGCTAACTGCCTGGGGCTGTGGCAACCTTGGCTTCTTTACCTTTGCCTGGCTGCCCGATAGTGCCCTCAGTTGCATGACCGATAGTGGACACCTCATCATCGGTTCCTACCCGTTCACTGACCCTCACACGGTCGCGATGAATACGGCTCTTGCGGCTGGACACGAAGGAGCGGCCTGGTTGGCACAGGGGCCAACGCTCATTGTGAGTTCAGTTACCGATCCGTCCGACCCATCGCATGAAGTATCTAACGGGCGGCTCTATGCGGTGCGGCGGGACGGCACGGTCCTCCTGCAGGCGTTGACACCGAAATCCGATGATGTCACGCGGCCTGATGCCGCACCACATGACCAAGGGCAGGGAACAGCCATCACGTATGTGCTTCAGGTGTCGACCGGTTTGGGGACGTGGCATCTCGATTTGCTGTTGAGCAAGCTGACGATGACGGCAGCGGGCGTACCGCAACTGGAGACGACGCGAGCACAAACGCTCGCCACGGATGTTGATGACCACTATACGTGGGCGCCGAGCGGGCACTGGATCGCGGTGCGCCACCTCGGCTATCAGGGTGGGGATAAGATCTACCTGCTCAACCCGGCCCACCCGGCCCAGACGGTCGATATCGTCCTGGCGGATCAGGTCGGCCAGCAGATGATGAATCCCATCTGGTCGCCCGATGGCAAGACGCTCATTGTCTTCAGTGTAGGCTTCAACTCATCGCAGCCCTATGCCATCACTA
>DASUWS010000304.1:0-4741 GCA_036378295.1 Ktedonobacterales bacterium
GGAACGAATGGGTCGTCGGATTGCTCGCTTTCGGCGAGGGCTGGCATAACAATCACCACGCGTTCCCGCGCTCGGCCTTCCATGGGCTACGGTGGTGGCAATTCGACCTGGCGGGCTACACCATCCGGCTGTTCGAACGCCTGGGATTGGCGAGCGAAGTGTATCGGGTCTCGCCTGCTATGCAAGTCGCGCGCAGCATGCGCACGGCTACGGCTCCTGGGGCAATGAGCCCCAGCGACGGGTAGCGCCGTATCAGCAGCCAATCGAGACCACCGCGCCATTGCCGAGCCGCCAGGAAGGGCATCAGGTTGGGTACGTACCCCGAGCGTTCAGGATAGGGATACGGCGCGCTCACCTGGCCGGACTGGACGGGCCGAACATAAGTGGAGGCGCGTTACAGATAGCCGCAAGCATTAGCCAGGCAAGCGCTTAGAAGTATTATACGGTGCTGACGACTTAAGTGGCCACACCTTCACCACGCGAGAGGCCGCACAAGTGGTACAATTGCTGTTCCATGTAGAGATAGGCAAATAGATAGAAAGGGCGTGCCATGTCACAATACCCCCCGGCGCCGCGCTACAATCTCGGTGACCACGTGGCCGTCCAGACAGACGAGTGGTCAGCTGATGGGAAATTCCATGGAGTCGTTTATGCGCGTGCCTGGAACGGCAGCACAGGTGACCACATCTACACCATAGAAGTCCCCCCACCTGGCGGTGAGGAATCAGCGTTGATGGTTGTACACGAGCACGAAATCTCAGGCCTAGTCTGATTCCCTTCCTGTCGAGCGGGTGGCCCGTCAGGCGACACGTGTCAGGAGTGCTCATACGTCGACCGGATGGCTACCGGCGGACGGCATCGTGCAGGTGCAGAGGAGGTTCACTCCATGACGCGACACATCGGCGAGGTGGTGCAGGTGCGCCATCACCAGGGTCAACTCATCACCTTCACATGGCGCGGTGTGACCTATCCCGTTCGCGTTATCGACATGTGGCGGCTTGCGACCCGCTGGTGGGAGCCGGGTGAGGCGGCGGATCGGACGTACTACCGCTGCGAGACCGCCGACTATCACATTTTCGAGTTGTACTACGAAGCAACGCCCAGGGTCAGTATCCCAGACAACAAGCGCTGGGTACTCGATGTCTGCCAGGACTAAGTCATTGCTGACTGCTAGTCCAATAGGGGGAGTACTCGTCTTCCGTACACTCAGACAGACAAACATCGATGCGCCACAATCTGCGCCAAGGCTCGCGTGAGCCTGAACTATCCCGAGGCGCAAATCGCTCTTTGACGATGAGACATGCATGCAGAGGGCAGGTAGAGTGGATGCGAACGACGTGCGGATACGATGCGGACTTGGCGTGAACTCGGTGCGGGCCGTGCGTGACGCGCCTGCAACGAGCGGGGGAGTAGATGTGGCCCATTTGCCTGGGAGATGCGGCCACGCAGAGAGCAGGAATGCGCCAAAGTGGGCAGCTGACTCCGTGAAATCGCGCCCGAAACGCTGTCCGTAAGCAACAAAATATGGGATTTGGACATCCTCCAAATCCCATATATAGGTGGTGAGCCCCGTCGGACTCGAACCGACAACCCGCTGATTAAGAGTCAGCTGCTCTGCCAATTGAGCTAGAGGCCCATTGCCGCGCTTGCTCGCGGCACCGTCAATAATACCATATCGCCGCTGGCTCTGCAAGAGCGCACGATGCAGCCAGTGGCAGATTCTGGCTGCTCGGGTGCTTTCCGGAGCGTCTGAGCATTCTACGCGACCTCGACGTTCCTGCAGCTGAGTTGGGCCGAGATCGTCACGAGCTCGAAGTATTCAGTGCTGAGCAGTTCGCGCAGGAGCAGCGGCGGGAACATCGCCGGATCGATTGAGAACTGCGTGCGATGGGCCGCCAGGGCCGCGATTTTGTGTTCGATGTAGTTCGAGATATCCACATCGATGAATGTGTCGCGTTCGTGCGCTCCATCCTCGGACTCGCCAAGAGCGATGCCACCGAGATGTGCTTCGCCGCCACGGCCGGCATAAGCGGTCGGGGATTGTGACGAGAGCACCAGACACGTGACCGTATCCATCGCGACGACCGATGCATCTTGCGGCAGATGCCCGGCGAGCGCGCTTTCCCCAAAGAATTGCCCCGGTCCTAGCTGACGAATCACTCGTCGCGTGCCATCGGCATCCTCCTGGATAACCTCTGCGTTTCCGGTCACGATCAAGTACAGGCTCGACCCAGGCTCGCCCTGCTCTACGATGGAAAAGCCCGCGGGAAACCACTGCGTCTCCACCATATCATCGGCATAGCGCAGGAGAGTGGCTTCCTCCGCCAGCAAGGTAAACGCACGGATGAAGTCTGAGGAGCCGCGAAAGCGCGAGCCACCCTCGACGAGCCAGTTCGCCAACCAACGGCAGAGCAGCCTGTGCTGGCGGGGGAAGGCGCTGTAATAGAGATGGGGCGCATGTCCCCTTTGCGCGACCAGTTGGCATGCCAGCGTGGTGGCGGCGCTAATCGCGATGTGGTCGGGATGCTCGTAGCCGCCATCCAGGCCGAAGGTGACGACGGCATCCGGTCTGAAGGTACGAATGCGAGCGGCCACCTCGTACGCGAGCATCATCCTGTCCACATCCCTCAGCGTGCCATCCTGATAGTGGAGACATTCGACCCGCTCGACACCGAGCTGCTCGCAGGCCACCCGCAACTCTTGCTCGCGGACTGTTCCCAGCGTTCGACGGGTAGCGGCAGTCGCATCCTGGATCTGGCCCGCTTCACCACGTGTAGCCGAGAGGACCATCGCCTCACCTCCAGAAGCCACCCAGCGTGCGAGCGTGCCACCAACGCAAAAGACCTCATCATCAGGGTGGGCGAAGACACACAGCAGGCGTGAGCGCCGTCCCGTTGTCAGCCGTTCTGTCGTCATTGGAACCGGGCCCATAGTGATCGCTCCTCTCCTCATGAATGCGGTGCTGGGATAGTGTAGTGGTGTTAATCTCTATGCTCTCTCATTCTTGGTGAGGCCACGACAAACGGAGACCGCGCGAACATACGTGAGACACCAGAGGCTCCACATTCGCAGGGGAGCTTTGGCGCAGAGAGGTGCTGCGGATCAGGGGCCAGTTACCGGGCTGAAGCATGGAGAGACAATAGGCGCGCGTGGCCTGAGCGCACAGAGAAGCAAGAGGAGAGCTTACGGTCAGGATGGCATGGAGACCAGGCGGCGTGGGTTTTCGTTAGAGCAGGAAATAACGAAGATACCGGGACAATCTCCGTGTATCCTGTCCCGGTACCTGTTGCTAGATGTCAGTGGTCGGTCACATGAGTGCCGAGTCGCTTCTACCGTGCGCGGCTGTGCGACGGCGACGCTGCGTCCTTACTGGCTGATGTGCTCCCCACATCGTAGCCACTTGCTGTGCCCGGTCGCACCAATTCGCGCACTACCTCTTTGATGTGGCCAGATGAGAGGCCGTACACCTCGCGCAGGATTGCGGGCGCACCGTGCTCGATGAACTTGTCGGGAGCGCCGATGATCTTGAGCCGCACATCGTGCAGCCCATGCGCGTGGAGCAACTCGGCTACCGCACTGCCAAATCCACCTGCCGCAACGCCGTCCTCGATGGTGACCAGGGTGCCTGTCGCACGCGCCAGCCGTAGAATCATCTCTTCGTCGAGTGGCTTGGCCCAGCGGGCGTTCACCGCCACCGCTCGAATAGTATCTTCGTCAGCCAGCTCGCGCACTGCCTGTTCCACTGCCGGCACCATATGCCCATAGCCCAGCACAGCGCACTCTGCCTGGTCGATCTCCGACTCCGCCGAGAGCAGCTCCGCCTTGCCAATGGGCAGCTCGTGGAAATCGTCGTCCATCGGCACACCAACACCCTTGCCGCGCGGATAGCGGAGCGCTACCGGCCCATCCATCCTGAGCGCCGTATAGAGCATATGGCGTAGCTCATTCTCGTCCTTGGGCGCCATGACACGCATGTTCGGAATCATGCGCAGGAAGGCAATATCAAAGACACCCTGCTGGGTATGCCCGTCCTCGCCGACGAGCCCGGCGCGGTCGATGGGGAAGACGACATGCAGATTCTGCACGCACACATCGTGGATGACCTGATCGAAGGCACGTTGCAGGAACGTGGAGTAGATTGCCGCGACGGGCTTCAACCCGCCGCACGCCAGTCCTCCCGAGAAGGTGACTGCGTGCTGCTCGGCGATGCCGACGTCGAAAAAGCGGTCAGGGAAGGTTTTCTGGAATTCGGTCAGCGCCGTTCCTTCCGCCATCGCCGCGGTGATCGCCACGATCTCTGGATCGCGCTTCGCCAACTCGATCATTGCTTTGCCAAAGACGGCGGAGAACGTCGGCGGCCCGTCCGACTTCTTCAGCTCACCGGTCGCCGGGTCATACGCGCCAGGACCGTGAAACTTGGTAGGCTCGGCCTCGGCAAAGTCGCATCCCTGGCCCTTCTTGGTGATGACCTGGATAAAGATCGGCCCTTCCATCTGGCGCGCCTTGCGGAAAACATCAACCATCTCCTGCGCGTCATGGCCGTCGAAGGGGCCCAGGAAGGTGAAGCCCAGTTCTTCGAAAATAACGCCGGTCTTACTCGGCAGCACAAACTCTTTGGCGCTCCGGGCGGTTCGCCCGGCCACCTCTCTGGCCAGTTGACCGCCGGGCATATGCTTGAGCGACTGGCTCGCGGCGTTGCGCAGGCGGAGGAAGTTCGGGTCTGATCGCAGCTTGCCAAGGT
>DASUWS010000305.1:0-8722 GCA_036378295.1 Ktedonobacterales bacterium
GCCGCCGCATACTCGTGAGCGTAACGTCATGCATGGCGCGTTTGTCCAGGACATCTCGCCGGCTCCGTGGTAGCGTACTGGCAATTAGGAGAACGAACCAGTCGTGCTCGACCCGCCCACCACCGGGCCGTCTGAATCCCCTCTCCTCAAGTCCTCCAATCCCGCCCCAATCCCGCCCCAATCCCGCCCCAAGACCACACCAATAATCCAGCGTCCCTTGCCAAGTGCTATCCCATGCTCTTACAATCGATAGTGACTGACCGGTCAGTCATTTTGCCGTCTCGTGGCACACTCAGGGAATCTAAGCATGATTTCAATGACGTCTTGCGCGGGTGGCGACCCTCTCCCCCTGCCCCCTCCCCTCGCGAGGGGAGGGGCAGTGAGGCGACCGCTGTGGCCTCCGGGTCTGGCGCACATCCTCTGGTCTGTTCTGGCTCCCCTCCCTTTGAGGGGAGGGGCTGGGGGAGAGGGCCGGAGGGGTGACTGCAGATCTGAGGTTGAGGCCGAGGGAGAGGGCAGCAACGCCACCACAACACAGCACTGCTTACCCACATAGAAAGGAATACACGTTGTCTGAGCGGTACCTGGATGCTGTATTGCCCTCGACTCCGGTATTAGTGACTGGCGCAACTGGCTATCTCGGAAGCCATATTGTGACCTACCTTCGTAAATTGGGTTACCCTGTACGGGCCCTGGCGCGCAACCCCGGACAGCTCGCGGCGGCACGCGAGAACGGCGTAGACGTATTTGTCGGCCAGGCCACGCGCCCTGAGACACTTGAAGGACTATGCGATGGTATCTCCGTCGTCGTATCCGTCCTGGGAGTGCGGTCGCTGGCGCGCAAACCGACTCCATGGGAGGTGGACTATCAGGCAAACCTCAATGTGCTCACCTGCGCGCGGCGAGCGGGTGTCAAACAGTTCATTTTTGTAGGGGTGCTGCATGGACCAGAGCTGCGCGCTCGCATTCCCGTGCTGGAGCCGAGAGAACGCTTTGCGGATGCGCTTCGCCAATCAGGACTTTACTGGACCATTCTCAGGCCAACAGGCGCATTCAATGATATGCGAGCGATCTTTCAACAGGCACAGCAACGACGCGTCTTTCTCTTTGGCACTGGGAAAGCGCGCATCAACCCAATCCACCCTACAGATCTGGCGGCCTATGTAGCGCGTTGTATCGCGGATCCTGGTGCCCGCAACAATACGTATGATTTCGGCGGACCCGACATTCTGACATACAATGAAATCGCACAGATGGCATTCCAGGCGCTGGGAACCAAGCCCCACGTGACACATCTCGCTCCCTGGCTGATGGATGGCGCAAGTCAGGCGCTCAGACCTTTCAACTCGACGGCGTCGGGCTTTCTTCGTTTCTTTCGCTTGGTCACCACAACAGACATGGTGGGACCATGCACTGGAAAGGTCCATTTGAGCGACTATTTTGCGCAGTTGGCGCATCAGCGCCGTCGGTAATTCTCCACTCCGCTCATCGAAGACGCTCGCAGCGAACGAATCCGCACAGATTCAGGCAGATTCAGGCAGTCTGTGCGGGGTCGAAGGGAACGGCCTGGCCGCTGGTGGCGCTGGCACGCGCCGCTTCGATCACCTGAATCGTCCTGAGCGCGTCGCGAGGATCGACTGGCAGCGGGCCGCCATCCCGCAAGGCATCGCGCACCATCTGATAGAACGTCTCATAGCTTCCGGGCAGCGAGCGCGCAACCGCCGAGACAGAGACATCACCACTATCAGTGTAGAGGCGGCCCCAGATGTCTTCCGGCTCGCAGGCCCATCCCTCATCGCCGGGCCGTCCCCCGGTGCGCAGCATGTCCTCCTGGGGGTCCATGCCATATTTTTCATAGAGGCCGCGCGTGCCGACAACGCGATAGCGCGGGGCTGGCTGACGCGCCAGCATGCTCATCCAGAGATGCGCAACCGAGCCATTGGCGAACCGCAAAGCGACAAACGTATCGTCATCCACCTGTGCGCCGGGCCGCCGAGCATCCGACTCGGCATAGATCGCGACAGGGTCACCCAGCAGGACGAGCGCCTGGTCGATCAGGTGGGCACCCAGATCAAAGAGCAATCCGCCCGCCTCCTGCGGGGTGGCGTGCTCACGCCAGGCGGCGGTATTGACCGTTGGACGATAGCGCTCGTAGCGACTCTCGAAACGCAGAATGTTACCCAGCGCGCCTGCGGTCAGCAGTGCCTGAAGCGTGCGGAAATCGCTGTCCCAGCGGCGATTCTGGAACACCGTCAGCGGAATGCCCGCGCGGCTGGCCGTCTCGATCAACTGGCGCGCTTCCGCGCTGGTAGGGGCAATGGGCTTGTCAACCACCACCGGAAGCCCAGCCTGAACAGCGGCAAGGCCCAGCGCGAGATGACTGCTATTTGGCGTTGCCACAACCACCAGATCAACGTCCTCGGGAGAGGCGAAAAGCGCATCCGCTGAGGGCAGAACCTGCGCTGAGGGGTAGTCACGCTGGGCACGCGCCTGGCGCTCGGCGTTGGCGGTGACGATCACCGCGACCTCCATGCCTTCGACCGAGGCGATGAGCGGCGCATGGAAGACCGATCCCGCCAGGCCATAGCCAAGGATCGCTGCCCGAATCGGCGCCTGCGGTCTATTGGCCGTGCCCTGCTGGGAGACATGCGAAGAGGAAGACACTGCAAGCTCACCTGTTTCATGAAACGCGAGGCGTCAGGGACGCCCCCTCACCACGCGAACAACGCGCCAGCAGCACGCCTATCCGGGTTGTGTTCGACACGCTCTCGACGCCCCCGGCTATCCGCTCTCCACACCGGGGGAGCGGACAGGAGAAGGGGTACACGAGAGAGCATACCGCAACGCGAGACGCGCCCCGCACGCTAGCGCAGGCCGGTCGTATTGCGCCGGCGGGTGATGGCATCGGCGGTCACTGCCACAATCAGCACAACGCCCTCAACCATCAATTTGATATCGCCGCCCTGACCCAGCAAATCCAGGCCATTCTCCAGGCTGCCAATGATCAGCGAGCCAAGCACTACCGCCCAGACCGAGCCACGCCCACCGAACAGGCTAACGCCGCCGATCACCGCCGCTGCAATCGCGTCGAGCAGGAGGGTAGGGTTGACCTGCGCGGAGGCTGAGATAGCGCGCGAGGAAGCCAGGATGCCGCCAAGGGCCGCCAGCAGGGATGCGAGCGTAAATATCGCCAACCGAATGCCCACGACGCCAATACCTGCCCGGCGCGCGGCCTCGGCGTTGCCGCCGACCGCGTAGACATGGCGACCAAAGCCCGTAAAGCGCATGATCAGCCAGAAGAGCAACAGGGTTCCTATCAGGATCAGCGTCGAGTAGGGAATGCCGCGGTAGCTCTCGAAGATAAGGAGCGCCAGCACCGAGATGGCCACTACCAGCACCGTGCGCACCGTGACCATCCAAAGCGGCTGCAGCTCCAGGCCCGCGCGCTGGCGCCTGATGCGCGTCCAGAGCTGGAGGAGGACGTAGAGCGCAATGAACGGAATCGGCAGCAGCACATCCCAGGGGAAGACGAGATAGTTGGAGGCGATGCCCGTCAGAAACGGGTCGATGAGGCGTATCGTGGTATTTGGCAGCAGAATGTGAATCAGCAATCCCGAGTAGCCAATCAACGCCGCCAGCGTGACGACAAACGACGGCACCCGTAGCACGGCGACAAAGAAGCCATTGACGAGGCCGATCAGCGAGCCGACGATCAGCGTGATGAGGATGGCCATGAACGCTGATACGCCATGGTCTACGGAGAGCACGACCATCACCGCGCCACACAGCCCGGCGACCGCCGCCAGTGAGAGATCAATTTCCGCAATCAACAGAACCAACACGGAGCCGAGCGAGAGCGCCCCAATGGTAGCGATCTGCAGGAGCAGATTGCTCAGGTTCTGTGGCTGGAGGAAGAAACCCTGGCTGGTGATCTCGAAGAAGATGGCGATCAATATCAGCGTCAGCACCACGGGAAGCTGCCCAAGCTCACCCCGGCGCAGGCGATCACGCATCACCTGCATCGGGCCTGGAGTCGGCGCCTCAAGCTTAGGGGCGACAGCCGCCGATTCGGTAGAGGATTCGGTTGTCATTGGTCGTTCTCCTAGCTGGCGCTCGACGAAGCGGCATTGCCGTTGTTCAGTATCTCGCCAAACTCCGCGCCAGTGATCGCCGCGACAACCTGCTCAGGCGTCGTGTTACGAACATCAAACGTGGCGACACGCTGGCCCAAACGCAACACAATCACACGATCCACCACCTCGAAGACATCGGCGAGGTTATGGGAGATGACGACGACCGCCAGCCCTTGATCACGCAGGCGGCGAATCAATTGCAGCACCTGGCGCGTCTGCGCGACACCGAGCGCTGCCGTCGGCTCGTCCAGCAAGACCACCTTGGCATTGCGCAGGATTGTCTTGGCGACGGCGATAGATTGCCGCTGGCCGCCGGAAAGCGAGGCGACTGGCACGCGGATCGACGGAATCTTGACATCCAATTGCTTGAGGACGTCGCGGGCGCGGCGCTCCATCTCGATTTCATTCAGCGGCCGCACGAGGTAGGGAATCCAGGTGGAGCGGTCTTCGCGGCCCAGATACAAATTGGCGACAACATCCAGATTGTCGCAGAGAGCCAGATCCTGATACACCGTCTCAATGCCCAGTCCAGTGGCATCAGCCGGCTTAGTGATAGTGACATGCTTGCCGTTAAGGTAGATAGTGCCGCTATCGGGGATATTGACGCCCGAGATAGTCTTGATCAGCGTGGACTTGCCCGCGCCGTTGTCGCCTACCAGCCCAACGACTTCGCCTGAATACACCTCGAAGTCGACGTTGCGGAGCGCCTGGACCGCGCCGAAGGACTTGGAGATCCCCGACAGGCGGAGCGTTGGCATACCCTGCGGTGTCTGACCTTGCGCGCTGGGAGAACCGCTGCTTCCGGAAGCAGGCGTTACGTTCTCAGCCATAATACAGTCCTTCCTCTCCGAAGCTGGCATGCCGCAACGATGATGCATGTCCGTGTCAACAACGGATTGTTTCCAACAAGTATACCCGGAAATCTGGAAATACCCAGAGATGAGAACGGCGAGCGCGGGATGTTGACGTGCGTCCCTGGGCTATGGCCGCCCCCTCCCCAGAATCGAGGAGGGGGCGGGAGAATTCACGCTCCTGTGGTGGAGAGTGAGGGTAGCAGAGGTTAGCAGATGCCAGCGGTTCCAGCGGGAACGCCCTGGCAGATCTCAGCCTTGGTCACATAGCCATCGGCGAGCACCGTCGAGGCAATATTGGACTTGTCAACAGCCACGGGAGTCTCGAGCACCGACGGCACCGACTTGCCGCTGGCGAGCTTCGTCGAGCCGGTCGCGATGGAGGCGGTATCAGTGCCCTTGCTGAGCGCGGCCACCAGTTGCGCGGTCGCGTCGGCTTCCTTCGAGATCGCCTTGTAGACGGTCATGGCCTGTGTGCCGAGCAGGATGTTCTGGATACCGTTCACCGTCGCATCTTGCCCAGTGACCAGCACCTTGCCCGCCAGACCCTGTGCCTTGAGCGCGGCAATGACTGTGCCAGCCATGCCATCGTTGGCGACATAGGCCACGGCAATCTTGTTGGAGAGCTTGGTCAGCGCGCCTTCCATCTCAGACTGTGCGGTCTGGTTGTTCCACGCGGGCGTGTAGGTCTCGTACTGTAGGTTGAGCTTCTTGCCACTCACCAGCGGATCGAGCACGGAGTGAGCGCCATCATGGAAGAGAATCGCGTTGTTGTCGTCCTGCGACCCGTTGATCATCACCAGGTTGTTGTTGCCGTTGGACGAGACGAACTGCTGGTAGTGGTCAGCGACGTACTGGCCCTGGAGCTTGCCCACCTGGACGTTGTCGAACGACACGTAAAAGTCGAGGCTGTCGGACTGGATCAGGCGATCATAGGCAATGACCGGGACGTTCTTTGCCTTCGCTTTGTCCACGATGGTCGCGGAAGCCGTCGCGTTGACCGGGGCCACTACCAGGATGCAGTAACCCTGGGTCAGATCGGTTTCTGCCTGATTGATCTGCGTGTCGGAGTTATTGTTCGCATTGGTGAAGTGCACTGTGGCGCCGGGCAGAGCCTTGGTGATGGCCTCGTTCAGCAGGGGATGGTCTTTGCCTTCCCAGCGGGCTGAGGTGTCGCTCTCCGGCAGGAGAACCCCAACCTTGGTGCAGCCTTTCGGGCCGCTCGCGCCGCCTGTTGTGCTGGTGTTACTGCATCCGGCAAGCACGCTTGTCGCAAGCACGCCCCCCAGGACTAGAGTTGCCGCTACTCGCCAACTGGCATTTTTCATGAGCTGCATCGCGCGTCGCTCCAATCTGACGTGTACTACATGGATGAAGCGGTGACTTCATCACAAACCGCCATGGGTTCCTCGTGATTCCACCCTGGAATCGGATAAGACAAGCTGCGCCTGAGATCGTCTACATCCTCCTTCCTCAACACTTGATGCACTATAGTCAGAAAGGCGACTCTTCAGCGTATCATCCGCATCGCCCCTAGGGGCAGCCGAAGCGCCTCGCGCCGCCAAACGGAATGGGGCACTAACTACTGCCCGCCACGGGAACAAGTCCATCGCCGTTCGCGTGTGGCATCATGGCCGCCAGCGATGGTGGACTAAATGCGGCCTCGATGACGGTGGCAACCGCTCCGAGCCCGATGGCGTTATCGCCAAGCTCGGCCAGCTCGATTCTGGTGGCGGACGACGACGCGGCGAGACTGCGGCGGGCGATGGCCTGCCGAATGGGGGAGAGCAGCAGCTCTCCCGCGCGCGCCATGCTGCCATCGAGCAGGATCAGTGATGGGTTGAAGATGTTGACCAGGCCAGCAAGGGCGATGCCAATATGGTACCCGGCGCTGGCAATGGCATTCTGGGCGGCTTTATCGCCCGCCAGCGCTGCCCGCACGACATCGGCCACATCGAGCGTTTCCGGGTCGTGCTTCTCCGCATATCCCGGCACTCCAGGAGTATCGCCGCCAGTATCACACTGAATACCGCCGCGAGCAGCGACGAGGGTGACGGCGGCGGCGCCAGCCATCGCCTCCAGACAACCACGGTTGCCACAATCACAGAGTGGACCGTTGTCATCGATCGTGACATGCCCAAGCTCGCCCGCTGTGCCTCCACTCCCGCGATAGATATCGCCCTTCATGATCAGCCCACAGCCAATGCCAGTGGCCAGCTTAATGTATGCCAGATTCTCCACAGTGCGTCCCGCGCCGTACTGGCTTTCGCCGCGCGCGCCCATATTGGCATCGTTATCGAGGTAGATGGGAACCTTGCAGGCGCGTTCCATCACCGACAGGATATCGAAGTGATCCCATCCAGGCATGCGCGGCGGACGCACCAGCATCCGCGAGGCTGCATCCATCGGGCCAGGGATGCCCATGCCGATCCCAATGATCTGATGCCAGCCAATCTGGCGTTCAGCGGTAAAGCTCATCAGGCAGGCAATGACCTGTTGCAGGCAGTGCTCAGGGCCAAGGGCGGCATCGAACGGCCCAGAACGGCGCGCAATGATATCACCCGCAAGATTGGTCAGCAACAGCGTGAGATGGCTGCGGCCCAGGTCCACACCGATCACATAGCCCGCATTGGCATTGAAATGCAGGAGCGTCGCGCGGCGGCCACCCGTCGGGGCAGCGTCAAGCGTCTGGCCCTCGACGAGCAGGTTATCGGCTAGCAATTCGTCAACGATGCTGCTGACGGTCGTACGCGAGAGCCCGGTCCGTTGAGCGACGGCAACACGGGTCGTCGGCCCGGGGGCACGGACGCAATTGAGGATGAGGAGCCGGTTCAACTCGCGCATCAAGCGCAGATCGGCCCCTTTAGTGGTGACAAAGCGGTTGGATTGGCGCATATCGCGCGCCCTCATGGAGCGCACAATATGGCGAACGGTCTTCGTCACATCCACTCCCTTTCTCTCCCGTGCGTGAGAACAAGAGTAGCATGTGTAACACAGTTCGTCAAGAGTCCTTACTAAACCAATGCAAACAAGCGCTCCCGTGAGACGATGGACACTGTGAGAGTAGAGAGCGGGCGGTGGAGATGTCAGGTCCGGATAACGGTGCGAGAGCCTGGCTGGCTGGCTGACACTCCGCTAGGTCTGTATGCCTGGTATGGGAGTAGAGGAGCTATCACGAAGACGCTGGCCATGAGCTGGTGACAGGGAGCAGGGAGCTGGTGGCGGGGCGCTCACGGTTTGCAGGCATCCTCGATGAGGTCGAGCGCCTGGGAGAGTTCACCGTTATTGAGGTGGCCGCAATACCGCACCGTCGCGGCAACGCGGGCGGCAAGATCAGCAATCTGCGATCCGGCCAGGCGAGAGCGTATGGCGCTCTGGAAGAGCGCGCCCGCCGCCTGCGCTCGGAAGAGCGGGGTGAGGCTGCTCGGCTGCTCCGGATCGCGCGCTACCGTGATGATGGCAGTCGGTACCTGCCCTTCCGGTGCCCAGCACAATGGACGCGCGTGCCCTTCTACCGCCGCTACGGTCTCCAGACGGGGGGAAGCTTCAGCCGGTCGCTCATGAGCGTGTTCCACGTGAAAGCAGCGCGGGAAGCCGCGCAGCCCCAGCGTCCGCGCATCGACTATGGCGATATCGTCCGCCACGGGAAGCCATCCCCGCGCCATCAGCCCAAGCGTGAGCGTCGTTTTGCCCGCGCCCGATTCGCCTCGCAAGAGTATGGTCGCTTCGCCCCGCGTA
>DASUWS010000306.1:0-29377 GCA_036378295.1 Ktedonobacterales bacterium
AGGCGTTACATCGGCGTTACCCTCATGACTGTGACGCTCGCGAAACGCAGCGACACGCGCTCGTACGCGTTCTGGCCTGTCGGACGGCTTATCGTACTGGCGCTTCACGAAGGCGCAGAAGGTGATACCATGCTCGTTCTCAGCGAGGATGCGCAGCTTCTTGAGACGTTCTATGGTCTGCCGTAGCAGCGCGGTATCGCCATCGCAAAGTTCGACTGCAAGCAGATCGTCATCGTAGCCGACGATGCTTCCACGACCGTCACCATCCTGCTCGGCAGCAAAGCATAGGAGATGGAACCAGACCCGATGCTCGGCATCCGACAGGGCGCGCAACTTTGCATCAGTCCGTGCCTCAGAGTACATGCGATACCAGGGGAGGGCGTTCTTCATCGCTCGCCCCCATCCGCGTCATCGTCGTCTTGCGTCTCCCCGCTGATCATGCCCCAGTCAGCAACCCAGAGGAAGCCATCCCCTACATCTTCGAGGACCTCAGCCGCAAGAAGCGCAGCAACCAACTCGCTCGGCTTGCCGTCGTAGTCCAGTACATCGGCAAGGATATCCGGCTCGACCCCCGCGAGACATCCCCTGGGCGCGTTATCGAGGCACCACGACCAGAACTCCACCAATCGCCCCACGACCTGATAGCGATCCATATTGAGCAATCGCGCCAGCCGCAGCGTCTTCCGATGCCGCGCCACTGATTGCGCCACCTGCACATACGCCATAGCGAACCATCCCCACGTCTAGCAAGGTGATCGAACATCCGTTCTTCTGCGTCTCATGGCAGCGTGACAGCATAACTGACAGCATGACGCTTGAACGACTTTGAACGACCCTGAACAACGTTATGCTAGAATGTGAGGAAACAAGCCGATTCACGCGAAGGTGCGAACGGGGCTGAACAGGTGATCACAGTTTCCTAAACCATGTGTCGGAGGTTCGAATCCTCTCGGGGCCACCAGAAATGTTGCGGATTCGCGGCATATCGCAAGTACCCCAAACCACCTTACTGCGCCAACCACTACGCCAACGAGTGAACACGCCGTTAGCTCCAGCAATCCTCGAGAGAGGGCTATTTTGTAGCAGGAGAGACTTTTGACCATGACGAAAAACGAAATCTCTGGTGGTGTTGTCCACGAATTGCCAGAGGACTTACGGAAAACCCTAGCGTCTGACGCGGAGGCGCTAGCGGCATGGGAGGGCCTTACGCCTCTTGCGCGCAATGAATGGATATGCTGGACCATCTCTGTGAAGAAGCCGGAAACTAGACAACAACACGTCGAAAGGGTGCGCACGGAACTCAAAGAGGGCATGCGCCGGCCTTGTTGTTGGATAGGCTGTATTCACCGCTCGGATAAGGCAATTAGCCCTTCCGTACAGTATGTGCTTAACCGACGATCTAAAAAGACATCATAAGTGATAGCTCACTTATGATGTGGGCTAACTTGCTTTTGACTTGTTCAGCCCCTCAGCTTCCAGAATGAGTGCGTTTAACGCGGCTACATTGATGGCGCTGCTGGCCACTCTCGAAACGGTCTTCACTGGCCAGCCGCTCTATCCTGCCTTCGCATGACCTGCTACTATCATACTGACTCTGTTTTGGTCGTTGTCATGCGCCCCCTCCCAGCCCTGCGAGCCACCCTCCCGATGGGACGCAGCCGCTGCGCGCGCTCCGAGCCTGACGGCTCGCGCGTCTGCCCCCTGGTAGGAGAGGGATCCAGTGCGAGTGTCTGGCTTACTGGCTCTCTTCCCCGACACGGGGAGGGGCTGGGGGAGAGGGCAGAATCCGCAGATGCCACCTATGCCACCTATGCCACAAATGCCAACATCCCAAACGGATTGCGTATCACACATCAAAGAACGGGCACTGCGCAGGGAGTCTGCGTAGCGCCCATTGCACATCAGCGCCACTTACGCAAGACCCAAAACACAAAGCATCATCCATCGCGTCCGCCGCCTGTTGCTGCGTGTGCGGCAGAACGCGGTTGCACAGACCCAGCGTAATCTGGATGCTGGCGTGTCCCAACATCTCAGAGACGATCTTGGGATTGATACCCCGACCGAGCAGGAGCGTCGCTGCGGTATGGCGGAGGTCATGGAAGCACATATGAGGCAAACCAGCTTTTGTAAGGAGCGACAAAAAGCTACGCCGCAAGACATTCCCCGCTTCGAGTGCTCGTCCAACCTGGGTGGCGAAAACGAGGTCATTGTCCTCCCACGCCTGACCAATGGCTAGCCGTTCTTCATGTTGGCGAGCACGATGACGACGCAATGCCTCTGGCAGTCCAGGTGTACCATGTATAAGGTGATCCGGCCAATCAGCCAGCCGCGAGATCAGGGCAGCAGAGCAAAGGAGACGGATACCATGACCGAGGCGGCGATCCGTGCGACCGCGCTTACGCGCGACTTCGGCACCCTGCGCGCGGTCGATGCGCTGTCGTTCGCGGTGCCACCGGGCATTATCTTCGGGTTCCTGGGCGCCAACGGCGCGGGCAAGACGACCACCATTCACCTGCTCCTCGGGCTGTTAGAGCCTACCTCTGGCCAGGCACAGGTGCTCGGCTTCGACACCCGCACCCAGGGGAGCGCCATCCGGGAGCGCACCGGCGCCCTGCTCGAATATAGCGGGCTCTACGAGCGGCTGACTGCTGAAGACAACCTCGACTTCTACGGCCGCGTCTGGCATCTCTCCACTGCCGAGCGCCAGGCGCGCATCAAGGAGCTGCTAACCCATGTGGGGCTCTATGACCGGCGCAAAGAGCGTGTCGGCACGTGGAGCCGCGGCATGAAGCAGAAGCTGGCGATCACGCGCGTGCTGCTGCATCGGCCAACGCTGATCTTCCTCGACGAGCCGACGGCAGGGCTCGATCCAGTGGCCGCGGCGGCACTGCGCGATGACCTGGAGAGGTTGGTCGCCAGCGAAGGCGTGACAGTCTTCCTCAACACGCACAATCTCCCCGAGGCCGAGCGGCTCTGCCAGCAGGTCGGCGTTATCCGTGCGGGCAAGCTGCTCGCCATCGGCAGCCCCGATGTGTTGCGCCGGCAGAGTGGCCGACCACAGGCCGAAGTCACGGGCGACGGCTTCACGCCGGAGGTGCTGGCGCGGTTACGGGCGCGGCGCGATGTCGCCAGCGTGCAGGTAGAGAACGGTCACCTGACGCTCGAACTGGCGGATCAGCAGGCAAGAATGGCGCCGATCGTGACGGCGCTTGTGGAGGCTGGCGCTCAGATCGAGGAGGTACGCCGCGGCCAGGCGAGCCTGGAGGACGTCTTCCTCGCACTGATGGAAGACGACCATGAGGACCGCCCGAAGGAGGTGACGCGATGATTGCCGACATCTGGACGGTCATGGTGAAAGAGTGGCGCGAATATCTGGCCGGCACGGGTGCCAGTGGAGGCAGTGGGCGTGGGCGCGGCGTGATCGGCGTGCTGCTGATCATCGGAATTGCCAGCATCCTCTGGCCGTTGCAGATGGGCCATGCCTTATTCACGTCGGCGGCACCAGTGATCGTGGACGGGTTGTTCCTGCCGTTCATGGTTCTGCAGAGCATCATCGTGGATAGCTTCGCGGGGGAACGCGAGCGGCATACGCTGGAGACGCTGCTGGCGAGCCGGCTCTCCGACCGGGCAATCCTCCTGGGCAAGTTCGGCGCAGCGGTCGTCTATGGCCTGGCAGTTGGGCTTATTGGCGCGCTCGTGCAGGCGGTGGTCGCGAACCTCTCACAGAAGAACGCGGGCGCAGGCTCGGGGTTGGCCTTCTACCCAGCAGGCAGTCTGGTGGCGATCGTCGTGCTGGGGCTGTTGATGTCGCTGTTGACGTCGAGCGTAGGCTGCCTTGTTTCGCTGCGCGCAGCAACCACGCGGCAGGCGCAGTTGAACCTGACCTTTGGCTTCCTTATCCTCGTCTTCGCGCCGTTCATTGTCTTCCAGGTGCTACCCAGGCAGACGCAGACTGCCATCCTCGCAGCGCTCAACGCCGCCAATCCAGCGCAGGTGTTTCTCACCTTCTCCGGCATCCTGCTGGTGGTGGCCGTGGGGTTGCTACTCGTCGCGATGGCCCGCTTCCAGCGCGCGCGGCTGATCCTCTCGTAGAGCCTCACAGCGTATGCCGTTCGATGCGCAGCGTAGCCCTCGTATGCTCTCGGTTGTCGTACGTGGGCATATGGCTACCTCGCGCTGTTTCAGTACATGATCCAGGTCCGGTCGATAGCCTATGATGAATTGAAATGAATTGAGCGGGAAACCTCCCTCTCCCCTCCTGTCCCTCACCCTGCGAGCCGACCTGCTCAACCTCTCGCGCCTACAGTGGAGCACATTCGCTCAGATCGCGAGCGCCGCCAAACAGGGCATTCTGCTGCCGGGAAAGCGGCCTGGCGAGTACTGTGTGATGGCAAGTATTGGTGGTGCTGTAGTCTTCGACGACATCTTCCTCACGGGCATCGTGGCTCCGCTCCTCACGACGCTCTGAGAGCGGGTTGAAGAAGGCTATTCTCATGGGTCTGAGTCAACCGAGTGAGCTGCAGCACGATGCCGGGCAGATAGATGCAGGCCTCAGCCGTGATTGCCAGATGTTCGTGGTTTTTGCTCACCTTGCGAGGTCTCACCAGCCGGGAAGACGTGCGCTCCGCCCCCCAGCGGCGCGGCAGCGCCTGAAACTCCCGGCGTGAAGCCCGACCCGGAAGCCTGCTTCGACCATGGCAATCAGGGCGTTGCGTGGCGCACCTCCCAGGCACATGCTCCTCGGCCAGATCAGTCGCCGGTTTCCTGGTCTTGTGGGGATGGCACGTCGGGGGCGAACTGCTGCAGGGAGACCTCGGTAGCTGCGGCAAGCTGCTCGGCAGTAGCGGTGCCAGAATCTTTAACTACCGCGGCCCAGGCATGAACCGACTGCTTGGAGAACTTCTGCACCTCAAGGGAGTTCGCCGCCGCGACCGGGTCTCCGACGGCCTCGCCGCGCAGGAACATGTCCAGCCCCATGAGCGCGCCATCCCAACCAGGCCCCACATACAGCGCGCCAGCGCCGCTTTGGGCCATCTCGATCGGGACAGTGTGCTCCATCTCCAGCACGGTTTCGCTTTCACCCTGGACGGTCAGGCGCACCTCGACGACGCTGGTCGGTCCGCCAAAGGTTACCCTGAGCAGGCGGGGCGGTTCGCAGGTGAGGATCTCGCCGCCAGCGTTGCCCTCGAGCTGGAAGCTCCCACCGACACGCAGCTCACCGCTGATCGGCATGAACCATCGCTTGATGCGGTCTGGTTGGGTCACGGCGTCCCAGACGTCGCCGATCGGCGCGTCGTAGCCGCGGCGCAGCAGGATGCTGACGCGCTCGCCAGAACCGTCGGCAGGGGGCAGTTGTTCGACCTTGCGGTAGATGGCGTTGAGTTGGCTAGCGATGTCGATCATGTGGACTCCTTGTCGCTGTCGTTGTCTTTGTCGTCAGAGGTTGGAGTACTGGTGATGCCGGTGGCCGCCGAATCAGCAGTACGGGAGGTGCGGCGCTCCCGCTTGCCGCGCGCCAGCTCGGTGGCCAGGGCGTCTAGACTCTGGCTCCAGAACCCTGAGAAGCGCTCCAGCCACATAGCGACTTCTCGGAGGGGCGCGGGGGCCACCGCATACAGACGGCGGGCGCCGTCAGCGCGCACAGTGATGAACCCGTTCTCCCGCAGGACGCGCAGGTGCTGGGAGACCGCTGGCTGAGAGATTCCGAACTCGGCGTGGATGACCGCAGTGATCGCTCCGGCGGTCTGCTCGCCGTCAGCCAGCAGTTCCAGGATGCGGCGCCTGACTGGGTCGCCCAGGACATCTAATGCATGCATGCGGATAGTATATCAGTCACTGCTAATATAAGTCAAGAGTTATAATAAAGTACCTGAGAAGTGCTGTGTGCGGGGCTGAGGCTGAACCTGGACGTTGGGAATTTCGGGGCTTCGCGATGCCTCTGGTGGTGATCAGGCGACTGGCGTGGGTCATCGTGCTGTCTTCACTGCTACCCGACGCGGACTAGCTACGTACCAGGCGGCGTCTCGCACGCTCTACAATATTCCTTGACATGCTCATGATGACAGTTGCATGATGGCTGCGCATTCAGCCAGTTGCCAGCAATGAAAAGAAAGACGCTCGACACGTAGTGTGCCTGAGCGTCTCGTTGTGTCTCTATCGGCTTAGAAGCCCCGAACATAACACATCATTGCAGACCTGGACACCTCCCTTTGGTGGGGCGGTCAGTGGTCCGGCACGGACGTTCCTGCTTCCCTTAACCCCTTAGCTGCCCATGCTAATGCCGAAAGGCGATGGGCCAGGCTGATCGCAAGCCGCTACGAGCGTACCGGGTGCAAGCCGCTGTGCAAGCCGCTGACTGGTGCGGCTGGGGGAAGGATCTCACCCAGCCTGGCATTTGAGTAGGTACGTCCGACCCTCCGAGCGCTTTTGGTGCCACTAGCCATATCGCACGGCTCAGGCGTCGCGGAAGGCGGAGCCGATCACCCAGCCGAGCCAGCCGAGAAGCGCGAAGAGGGCGAGGGCGAAAAGGAGCGTCGGCAAGTGCGCAGGGTCCAGCCAGAAGGGCGGGCCGAAGTGGCTGGTGGGGTAGGGAACGGCAGGTTGCGTGCCTTTGGCAGGCGTCGGGGGGACGATGGTGTTGGTGGGCGTCAGCAGGGTATTGCTGGCGATGAGAAGCGCGGGGAAGATGGGGAGGACGGCGAGGGCTACGCTGAGCCGCCATTCCTCACAGAGCGCGCCGATGACCAGCGGCAACACGAGCATCACGATGCCAAGCAGGACGGCAATCGCGGGCGTCGCTGGTTGATCAGCGGTGCCACAGGCGCTGGTGCAGCCATAGAGGCCGCCGCCGGTAGCGAGCGAGGAGACCGTTGCCACGAGAAGCAACGTCTGAATGACCGCGACCACGAGCGCTGCGGGGCTCACGCCTCCGGGCCGCTTGGCGCGCAGGCGTATTGACCAGTGATCCTTGTTGCGTGGCTGGGCGGAGTATGCCATGAGTGCCTCCCTCGACTGGACGCTTTGATTGATGGTTACCCTGGATACAAGTGACTAGTGCGACAGGGCAAGTATGCAGCGTGGGAGGATTGTCGGTCAAACACCATAGCGCATGTGGGGCATGTGCGCTCGGGGAGATGGAAGCACAGCCCCGGATCATGCCAGCGGCCTCGGTGCGCAACCCGGCCAGGCTTCCTGGAAGTCTATGCATTTTCGGAGTCGCTTACGACAATGCTGAGATAATTGGCTTCGGATAGGGAATACCCTGGCAGTTCTTGCTGGCTTTCCCCCTTGCAAACACATGCTCAACCGAGTGCCTTCCGCTGTGCGGCGAGCTAATAGACGATGATTGGCGTGCCGGCCTGCGCGAAGTTGAAGACGTAGGCGGCATCCCCGTTGGAGTAGCTCATGTTGATGCATCCGTGCGAGCCGCCGTTGAACGCGGCGGGATCGAAGTGCGGCAAGTTGGAGTATTTGCCGAACCACGAGCGCCACCAGGCGTCATGCACCGCGAACCCGTAGTAGGAATAGTCCATAGAGTAGTGGATAGGCGTTGGCTGGTAGTAGTTTGGCGAGCCGGGCGGATCGGGTGAGGTGAAGACGATATTCGTCAGATGATCTAGCGCACAGTGCAGGCCCGGAACCGAGGGCAGGTCGGGCGCGCCAGTCGTGACCTGGATCGCTTTGACGAACTTGCCGTTGTCATAGAGCCGCATCGCCTGCTCGCGCAGTGAGACGACGAGTATGCGCGTATGCGCCGAGCCGATGCCGAAGTAGTTGATCAGCTGGCGGTCCGTGGCATGCGGCTGGTTCCAGGGCGTGGGGTCCTTGAGGTTCTTGAGCATCGCCTGGATATTGGCGGTGAACATGAGAATCTCGTTGTCCACGAGCTGGTAGTCGTTCGTCGTTTGCGCGAGAGCAAGGCGCTGCGTGGCGTCGCCAATGCCGGTGCCGGGATCGGCGTATTCGTACGCGTTGGGGTAACCGACGCCGTTCGCCGGGTCAATGGTCTTGCTGGCCTGCCCCTGAGCAATGAGGTGTCTGAGGGTGGCCAGATCGGAGTTGGTCTTGGCCTTGATGAGTGGCAGCGCGATCTGGGTGCTGTGCGTGCGCAGCGTGGTGACGAAGGCGATGTAGTTCGCCAGCGTGGGCGACGCCGCGACTTTTTGTGCCTGTTGCTGGTCCTGCACGTAGAGCTGCTCGAAGGTGGTCGTGTTCTGGTGTTCCTGCTTCAACTGGGCGATGTTGCTTCGGAACTCCTGTAGCAGGTTGGTCGCCACACGGGGCAGCAGCGCGGCTTCGTTCGCTAATATCTGCTGCGTCTGCGCAGTCATCAGATCGTTGAGCGACGTGAAGTCGGTGGAGGTGGCGGCGGCGCGGAGGAGCGCGCGGTCTGACGCGGGCCACTGCAATTCTGGCGTCGCGGCGGCGTTGACGTTGGGTGTCGCGACCTTGACCAGAGGATCATCGAGCCAGAAGCTCTCGTTGAGCCCCTGCGCGCACTGGAGGTGGTTGCTCTGCAGGCCAGTCGCGCCACCGAGGAGCAGCGACTCATTCTGGATGAGCTTGGTGAAGTCCTGGAGATGCTGGTAGGTAGGCTGGAAGGCGTTGACTGCCGCGAGCTGGTCTAGTGCAAACGTATCCACCGCGAAGTATTGGGGTGTGGTTCCTGCTGCGGCAAGCCGTGTTTGCGCCTTCTGGAGTCGCTGCTGGAATCCCGCCGCTTCCCGGAAGTGGCCCTTCACCAGGGTATCAACGCCCGCGCGCAGCGCAGTCAGGTCGGCCTGCGTCATGGAGCGCGCCTGAGCCGGGGTGCTCCTGATGAGCGCGTTGACCCGCTGCGTTAATCTGACAAGTTCGTTATCCGCCTGTTGGTAGCCAGCGAAAGAGTTGGCCATTGCGGCGAGTGTCCGCTGCTCGGTGTCCACGATGGGCTGGAGGCGAGCGGGCGGGACGTTGTACTGAGTGCGTGCTACCGCCAGCGCGCGATCGAGCGCGGCCTTGTCGCGCTGCTCACTGGAATGGGTGATGTAGGTGGCGAATCCGTTGAGCAGGCTACCAAGAAGGAGAACAGCAATGACCGCCCCTGAAACCGGCGCGATCCACCGCCGCCAGTCAGTGCGGCGCATTCCTGCCGCGTCTGTGACCAGCGCGATCCATTGCCGCCAGTGAATGCGCGACCGTTGGGGCTGTTCAGGTTTCTCGGGCTTGGGCTCGCTGGCGTTCTCTGCGTCGAGATCTTCCATCTGCGCAACTCCTTGCCTGCCACATCCATCCCTCGCCTGCGGTGCTCTCAGGTCCAGGCAGACCCACACGCGCCACGCCGCAAGCTACACCGCATGCTCAGTGTACTGTCTCCGAGAACTCGTCCAACCGACATAGTATATGAGCTTCGTCCTGATGGTTGGTCTCTCGGGTCACCAGCCGCGGCAGCAATACGGCGGTGAATGAATTGATTCGCTGGACCCTTCACGCTCTGGCAGGCATACAGGCGCCTACCAGACACCATCCCACGTGAAACCAGTATTCCTCGGCCTCTTCGTAACCTGCCCCCTACATTGAGGTGGACCTCACGCTTGCTCGGCCACGCCGCTGCGATAGCGCGCTTCAGCCGCCCGCTTGAGCCGCTGGCACACGTCCTCTACACCAGTCTCGAATGCCTTGCCGCCAAATCTTCCGAGAGCCCAACCCAGCCAACCTGGCGGGAGTGTGAAGTTTCAGCCAAATTGCACTCGACTGGAGGCGGCATCGATCGGTGTGCCAGTGATGGTGGCATGGTTGACCACGCCGAGTGGAAGCGTGACCAGCAGCTGAATCTGATGCTTTTCCGGGTCTACCGCCTCGACCCTGAGCGTCACCTCCCGTGTCATGCCGAACCCCGAGGCCTTCGCGTAGAGCATCTGCCCGGGTGCGGCTTTCCCTGCTGGCTCGATGCGCTCCATGCGCGCGTCCCACCAGAGATCATAGAGTGTTGGCTCCGAGAGCAATTCCCAAATGCTTTCAACCGGGGCGGCGACATTGGCCGCCGGGCAAACGGTGAAGCCCATACGCCTTCCTCCTTCTGCCTCCTGCGAGGGAGAAGCGACGCTGCTCAACGAGTGAAACGAGTGATTGGTAAAGAGAATCCTGTCCCGAGACGTGCTCACCCAAAGAGTGCGCTGATCATCCAAGGACTGTCAAGAGCGCGTGGCCACTGACATGTAGAGGGGAGAGAACGGGTCTGGCGGGAGTGGCGGTTCTGGGCAAGCTTCCGCTGTCCAGTTTTGCAGCTACAACCAAGATGGCATACTATTGTAGGTGCGCAACCATCCGGTTCGTGTTCAGTGAGCCGGTGAGACCGCTGATGAGGTACCGATGGTACGCTGAGGCGACCGCCGCGCACGGAGATGGGCCGCAGTTCTTTCCCCCGACCGGGCAACAATCGTGAAGGGCACTGCGATGGAGAACGTTTCGGAACCCACGCCGAACCTCAGCGCACCGCCACTGGCGCCATCTGGCCTGGAGAATGGCGTCCTGTCCCCGCTCACGCTGGGGCTGGTGAGTTGTGGAGGAATCGGCGCGCTCCTCTTTACAGAAAAAGGCCAGAAAGCCCCTCGGCTTCAGCCAGGGGATGAATGGCCTTCCCGCTTGATAACTCGCATGCTTTAAGGGTACAATACCGGCATGCGTAAGACGTTCCAGTACCGCCTGTATCCGAATCGGCAGCAGCAGCGCCTTCTGGAGCACCAGCTTGAGGAGTGTCGCTGGCTGTACAATGAATTGCTGGCCGCCCGGCGTGACGCCTGGGAACAGTGGCAGGACTCGCTGCGCCTCTATGACCAGCAAGCGACGTTGCCGCTGCTCAAAGCGGCCCGGCCCGCGTTGGCGAGTGTGCAGTCGCAGGTTTTGCAAAATGTCGCTGTGCGCATTGACCTGGCGTTTCAAGCGTTCTTTCGCCGCGTACGTGCGGGCGAGAAGCCAGGCTATCCCCGCTTTCGCGGCCCGGGACGTTACGCCAGCATCACCTATCCCCAGGTGCCGGTCGGCTGTAAACTGGACGCTGAGGCTCGCCGTCTGCGGCTGCATGTCGTGGGCCTGGTGAAAATTATCCTGCACCGCCCCCTGGAAGGCACGCCCAAGACGGCCACCATCAGCCGGAGTAGCACGGGCAAGTGGTTCGTCTGTCTCTCCTGTGAGTGCGCCGAGCCATCCCCACTGCCCACAACGGACCAGATCGTTGGGATTGACGTGGGCTTGAAGACCTTCGCCACGCTCTCGACGGGTCAAGAGATTGCCAACCCGCGTTTCTTCCGTCTCAATGAAAAGGCGCTTGCCAGAGTCCAGCGCCGCCTGTCTAGAGAGGAAAAGGGCACCCCCGAACGCGCCAGGCGGCGCAAGGTGGTGGCGCGAGTCCATGAGCGGATTGCCTGGCGGCGTGGGGATTTCGTGCATCAACACAGCCGCCGTATCGTTGACAGTTACGACCTGATCGCGGTCGAAGATTTGTCGGTCAATCGGATGACGCACAACCATTGTCTCGCGAAAAGCATCCATGACGCGGCGTGGAGTCAGTTCTCCGCCCTCATCGCCTCCAAGGCAGCATGGGCCGGTCGGCAGTATGTCGCGGTGAACCTTGCATACACGTCTCAGGATTGCTCCTCGTGCGGACATCGGCAACCGCTCTCCCTCTCCGACCGCACCTACACATGCCCTTGTTGTGGGGTGGTGCTCGACCGCGACTACAACGCGAGTCTGAACATTTTGAGACTGGGGCAACAGTCTCTGGCTTCGGCCTAGAAGCTTCCGGCTTCCAGCCGGGAGAGTTGTCACGGCAATCTTTCTGGTGGAAGGCATCACGCGACCGGACTATGATGCCTGGATCCAACCCATGAGCGCGCTGAGCCTGGGTCCTGGCGGCTGGGTGCAGCAGGTCAATTTCGCCGTCTACGGCGTCCTGTTGGTGCTCTCGGCGGTTGGCTGGTATCGAGTCCTGACACCATCGCGTGGTGCGATCTGGTTTCCGCTGCTCCAGGGCATCAGTGGCCTGTGTCTGATTGGCGCCGGGTTGTTTTCCATGGATCCCTTTCCCGGCTACCCACCAGGGGCCACCCTGGCAACCTCGACGGTGCATGGGACGCTGCATGGTATCTTCGCGTGGGTGCTCATCCTGACCCTGGCCCAGAGCTGCTTCTCCCTGGCGGCGCACTTTCACATTGCGCGCGTATCGCAGTGGCGCGGGTGGGCCGTGTACTCGTGGATTACTTTGGGTCCGCTGTGCAGTGCACTGTCTGGGTCTGTATCAGACCATCCTGGAAGATGAAGGTATCGACACCATCGGATATGCTTGCCCGGTCGGAGTCGGCTGTCCACTCCAGGAACAGGATATTGTCCACGAAGGTGGTCTTCACACCCCAGCGCGCTTTGGGAACGGTGCGGAACAGCTCGGCGAAGTAATTGCCAATCGCGGCTTTGCCCTGGATAACGCCCGATGACGTGATGATGCGGGACGTCTCGGCATAATCGTCTACTGTGGCCTCGAGATCTTCCGCGCCGAGCGACTCGGCATGGTGCTGGAAGATCTCTTGCGGTGTGCGTTGCGCGACATCGGACCCTGCCTGTGTCATTGCGATCCTCCCTGTGCATCCTTGGGAGATGATGCGGCTGGATCCAACGGGGTGACTCAGAGCCGCCGCAGCCGCACTTTGTCTCCTGATCACGCGTGACTCTGCCTTGCCTGTGTCCTCAACAGAAGCAGTATAAGCACGCTGGAGCGCGCAAGCAAGCTGAACAATGCTGGAATCGCCATGACCAGGCGTATGCTAGTCGATAGTGCAGCGGTGAAGGCCGCCGCCCCGGCTCTCTTGAGCACCATGGGTCACTGCTGATGCTGTGGTTGTTGCTGACGCGCGCCCGGCATCACCCCACGCCGCGCACTCTTCCAGGCGGAAGGACAAAGGTCTGCGACGAATGCAACCGTGCTGCCATCTAATAGTACTATACAATGTCTGGTCGCCTTGCTACAGTCGCCCCCTGCTATAGTGCCGTGTATCAGGCACTCTTCAAGCCACTTCGCCATCCGCCTGATGTGAATTGATCGCAATCTGTTATGACGTATTGCAATCAGGTCATCCTTCATGTATAACGAGACGCGGCTTACTGCATTCTTGAAAACTCAATGACCAGCCTGGGGAGGACTTTGTCGCGATTCCACGGTTGCGGCTACCAGAAGTGTTGTATGCGAGAGGTATGGAGGGAACATGGGTAAGCTGATCGACCAGGGAAAGGCTCTCGCTGGCCAATGGCTGCGTTTCGCGAGCTCCAGTAGCTCGAACCCACAGATAACCCTTGAGCAGCGCGAGCTTGCCCGGAGGAGCGACCTGATCGCCTGGCTCTCGCTGGGTATGCTCGGAGGGTTGCTCACCGTCTCTCCAATTGCGATTGGTGACGGGATCGCCGCTCTGGCATATCTCTGCTTCCTCGCACTGCAACTTGCCACGATCAGTCTGAATCGCGCGGGTCGCATCACGCTCAGCGGAATCGTGCTTGTTGCCAGCATGAATAGCGGTATTTTCGCCTATATGTGGAGTAGCCCGCTGGGCCTGACGATGGGGCAATTGCCGAACTACGACGCGATCGCGGTGAGTGTCGTGATGGCCGCAAGTGTCTTACCGCGCCGCTCAGGGTTTATCGTTGCCGCGCTGAACTCCGTGATGATTGTGGCCGACTATACTCTGCGCCCCCACAATGCGAATGTCATTGCCGATGCCGCGCTCTACCCCAGCGTGACCATTCAGACGATCTCGCTGCTGGTGCGCCCGATTGCGCTGCAATTTGTCTTCGCACTGGTGGCCTTCCTCTGGGTGCGCGGAACCGATATCGCTACCCGCCGGGCAGACCGCGCCGAGGTAGTGGCCTCACTGGAATATCGCGAGTTGGAGCGAACGCGCACTCTGGAGGAAGGGGTCCACTATCTGCGCCAGACGCTCGCACAATGGGCGCAGGGCAACTTTACCCAGCGCATACCGGCGATGCCGCACGAAGTTCTGGAGCAGATACGCGCCGACCTCAATACGTATGTCGAGCGCTACGGGCCGGTCATCCACGCATCGTATTATCTGCGTCGCTTGCAGGGAGAGGTGGAGTATCTGACCGCCGCGCTGGAAGACTGGGTGCGCGGGCAGCCAGTGGCCTGGCCTGAGCCAAGCGGATCGCCACTTGACCGCACCTACGAGCTGCTGCGCTCGACGGGTGGGCTGCCTCCAGCCCCCGGCGCGGGATCAGTGCGGCCAAGCGGAGCGCCGCGATTCCCCGGCGGCGCCAGACCACCCACTCCGCCACGCATTACTGGCGCGCCATACGCGCCGCCCTCGCCTCAGCCGTTTGACGCTCGTGGGACGTACTGGAACGATAGCGATCCATCCGACGCAGACAACAAGCACTGGCCATAGCACGCGGCGCACCCATACAACCCTCTGGATGCGCCGATGGCGCCGAGTACAGATGCCAGAGCAACGAGAGACAGCCAGGGGCATCTTGCGCATCGGCTCACACAGACGTAAATGCTTACTGGGCCCAGGGAGGCGTGCCGACGGGCTGTCCATCGGCCATCACTCTCTGGAATCCAGTGGAGATGCATACCAGCGCGTGCGCTGGAACACTGGCTGGATTGCTAACCTGTATCTGCGCACCGGCTTGCACCGCAACGGCGTCGCCCGGGGTGAGTATCGTGCGCTCGCCCTCGACAGTCACCACAAGCTGACCTTCCAGGAGCACAAAGACCTCCTCTCGATCCAGGCTGTGCGCCTCACTATCTAGATACTCCGGGGCGACATAGAGATGCCACGTGCAAATCTCGCGCGCCCCACGACTCGGCGCAGTGAGACCATGAAACTCGAGGCCGGGAAGGGTAAAAACAGGCGCGTCTGCCGCGCTCACGAACGCCATAGGCTTACCGCTCCTTTGTTGTCATAAGACACGAACTGGAGTACCATAAGACAAATGGTAAGCTTACCTGTCCAATATAGTAACGCTACCTGTCTAATTTGTCAAGAGAAGGATGCGCATGGACGAAATCCGAAGCAGAGGCGATGCTGAGCGACTCGCCGAGATGCGCCAGCAATACATTGGGCGCCTGCTGTATCGCGTCTACCGTACATCTTCTGAGCTGGCGACGGCAAAGCTCCACGAGCGCGGCCACACGGGATTGAGCCTGGCGAACACGACGGCGCTGATCCATCTCGACGTCGAGGGCACGCGTATCAACGTGCTGGCGGAACGTGCTGGGATGACGAAACAATCCATGGGCCAGCTCGTTGCCGAGCTCGAATCGCTTGGCTACGTCACTCGCTCACCCGATCCCGCTGATAGACGTGCCACACTCGTCCATTTCACGGACTCTGGATGGCGCTTTCTGCGCGACTCAGCTGCGATCAAGCGCGAGATCGAAGGCGAATTTGCCGCAATCCTTGGCGAGGACGGACTGGCATCGCTTCGTGCCTCGCTGGAGCGGCTGCTGGCGGCGGAGCATGCCGAAGGAGAGGTCAACAGGCGGGAGTAGATGAGATTCCTGTGTCTGATCCAGCCCATTGCGTCAGGTCACTCTTGGGTATACGCGCTGGCGGCGATACACCATGCCGCGCTCATTTCATGTACCAGTGCGCCATTGGAGAAACATCCAGGCGCTGCCAGGGAACCTAAGTATGGCAGGGTGCGTCAATAGTCCAGGAGGTTGAGCCGATGAAATGGTGTTCGATGCGTCAGAGTGCCGACCGTGGGCGCGTATTGCCTGTTGTCGCTAGCATCTTTGTGCTGGTCGCCTCGCTCCTGCTCGCGGCATGTGGTGTCACGACGACGCAAGAGATTGGGGGAGGGCCGCCGCGCCCCAACACGTCGGGCGCCACAGCCGTATCAACCCGGCCCGCTACCCCTCCGCCAGGCGCCGTGCGGGGTCGCGCAACCTTCTCTGGCAGTGGATGTTCCCTGTCGATACCACACAGCGCCGTCCCGCCCGCTTCGGTGATGGTGTCGCAGCAGCACGCCAGCACGGTTGCCGTGAAGGTGGGCCAGACGGTCGGCGTCGATCTCGCAGCGACGTATCATTGGACTGCCAACCTCAGCGACCCTGATCACGCCCTGACGCCCATCGATCCACAGGGCAAGCTCGATACGACGAGCCATACCTGTGACTGGCGCTTCATGGCAACCAGTCCGGGCAAGGTGACGCTGAGCTTTATTGGCATCACCCAGTGTGAACCACCGAGGATGTGCCCCGCGCTGGCGCTGGACCTCTCATACACGCTGGCCGTCCAGGGCTGAGGGGATGTCGTGTGCTCTGTATCCTGTATCCGGGCCGGATCTGTGGCGCGGGCCGCTAGCACTATTCGCCCTGGCGCAGATGAATCAGCCCGCGTTGCGCCGCAATCGCCACCGCCTCGGTCCGGTTGCCCGCGCCCAGCTTGCGGAGCAACGACCCAACGTGAAACTTGGTCGTGCGGCCTGTGATCCCCAGTTCGATGGCGATTTCCTTGTTTTGCAGACCACGCGCCAGCAACCGCAAAACGTCCAGCTCGCGCGGCGTCAGCGCGACATCGCCGGGGGATTCGCGGCTCACCTGGCGCAAGAGCTTCTGGGCAATCATCGGCTCCAGCAGCGAGCCGCCCTCACGCACGACGCGAATGGCGCGAAAGATATCACTGCGCGGAGCGCCCTTGAGCAGATAGCCTTGCGCGCCAGCACGGACGGCGCTGAGAATCCGGTCATCCGTATCAAACGCGGTAAAGATAATGACGCGAGTATCTGGCGCAATCCGTTGAAGCTGGCGAAGCGTCTCGACGCCGTCCATCTCTGGCATTTCCAGGTCGAGTAGCACGATATCGGGCCGAAGCGAGCGGGTGAGATCAAGGGTCGCCTGCCCACTCGCCGCATCACCAACCACCACAAAATCCGGCTGCGTGCCCAGAATGGCTACCAGCCCCTCCCGGACGACAGGATGGTCGTCGGTGACAAGAATGCGAATCGGCTCGGCCATCAATGCTCCTCCAGCGGAATGCGAATCTCGATACGCGTGCCGCGCCCGCGCGTACTCAATACCTGCGCCTCGCCGCCCAGCAACCTCGCCCGCTCGCGAATGCCGAGCAGTCCATAATGTCCATGCAGCCTGCGGTCAGGGGAGAAGCCCTTGCCATCGTCGCTGACGATCAGCGTCAGGTGCTCCGGCGTAATCTCCAGGTGAATGGTGGCGCTGTGGGCATGCGCGTGGCGGCGCACGTTTGCCAGGGCTTCCTGTATGATGCGATAGACGCCTACTTCGATGCGTACAGGCAGCGGTTGCGCGGCGCCGACGATCTCGGTCGTAATACGTGGATCATCCGGCTCGCTCGCGGCCGCCAGCGCTTCGACCGCCTGGCTCAGCGTGCGGCCCTCCAGCGGCGCGGCGCGCAAATCGAGCACGGAGCGGCGTGCCTCTTCGAGCGTTTCGCGCGTCAACTTGAGCGCGCTCTGGATGCTCTGGCGCACCTGTTCTGGATCGGCGCTCGCTTCTGCCAACGCATCCGCGGACTCCAGCCGGAGGGCGATACCAGCGATACCCTGCGCCAGCGTGTCATGGATCTCGCGCGCCAGTCGATTGCGTTCCTCTACCGCGCCCATCTGGGTGCTACGGGCGAAGAGCCGCGCGCGCTCGATGGCGATGCTCAGCAGGTCACCAATGGTATGCAGCAGCCGCAGGTCGTCGGGCGCCAGCTCGCGCCAGTCGGAACTGGCCACATTGAGGACGCCAAGCTTCTTTTCCTGGGCATAGAGTGGGATGCTGGCGTGATAGCGCAGTCCATTCGTGCCATCCACCAGCCCCTTGAGCCGCGTGCAGGTGACCACGTTGACATTGGCGGCTCCGGCCAGGTCGCCAGCGGTATAGGTATCGAGGCAATAGCAGGTGCCCTCCATGCGTCGCGGATAATTCGCCAGGCCGGGCGGCAGGTCTTGCGAGGCCGCGAGATACGGCTGGCAGGTCTCTTCATCCAGCAGCCATACCCATCCCGTCTGCAAATCCAGCAGCGAGGCGACCTGCGCCAGGGCCGCGTGCAGTGCCTCGTTCAGGTCTACGGTACTGTTCAGTGCGCTGGCAATCGCATTGAGGATGCTCAGCTCGCGATTGCGGCGCTGAAGCTTAGCGGCGCCGGATTGCCGTGCTGAATGTTCTGGTCGTTCTGGCATGATTATCTCCCGGTATTCTTGCCTCTCTCTCCAGTATATCTCTAATCCGCGAGCGTGCCGGTTCGTGCGCGAATATCCATGAAATGGCGCAAGTATCGGCTCAATAGCAGGCGACACATCGGTTTCGGCATGAACTTTGCTCATGTAACGACGAGACTTTGAATGCTTCTGACTGCAACTGCATAGGAGGGATGCAGATAACGATGTCTATGGACATGAACCAGACCACCCAGCAGACCCAGATCCGGGTGGCGTCACCACAATTGGTAGCCGCAAACTATGTGCTGGCTATGTCATCTGCGGAGCTCCAGTCGTTCATCTATCAGGAAATGAATGAGAATCCGGCGCTCGATATGGAGGAAGCGGCTGTCTGCCCGCGATGCGGCTTTCCGCTGCGCGGACCGACCTGCACCGTGTGCCAGCAGAACGCCACCCTTGAACGTACCTCTTCACAGAGTGAAAGCGAATATGGAGACGGCAGCTTCCACCAGCAAGTCCGCAGTGATGAGGACGAATTCGATCCGACGACGCGTGTCGCGGCGCAGATGAGCCTCGCTGAGCATCTGACACTTTCCTTACAGGCTCAGTTTCCGGCGGGGGATGAACCGCTGATCGAATACCTTGTCGGCAACCTCGATGAGGATGGACGGCTGCGTTGCACGACCGAAGAGGCGGTTGACTGCTTCTCTGCCTCGCCTGATCATGTGGAGGAGATCATCCGCGCGCTTCAGGCGATGGAGCCGATAGGCGTCGGAGCGCGCGACCTGCGCGAGTGTCTGCTCATCCAGCTCGATTACGTGAGCAAGCAGACCGGCATGACGCAGCCCTACGTGCGGGAAATTATCACCGATCACCTGACGGCGCTGAGCGAGCACAAATACGGCCAGATTGCCCAGGAGCTAGGCACCTCGACAGAGATGGTCCGTGAGGCGAGCGAGTACATTAAGCGCAACCTCAACCCGTTTCCTGGCCGCGGACATCTGGACGCCAATCTCTCGGGCGGAGGCGAGACAGCGTCGCCTGTCATCCCCGATGTGATCATCACCCGCAAGATGCAGCCGGACGGCAAGAGCGCGTTCGACATTGAGGTGATCGAGTCGAAACGCTTCTTCCTGCGCGTCAATCCCACCTATTCGCAGATCTATCAGCAGGCCAAGAGCCATCAGGCCACGCTGAGCGAGGACGAGCGCCAGCACATCCAGCACTATGTCATGCGCGCGCGTCTCTTCATCGCCAACATCAATCAGCGGCGCCACACGCTTGCCCGCATCACGCAGTGCATCGTGGATCTTCAGCGCGACTTTCTGGAGAAGGGCGTGCGCGCGCTCAAGCCATTGACACGAGCGAAAGTGGCGGCGGAGCTGGACATGCACGAATCCACCGTCAGCCGCGCGACCGCCGCCAAGTATGTGATGTTGCCAACCGGCGAGGTCATCCCGTTCAGCAACTTCTTCGTCGCCAACCTGAGCGTCAAGGATGTCATCAAGGATTTGGTAGAGCATGAGACGACTCCGCTCACCGATCAGGAGCTAGCCAATCTGCTCAAGAAGCGCGATATCAAGGTGGCCCGGCGTACCGTCGCCAAATACCGCGAGCAGTTGAGCATCCTCCCGTCGACGCTGCGATAAGCGTGCCCAACAAAATGTCCACACAATCCGGTAGACCTCTCCCCAGGCCCCTCCCAGTGCAGGAGGGGTCTCCATGGGTATCGGCGCTCCTCACCAGCCTCTTGACAACCGTACCTGACACTGGCACACTTCGTTCAATCACTTGAATGAAGCTGCCGCACAGACCGAAGTGTCTGCCGGTGCGTCTCTCTGCATCTCACTTCAGGAGCGTTGTTCATGGCGGCGGAACGAGCCAGCGTCGACCGCAGAACCGAGATACTGGAGGCGACGATCCGTGTCCTGGCGCGCGACGGCCTCGCCCAGGCGAGCACGCGCAAACTGGCTGCCGAGGCCGGGATCAATCAGGCCACGCTGCTGTATCACGTGGGCAGCAAAGACGAGCTTTTGCTGGCTGTGTTGCGCGAGATGACGAACCAGACGCGCGAGATTGTCCTTGACGCGGCTGACGAGCGGCTAACACTGCGCGAGGCCATCGCCCGGAGCATCCGCGCATTCTGGCATCACGTCGAGACGTCCCCAGAGCTTCAGGTGATGCAGTACGAGTTGACGCTCTACGCGTTACGCAACCCAGATGCGGCCTGGCTCGCCCGGGAGCAGTACAGCGGCTATGGAGAGGTGGTCGAGGGCGTGTTGCGCGACGCGTGCGAGCGACAGGGAATCACCTGCGCCGTTCCGTACGATGCCCTCGCCCGATTCATCGTCGCTGGACTGGATGGCCTCATCCTCCAATTTGTCAGCGACCAGAATACCGACCGCGCTCGCCGCGATCTCGACCTCCTCATCGCCGCTGTGATCGGGCTGGCCGAGGGTGCCACTCCCGTGCATCAGGCAACAGCGTCATCACGGAACGAATCAGAGGGGTCCCATGCGTGATGAGCAACCCATGCCGGCGCAGCCTCCAGCCGTAGCCGAAACCGCCGTCTCCCCTACTGCGTCGCCACGCGCAAGCGCTAGCATCATCCGCGACTACGACTACTATCGCCGGGCATTCGCCGGGCATTCTATGCCATTCGCCTGGCTTGACCACGACGCGCTCGACGAGAATATCCGCGCCATCGCGGGTAAGGCCAGTGGCAAGCATATTCGTATCGCCTCGAAGTCGGTCCGTAGTGTGGCGGTGCTGCGCCGCATCTTCGCCGCCAGCCCTGTTTTTCGTGGGCTGATGTGCTTCACCGCGCGTGAGGCGGCCTGGCTCGCGGGCCAGGGATTCAATGATCTGCTGATTGGCTATCCCGCCTGGCATCCCGACGACCTGACGGCGGTTGCTCGTGCTGTGGCCGATGGCGCACATATCACACTAATGGTGGATAGCGTTGCCCACGTGGAACAGGCTGAGATGGCCGCGCGCCAGCATGCCGTGCGGCTGCCGCTCTGCCTGGAGGTGGATATGGCGCTCTCGGTGCCGGGGTTGCACTTTGGCGCGTGGCGCTCGCCGCTGCAGAATGCCGACCTCGCCCGTCCCACCCTCGAACGCATCGCCCGTTCAGAGCATGTCTCTCTTGACGGCATCATGGGCTATGAAGCGCAGGTGGCGGGCGTTGGCGACAACTATCCCGGCCAGCGCGCCAAGAATGCCCTGGTGCGCCGCCTCAAGCAGCGCTCGGTACGGCTGGATGCTGAGCGCCGAGCAGCAGTGGTGTCCCTGGCGGAGTCGCTATGCGGGCCGCTGCGCTTCGTCAATGGCGGCGGCACTGGCAGTATGGCGACGACGGGGCAGGAGCCAGTGGTGACGGAGATAACCGTCGGGTCGGGGTTCTTTAGTCCCGCGCTCTTCGATAATTACCGCGATTTCCGCTATCTGCCCGCGGCGGGCTATGCCATTGAGATCGTGCGTATCCCCGCGCCCGGCATCTACACCTGTCTCGGCGGCGGATACAGCGCGTCGGGTGGAGCGGGCAAAGACCGCCTGCCAGTGGTCTACCTGCCAACAGATGCGCGGCTCGATTCCCTGGAAGGCGCGGGCGAAGTGCAGACGCCGATTCACTATCGCGGGCCGGAGCGGCTGGCGCTCGGCGACCCGATTCTGCTGCGCCATGCCAAGGCGGGCGAACTGTGCGAGCGCTTTACTCATCTCGTCTGCATCCAGAACGGCGCGATAGTGGATGAGGTGACGACGTACCGCGGCGACGGCCAGTGTTTTCTCTGATGGGGGATCTCATGGCAACGAATACGCCTCGCAACAAGCCCAGCAACAAACCCGCACGCTGGCACAACTGGTCAGCGTCGGTGCACAGCCAGCCGCGCACCGTCTTCATGCCACATAGCCTCGACGAGCTGGCGCAGGCGATTAGCCGCTATGCTCGCGAGGGGCGGCATGTGCGTGTTGTCGGCGACGGGCACTCATTCACGCCGTTGGTACAGACCGACGATGTGCTCATCTCGCTGGACCACATACAGGGCATCGAATCCGTAGACCGCGATGGCATGACGGCGCGCGTCCGGGCGGGCACGCGACTTAAGCTGCTCGGCGATGAGCTGCTCAAGCATGGGCTGGCGCAGGAAAACCTGGGCGATATTGATGTGCAGAGCATCGCAGGCGCCATCAGTACCGGGACGCACGGCACCGGGGTCCGCTTCGGCTCCATCGCGACACAGGTCACTGGCCTGACACTGGTGACGGCGAGCGGTGAGGTCATCCAGTGCTCGGAGCAACAGCGGCCCGACATCTTCAAGGCGGCGCAGGTCTCGCTGGGGGCACTTGGCGTTATCGCGGAGGTAACGCTCCGGGTCGTTCCCGCGAAGCGGCTGCACTTCATCAGCCGGCGCGAGCGGGTGGATGACGTACTCGCCAATCTCGACCGTTACAAGCGGGAGAACAGCCACTTCGAGTTCTTCTGGATGCCCTACACGCGCTGGGCGCAGGTGAAGTTCCTCAACGAGACGGACGCCCCGCCTTCGGCTGGTAACGTCTTTGGCACGCTCAACAAAATCGTGCTGGAGAACGGCCTGTATTGGGTGCTCTCGGAGACAGCGCGGCTCATTCGCCCCACCACGCGCACGATCAGTCGCATCTCCGCGATGGGTATCGCCACGGTCTCTGAGACGGATCACAGCCATCGTGTCTTCGCCACGCCGCGCATGGTGAAGTTCCAGGAGATGGAGTACAACATTCCGGCGAGCGATTTTCCCGCGGTTCTCGCGGAGATTCGCGCCGTCATGGCCCGCGAGAAATTCAACGTCCACTTTCCCATCGAGTGTCGCTTCGTCCATAGCGACGATATCTGGCTCAGTCCCGCCTACGAGCGCGATTCGGCGTATATCGCCATTCACATGTACAAGGGCATGCCCTACGAGCGCTACTTCCGCGCCATCGAGCCGATCTATCAGCCGTATGGCGGGCGCCCCCACTGGGGCAAGATGCATATGCTGGACGCCGCGACGCTGGCCACGCGCTATCCACGCTGGGACGACTTCCGCCGGGTAAGGGTGGCCCTCGACCCGAATGGCGTCTTCCTGAACGATTATCTGCGCCGGTTGCTGGATGCCGAGAAGCCCGTTGCGCCGGTGGCGGGTCCACAAGCGGGCGATGGCTCGCAGACCGTATAAGACACGACATCACCAATGCCTGCCTATGCTACCCGCCCGTGAGGAGGCGCACCAATGACCGACACCCTGCCTACAGCCGAGCCAACGACCGTTGCGGTTGGCGGGCTGCGGCGCAACAACCTGGGCCTGAGCCACGCGATTGTCATCTCGGTCGCGGTCATGTCGCCCGCCGCATCCATCTTTTTCAACACGATCCCACAGGCAGGGCTTGTCGGCGCGGCGATTCCGCTTTGCTATGTCGTCGGCTTTCTCGTGGCACTGGTCGTAGCCAACCAGTACAGCGAGTTCTCGCGGGAGTTGCCTTCTAGCGGCTCGGCGTATACCTTCGTCAGCGAAGGACTCGGCCCGCGCTGGGGCTTCCTGACGGCCTGGATCGGGCTGGCGGCGCTGGCGCTGGGCGCGCCGTATTCGTTCGTGCTGATGGGCGCCAACCTGCAGACGCTCATTTCCCGCTGGGCGGGCGTTGATATCCCCTGGCCCGCGTATTTCCTAGCGGCGATTGGTCTGGTCTTCGCGCTCTGCTACTGGGGAATACGCGAATCGCTGCGCATTGACATGACCTTCCTCGTCTTCGAGCTTGGCGTCTGTATCATCCTGGCGGCAATCATTCTCTTTCATGTCGGCTCGACCACCGGCCTGCCTGTCTCGCCGTTTACTCCAGATGTTGTGCCCCCGGGTGGCGATCTGACGGTCGGCATCGTCCTCGCGGTCCTCAGTTTCATTGGCTTCGAGACGGCGGCGGCGCTTGGCGAGGAGACACGCAATCCCCACCGCAACATTCCGCGCGCGGTCTACGGCTCGATGATCGTCGTCGGCGTGTTCTATGTGCTGATGGCCTATGCGGCCACCGTCGGGTATGGTCCCGACCACATGGCGACGGGCTACGCGAAAGATGCTGCCCCATTCGACACCATCGCCCGCGTCTTCGGCGGGCCGGTCTTCGCCGCGCTGATTGATGTGGTTGGCCTGGCGGGATTCTTTAGCGCCGCTCTGGCGATCATCAACGGCGGGGCGCGCATTCTCTACGCCGCGAGCCGCGAGGGCGCGTTGCCCCGGTGGCTCTCCACGACACATGCGACGCGAGGAACGCCTATCGCGGGCGTGACGTTGCTCTGCGGTATCGGGATTATCGCTGGCATCGGACTTGGCCTGCTGATGACGCCCATCACCGCGTTTGCTTTCTTCGGCACCATGGACGCCATTCTGGTGCTGCTGATCTACGTGCTGGTCAATATCGCCTGTATCCGCTTCTTCATCCGCAAGCGCCGCGCGAGATTCAACCTGCTGCGTCACGGTATTCTTCCGGCGCTCGGTCTGCTCATCACGCTCGGCATCGTCGTGGCGGCGGTCGCCTCGCCTGGACCCGCGCCGCTGAGCTACATCCCGATCATCGTCGCCATCTGGCTGGCGCTCGGGCTGCTTCTGCTGCTGGTGACGCGTGGCAAGCTGGCGGGATAGAACCGCGGGGCGATCATTTAGGGTCGTGTTATCATGCCCGGGAGATAACTTCTCCTTGTAGGGGAGGGGTCCGCCACCCGGCTTAACGTTTGGTGGGAAGGCAGTCTATGAGCACAGGCGCGGCAACACGGCATGTGGATGTGGGTATCATTGGAGCGGGCTTAGCTGGGCTGATGGCGGCGCGCCAGCTTGTGGCCGCGGGGGTTTCCGTCCGCGTGCTTGAGGCGCGCGACCGTGTCGGCGGGCGTATATGGACACGTCCCGCCAGCGATGGAACGGTGCTCGACCTGGGCGCGCAGTGGATCGGCCCGACACAGCAGCGCATGATCCGTCTGGCGGCGGAGCTAGGCGCGGAAACGTTTAAGACGTGGGATAGCGGCAACAACATCCAGTATGCTCAGGGCGAGCGGCGCGTCTACTCTGGCGCGATTCCGACGGCGGACCGGCTCGTAGCGGCGGACGTGATGGAAGCGATGCTCGCGCTCAACATGATGGCCATGCGTGTGCCGCCCGATGCGCCCTGGACCGCGCCTGATGCCGCCGCGTGGGACGCCCAGACATTCGCCACCTGGCTCGACGCCAACGTATCGTCTTCTGGCGCCCGCTCGCTGCTGGAGCTGGCGATTCAGGCGGTCTTCTCCGCCGAGCCACGCGACCTCTCGCTGTTGCATGTGCTGTTCTACACGCGTGCCGCTGGGGGGCTGATGGATCTCGTCGGGGTCACGTGTGGCGCGCAGGAAACCCGCTTCACGGCGGGCGCGCAGACCATCGCCAACCGGATAGCCGAGGCGCTGGGCGAGCGTATCGTCTTGAACGCGCCAGTGCACACCGTCAGCCAGGAGCATGGAGGCGTCCGCGTTGAATCGGACGCGCTGATCCTGACGTGTGAGCGCGTTATCATTGCCTTGCCGCCGACGCTGGCGGGCCGCCTCCGGTATCGTCCCGCGCTGCCGGGCCTGCGCGACCAACTGACGCAGCGCATGCCGATGGGCACGGTCATCAAGGTGCATTGCATCTATCCGGCGCCGTTCTGGCGCGACGAGAGACTGACCGGCCAGGCATCGAGCGATACGGGCGTGGTGCGAGTCACCTTCGACAATTCGCCACAGGATGGTAGCCGGGGTGTGTTGCTGGGCTTCATCGAAGGCGACGAGGCACGCGTCTGGGGCCAGCGCAGTCCAAACGAGCGCCGCGCCGCCGTCCTCGAATGCCTCGCGCGCTACTTCGGTGAGCGGGCGGGCAATCCGCTGGACTACGTCGAGCAATCGTGGGCGGAGGAAGAGTATACGCGGGGATGCTACGCGGGCTATATGCCGCCCGGCGTCTGGTGCATGTATGGCCCGGCGCTGCGGGCGCCAGTCGGGCGCATCCACTGGGCAGGCACCGAGACGGCGACTGTCTGGAATGGCTATATGGAGGGCGCGGCGCAGTCGGGCGAGCGTGTCGCGGCCGAGGTAGTAGCGGCCTTGGGCGGATAGCTGCCAATCATACAGGGGGTTATACAGCATGGCAACAGCCGAGGAGCTGCGCGAGGCGCTGGACGACTATCTGGTGCGCGCGCAACAGAGTGAGCGGGTACGGCGCACGCTGAAAAACTGGGACTGCGTCATGCATCTTGAGGCGACCGATATTGACGCGACATATACGATGACGGTGAAGGATGGCGCGGTGGCATCGGTGGAAGACGGGCTGCGGGGCGCCGCCGATCTCGTGATTCAGGGCAACAGCGAGGATTTGACCAACATCTTCTGGGGCGACGAGAATCCGGCCTCCAACTACATGCAGGGCGCGATCAAGGTGCTCGGCTCGCAGGAGGATGTCATGAAGCTCGATGCGATGGCGATGTTCATCTACCTGGGACAGTGAGCAATCATCCGCCTATCTCTGTAGTGTTCGTAGTCCACATTGCGGTAGGCTGCATTCCAACAGGGCGGCGGTGTCGCCCGTACATCTTATAGCTTTATAGCTTGTGGTGGCCAATGCAGAGGCCGGTCACTGCTCGCACACACCATCGGGCGACCACGCAGTAATGACGATATTCATGGTGAGAAGAGGTATGCTGGGATGAGCTCGCTGAATACGCTCAGCCGGGATCTGGTACGATTCATTCGCCACGCCATCTGGGAGATGATGCGCGCAGCGCTCATTGCGATGATCATCGGCATCATCGTTGCCGAGGTCGCGGGCTTCTTTCTGGTGAAGGGCTGGCCCAATGGGCTCTTCGTCCATATCGCGACCGCCGCCTTCGCGATCACGCTGGGATACGCCGCCGGAGTGACCGCGGCGCTGGTCGAGCTGATTCGCGGGCTGGCAGCCGCCTCCACACGCATCGACGATGTCGTGAAGGATGTGCTCTCTGGCGGCGTCAACGTGATCGACGCGGTCGTTGACGCGGTGGACGGCCCGAACCGCCACGGCATCAAATAGTGCGAATACATATCATCTGGCCCCTCTCCATATGCTGGAGGGGGGTCTTATGTTGTCACGCGTCGTTGCCTGGCATCGAAGCGTGTAGATGACGATACCCAAGCGACAGATGTGGACACAGGACGCATGGGATCCAGGCCGGCAGCAGGCTCTTGCTGTAGGTCATACCTTCTGAAGGATGGACGTCATCTCGGACTCGTCGAACGCACGTAGCGTCTCTGTTCGGATATTACCCAGGCCGCCGGTGGCAAGCAGTGATGCCATAGCCGTCTGGTCGTCGGGCGCATCAATCGTCACCACGATATCGTAGTTTCCCTGGGTCCAGTAGATACTGAGGAGCTTTCCCCCGCGACGCTCCAGGTCGCCACGGAAGGCCTGGGCACGCTGGACCGTGTCCTTGCTGTTACGCACTCCTTGATCGGTCCACTTGACGAGCGAAATGTAGGTTGGCATGGCGTTGCCCCTGTCTGTGGATGCTTTACGCTGGCTGCATGCCATGCTGCTACCTGGACCCCATGCATCCTACATTGATATCTGGCACGATTAGTAAAGTCAAGAAGGGCGTCGTTACCGTCCTGCTCACAGCCACACCAGTGGCCGCTTGCCTGATGTGCTTAGTCCGGCCTTATAGTCTCAATGGCGCATCCGACGAGACACGTCTCGTTGCGTGTCAGTCGCCTGGGAGGCTCACCATGTCCACCATCAGTCGCGCGCTCTATTGGCTGCTCACCGGGGCGCTGCTCGGTTTTGGCTACGTCGCCTTTCTGAGCATCGGGTTCCCCTTCATCCTCCTCGGCATCATTCTCGCGATATTCGGCGCCGCCCTGCTAGGCGGTAGAGGGCTGTGGGCAGCCTTGATTGGCTTCGGTGGCCTGCCAGCGTCGATTCTGCTATGGGATGTCACCAGCGCGCCGTGGGCCTGCCAGCCGGACGGCGGCTTCACACCTCTGCCGAACGTCCATTACTACACCTGCGTGGACACCTTCGCCGGCCAGTTGACCTCGTTCCATGTGCTTGCGTTCTTCTTCGCCATCATCGCGCTCCTTGGGATTGTCTGGCCGCTGCTCTATCTTCTCTGGAGCTGGAGGCGAGCCTACGGTCCCGTCGGGCAGGTCTGAATCACTCCTCCCGTCGCCCCCGTCACAGGAGTGAGCCGATGAGATATGATACCTTGTATGATCAACGGCAATCATCTGCAAATAAGCTGCTAGAGCAAGAGAGGCGAGGCGAGATGGGGAAGCTTGATCTATCAGACGTGACGCTCGATCCCGAAGAGGCTGAGACCTGTGCCATCCATGATCTCATCAATTTTTCCGGCAAGGATGTTCTGGAGATTGGCTGCGGGGACGGGCGGCTCACCAGGCGCTTCGCCGATCGGACACGCTCGGTGTTGGGAGTGGACCTCGATGCCGACAGCATCGCCCTGGCCCACGCGCAGTTACCGGAGCCGGTACACCCGAAGGTGGCGTTTCGGGTGGCCGATATTACCGCGGAAGAGCTACCCGTGGCTACCTTCGACGTGGCGGTGCTCTCCTGGTCAATCTGATGCATCGCTCCTGGAGGCATCGTGCGTGCCCTGCAAAACATCCATGCTGCCCTTCGCCCGGGTGGCCTCCTGCTAGATATCCACCCCGAGCCGGAGAATCCGTGGCTCGAAGCGCGGACTGGCGAGCGGATCGTGCGTCTCGGCAAGCTCGACGTATCGTGCCGTACGGAAACCGTACTCTCCGCCCGCGAATCGCTCCAGCGTGTCATCGATGCCGGACTGTTCGTGCGCGAGCGCGATATTACCTTCACTTTCATCTACCATTTCGCCAGCCCCGATGCCTGGAACAGCTACATGAGCGAGCACTGGAGCACAGCACGCCTTCCAGCTGGCATGGTCGAACGCGCGGACGACGCCTTATCTTCTGGCGCTGGGGAGTTGTGCATCCCGCGAGATCTTCACGCCACGCGGCTGCGAAAACCGGGTTAGCGGGAAGGAATGGCCCCCACATAGGCTAGCATCTCCCGGCTAGTGCATCAGGGGAATCGCTGGCTGGTAGAGATCCGCCGCGCTGTTGGAATGCTGCGGATTCGTGATGCGAGCCAATTGACGACTGCCTGTGCAATAGGTATACTTGCTCTATCCA
>DASUWS010000307.1:0-5066 GCA_036378295.1 Ktedonobacterales bacterium
CCCCACACCTGGGCAGGTTATCCACGTGTTACTCACCCGTCCGCCACTAGGTCACACCCCGAAAGATGCACCCCGTTCGACTTGCATGTGTTAGGCACGCCGCCAGCGTTTGTCCTGAGCCAGGATCAAACTCGCCATCCAGTTTCGTAGCATATCTGCGACGAAGACCCCACAGGCCTTCGCCTTCGATCCCACGGTACTGTCGCGTCGTTTGCACGACTCAAAGAGCATTGACGTTTGCTACCCGCAACGTCACAGAACCAGGAAGAATTCCCTGGCGTTGTGACGCACAGTGCATATTGCTGCTTCTCACTCTTCAGTTGTTCAGGTACGTCTCAGCGGCATCCGCCGCTCTGGCGTTCATTCGCCAGACGCAAAATGTAGATTATCACAACGCAGAATGCATGTCAAGCATTCTGCGCGGGAATTTCCGAATCCCACTTCTCCCAATGTCCACCTGACCATCGGTCAGGGGGTGTTGGTACTGCCCCTCTCGCCTGATGCATGACTTCCCGCTACTATGGTTCCACCTGAAGCAACGTGCGTTTTGCGCGCGTGTGAACCCGCATTTGGAAGGATCGGAAGGAGAGGAATGGGCATGCCGACGAAACCCTCGGCAACCTCATCACCTGCACCATCTGCACCCTCGCCCCGGCGTATCGCATCAGGACGAAACGGTATGCCGCATGTCGCGCCCGCGCCCCCTCCGGTACGGCAGCGCGACATCAGCCTGGGTGAAATGACAGTCACTTACCGTCACCGCATCAGCCGGCGCGCGCGCCGGCTCCGGTTCGAGGTGCGGCCAGGCAACGGACTGGAGGTCACGACACCACCAGGGGTGAGCATCGCACGCATCGAGGCCGTTATGCGCGAAAAAACCGAGTGGATCACGACGATGCTCACGCGCTATGCCCAGCCTCCCCGCTCGGTGATCGACGCTCCGCTCCAATCGGGCACGCTGCTTCCGTTTGCGGGCGGCCACCTGCGCCTCTTGCTCGACACAAGCCCCACGGCAAAACGGCAAAGCGCGTTCATGGAGGAGGGCACCCTCCGACTCGTTCTCGCCGATGCGTCTGGCTCACAACCAGAGATGCTCAAAGCCACCCTCGAAGCATGGTATCGGCGTCAGGGTCGGCGCGTCTTTGAGGAGCGCGTAGCCCACTGGAACACGCAGTACGGCTTCGGCTATGGCCGCATCGCCATCCGCGACCAGAAGAGCCGGTGGGGTAGCTGCTCGCGTCAGGGCAACCTCAACTTCAACTGGCGGCTGCTCCTTGCGCCGCTCCCGGTGCTCGATTACATCGTGATTCATGAGCTGGCGCACCTGAAAGAGGGAAACCACTCCCCGCGCTTCTGGGCACTGGTAGCCGAGAAATGCCCGGATTACCGGGGGTATCGCGATTGGCTGCGCCAGCATGGACCTGAGTTGCACTTCTAGGAAACAGGCGACCACAAAAAGTACCAGGCTGCGAAAGCCGTTGAAGCAAGGGGATGACCTGATCCGTCTGTAGAGGTATGTGATTTCCCAATCGCATGCAATTGCGGAGAGAGTGAGCGGGTGGGCTTCTCTCCCCGCATTTTTTGTGCTCTCATTTCCCCGCGCTGTGCCCGCTCACGAGCATCCACGCCTTCGACACCCTGCCGTGCCCCCGCACCGAATGGTCTGCTTCGCACGAATACCGACATGCCTATATCCAGGCTGTAAGATTCTGAAGTCAGGATGCGTATTCTTCATAAGCCGTTGCACAGGGCAACTGGCCTGCCACAGCGAACCAAGGGGCTTGCGCGGGAGTGCTACACTCGACTCACACAAGATCATTCCTCGCGCATCCCCCGAAGGCGTATGGTGAAGTTGTAGCAAGGAGAAGACTGGATGACATCCGCATCACTACACACCCTGCCAAGAATACGGCGGGTTGTTACCGTCGGAGTGGTGGGAGCAGCAATGGGGCTTTCGTTGTTGCTCTCGGCCTGCGGCACCACCAGCTCCCCGACGACCGGAAGCGGCACCCCCAACGCAAACTGTCCCTCGGCTGATACGGTGGCAAGCTGGCATCTGGTCAACTCGGGCAAGCTGACCATCGCCAGTGACACGACCTATGCACCTGCGGAGTTCTCTGATCCCAGTAACCCGAGCAGCTATATCGGCTATGACATGGATCTGGCTCGGGAGTTTGCCAAGCGCCTTTGCTTGCAGCCAGACATCATCAAGGCCGATTTCGGATCGATCATCAGCGACGTTTCTGGGCCAGCGCTTGGCCAGCAGCGTTACGACATGTCCATCTCGTCGTTCACCATCAACTCCGACCGCCAGAAGAAAGTGGACATGATTCCATACTTCACCGCTGGCGAGTCTATTCTCACTCCGACAGGCAACCCCAAGAACATCACTTCGTTCGAAACCATGTGCGGCAAGATCATCGCCGCGCAGGACAATACCGTCGAGCTCGCCGAGCTACAGGACGCGAATGGCACTGGCGATGGCTCATCCGGGCAGGCGCCTGTCTGCAAAGACAACAAGATCAAGGTTGTCCATTTCGTCTCCCAGAACGATGTCGTGCTTCAGGTAGTCAATGGCAGCGCCGATGCCAGCTATCAAGACCAGCCAGTCACCGACTACTTCGTCTCGAAGAATCCTGGCAAGCTGCAGTCCGGCGGCATCACGGTACCCCCTTCACCACAGGGCATCGTCATGCGCAAAGACAATCCGAAACTCGAGCAGGCCATCAAAGACGCGCTGAACGCGATGCGCACCGATGGCACATATCTCAAGATTCTGAAGAACTGGGGTGTGGACAAGCTGGCGTACCCGCCGCTTTCATAACCCGGCGTAAACAATTGACGGAATACACGTTTGCGGACGGTCGGGGTATAATGCCTCGACCGTTCCATTTCGCCACAGTGAGCCGATGTCATGACCCGCATCGGCAAAGCGGGGAACGATGGCCGTTCCCCATGTGCGTCGCGTGAGCCAGGCACTGCATTGGAACGAGGGAGACCAACATGGGCATACTCCAGTGGCTTCAGAACGTTGTCACGCTGAACCACAACTTCAATTGGGCATACGTCTGGAAATATCTCTTCGCGCCAGCCGTCATTCAGGGCGCCATTCTGACCATTATCCTCGCGGTCATCTCTCAGTTCCTCGGTACACTGATGGGGCTACTACTCTACTTCATGGCCCGCAGTCGCTGGCGCGTCTTTAGAGGCATTTCCGGCATCTATGTCTGGTTCTTTCGCGGAACCCCTTTACTTGTGCAGGTATTTGTCATCTTCTATCTCTTTCCCTATCTTGGCCTGGCTCGTCCGTTGCGCGCCATAGAGTTCTTTTCGCAAATCGGTTTCACCCATGGAGTTGGCCCGATCTTCCTCGACGCATTCCTGTCAGGATTGCTAGCCCTTTCACTCAACGAGGGCGCGTATATGCGAGAGATCGTCCGCGCTGGCATTGACGCGATAGACGTTGGCCAACTCGAAGCCGGCAAATCGCTTGGCATGACCTATTCGCTGGCAATGCGGCGCATCATCTTGCCCCAGGCCTTCCGGATCATCATTCCCCCGCTGGGCAATGAATTCAATAACATGCTGAAGAATACCTCGCTGGCTTATGCCGCAGGGCTCTACGAGCTGCTAAACACGTCGCTTTCGATTGGAGGGCCATTATTTGCCACACTCGAACTATTGATCGTTGCTTCGGCCTGGTATCTGGCGATGACCACGGTATGGGGCTTCATTCAAGGGTATATCGAACGCAGGCTGAATGCGTCGAACATCGAGCCAGGTGTTAAGCAGGGAAATTGGTGGCAGCGAGCCTTCGGCCTCAGCCCACGTGAGGCTGGGACTGCACCCGTGCTCCCCACGGAGCATTAACTGGCTATCGCGTCAAGGCAGCGGCATGGCAGAGCAGAAAGAGAACGAGCATATGGCGACGTATGGTGGAACAGGCGCACACACCAACGGGGCGCATCCCATGGTGGACGCCCGGGATGTTCACAAATCGTTTCATGGTAATGAGGTGCTGCGCGGCGTGAACTTGCAGGTGCGGCGCGGCGAAGTGGTCGTGATCATTGGGCCAAGCGGATCGGGCAAAACTACTTTCCTCCGCTGCATCAATCACCTCGAAAAGATCAATAGCGGACGGATCTATGTCGATGGCGAGATGATCGGCTACCGCGAGACATCGGACGGCAAGCTGGCCGAGGATGGCGAGCGCAACATTGCCCGTATTCGGGCTCAGATTGGCATGGTCTTCCAGCGGTTCAATCTCTTCCCCCATCTGACGGCCCTGCAGAATGTCATGGAGGCGCCGATACAGGTGAAGGGCATGCCGAAAGAGCAGGCCGAGGCGAGCGCGCGGGAGCTGCTGGCAAAGGTGGGGCTTGCCCAGAAAGCCGACGCCTATCCCGCACGTCTCTCCGGCGGCCAGCAACAGCGTGTCGCGATTGCACGCGCGCTGGCGATGGATCCCAAGCTTATGCTCTTCGACGAGGCAACTTCAGCCCTGGACCCAGAACTCGTGGGCGAGGTGCTCAAGGTGATGCGCCAGCTCGCGGAGGAAGGCATGACGATGGTCGTCGTCACCCATGAGATGGGGTTCGCTCGCGACGTCGCCGACCGGGTCATCTTCATGGATGAGGGAATCATCCAGGAAGATGGAACGCCCGAACAGATCTTTACCGCGCCGCGAAACGAGCACCTGCGCACCTTCCTCGGCCAGATTCGGAAAGCATAGAGGCAGAAAATCCACCCCTCGGCCATCATTGGCCGAGGACAGGGAATCGGGACCACCTGTGGCCACCATCAGGCACTTCCGCTCGCCTCTGGGATTAGCCGTGGCCTGAAGTGCCACGGCACGCTCGCGTCAAGCACATCTCACCACCTGGCTCAAATCATGGCGCACAAGCGGAACACGGGGCAGAGATATCCTCTACCCCACTACGCTCGCCAGGTTACGGTCGCGCACGTAGATGAACTTCTTCGGGGCGCGTCCCTCCAATGCGGATTGCACCTTCGGGCGTGCCAGCACCAGCTCGCGCGCCTGCTCGTCCGAAAGGCCCGGCGTGACC
>DASUWS010000308.1:0-17543 GCA_036378295.1 Ktedonobacterales bacterium
CCATAATCCCCCACGGCGCGTGGTACCTTTGGGCATGCTGGCAAGCGTTTTCGCGTGGTAACAGCCACGCTGTGCTATGCTACGCTCGGTTTCAGGACACGGCTTGCTGCCTGGCCCAAATGTTCCAATTTCCCACCAAGATGGCTCCAGTCCTGAGGGAGCAGGCGTGGAGCGGTCCAGGAAGATGCCGTGGCGTGGGGGATAACTCTATGGCCACCGACGCACAGCGCATAGAAGCAATCTCACGGGCGGCCGAGGCGCTTATTGCCGGGCCGCCGGAGTTTCTGCGTGCCCTTGTCGGCGAGGAAGGTGGCGCGCGCCAGGTGCGCCGCTCGATTCTGGTCGCCTCCCTGCGTGAACAGGAAGCCCAGGGCCGCGTTGGTGTCTCGGTGGATGAGCTGGCAGCCGATCTGGAAGCCGTCCTCCGCCACCGCGGCCAGCCCAATGGCGACGACCCCCGTGCCGAGATCGTCGAGGTGTTGCGCCAGCTCGAAGGCTGGCAGGCGGTTGATGGTGGCCTCGCGCCAGAACGTGCCGAGCGCGATGGATTACGGCGGCGGGTCGAGCGCGATTATGCTCTGGCGCGGTCGCTTCGCGTCTTTCTGCCGCACTGGGATGAGATTCAGCGAGCCTTGCGCCGCCGCTATATTAGCCTCAGCGCGAACTACTTTGCCCAGGCCATCGCCGCGCTCGATACTCTGATCGAAGAGCTTGGCTACGAAGATTCCGACCCATTGCGCTGCCATTCGGCATGGCAATCGCTGCGCCAGGCGCTCCACGGCATCAATACCGAATCGCGCGATTTCGCCCGCGAGCTACGGGCGCTACGCGTGGACGGCAATCACCCAGAGGTGCTGGCCGAGATTGCGGACCGGCTGGGCATGCTCCACGAGAAGTTCTTCCGCGTCGCTTCCGAGGGCGCTGCCAAAGTGCGGGCGCGGCTGGAAGTCTTGCGCGATGAGCGCCACGCGGGCGAGAACGTGCGCCAACTGCAGGATGTGTTGCGCAAGCGCGAGGAAGAGTGGAGCGTGGGCCTCGGCGAGACCGAGGAGGAGCGCCGCCAGCGACTGGACGCCGTCGCCCGCGATGTCGTGCGCGAGTTGGACAACTTCGAGCGCTTCATGGCCGAGAGCGGTCCCGGCTCCTGGCGCGAGGGCGCGCGGCTGATCAGTCTGGCGCTGGTGGACCTGACCGAGCGCATCCACGCGGCGATTTCGCTGCGACTGCAACAGACACAGGCCATCTCGGCGCTATTACGGCGCGCGCATGATCTGGCCGAGGGCGGCTCCGAGGCGACGTCCCGTGCACGCCAGTACCTCTGGAACGCTTCCGGCGCGATACACGCCGGTCTCTGGGTGCAGGCGCCACCCACAAGCGACGCGGGGGTGCGGCTGGAGCGCTGGCTAGAGCATCGCGGCGGCTCGCCACTGCCGCTCGTGGATGAGGATATCTGGCAGAAGTCCATTCGCCCGCGCCACCGTCCCGCGCCACCACCTCCGCCCGCGCCACTGGTGACGCCTGACGACTGGCATCCTGATGACGATCCGCGTATCCGCGAGTTGGAAGAGGCGCGCGCGCGATTGATCGAGCGATTGATCGCGGCAGGATCGGCTGGGGCGCTCGGGCATCTCGAATCCTTCGATGAGCTACGGCTGCTAGCGTCGTTCCTGTGGTTGCCACGCGATAGCTCGCCGCTGCGTCGGCTGGGTCTGCGGATTCAGGCGCCTGGGGCGGGGATGGCGCGGCGAGCGGTGCTGAGCGGGCCTGGGTTCGAGGTCGAATTGGATAACTACCGCTTTAGCGCGACGACCGCTGCCCGCCAGCGTGCTGCCGACGCGACACGCGAGGCTCGCGAGGCTGCCGCGCGCTTGAGTGCCATTGCCAGTGGCAGCGAAGACGTGCCGCTGCGCCGCGTGGCCGCTGGTGGCGGTGGGGGTGCCGGAAGCGCTGTGGGGGCGCGTGAGGCGCGGGCCAATCCGGCGCCGACGACGCCAGAGGTGCTGGGAGAAGCGCCCGCCACCATCCCGCTGGAAGATCTCTCCGGCCAGGCCGATGGAGCCAATCAGGTGACGCGCCCGCTTCAGCCTATCTCGCTCGGCTCGGCGGGCACACATCCGCTGGCCGCGCCAGAAACGACGCCACTGGATGACCAGCAGCCACCATCGCCCCAATCACCCCAGCCCCCGCAGCAGGAGCAACATGGGCGCCGTTGGCGACTCGGCATCCTTGGGCGGCGCGGCGCGGGCGGCTCACCACCGTCCCGGTCGTAGGGTGCGGCGGCTGAAGTTGATGCCGCTCTCAGGGCGTCACTGATGTTCCGCCTGCGCGGCCTCAAGAGAGATTTCTGAGCCTGCGATGGCGGGCTTTGCGAACGAGCGGGAGCGAGTCCCGTAGCCGCGCGTTGACGTGCCAGGCAATATCGCCTACATGACATCCAATCCAAGCCGGAGACCCGGAGACAAGAAATATGGCGACTTATACAGGACAACGGGAGCAGGATCTGGCGCGGCGTGTGCGGCGCATGCTGATCGAGCAGGCCGCGATTCTACAGGATGAGTCGCCGGATGAATTTCTCTGGCTCACACAGCATTACACGACCGAGCAGCGCTTCTTCGAGGACGAGCTGGGCGCGCGACTGGAGCTTCGGCTCGGACGCTGGGCCCGCGCCTACTGGCCAACCGCGCCACGACAGCGCGAATTGCTGGTGGCCGATGTCTTCGAATTGACCGCGCGCAAGCAGACGGCCTACGCCTGCCTGATTCGCGCCTATCGTAGCGTGCGCCTGCTCGAATCGGGTGACTCCGCCACCGTCTTCCGCTTCTCCGAGCTATTCCGCTATGTCGCCGAGGAGGGACAGCGGCTCTCGCCCTGGCTCAGCTTCGACGAAGCGATCATCAATGAGGCTCTGGCCACCCGTGGCGAGGCCGACGCCGAGGACGATGAAGAGTTGCTGGAAGAGAAGCCAGCCGCTCGCGGGCGCAAGCGGAGCACATCCGGCGCGACCGCCACCACCAGCCGCGCCAGGACAACCGCACCCGTGCGGGCGAGCGCTGCCCAGCGGGTGCGCGCCAATCAGCGAGCTTTTTACCAGGCGTTCGCCGCGTTCGAGCGCTACCGGCTGATTCGCCGCATCGGCGCCGACGACCGCCAGCTTCCAGGCGAGCAATTCAAGCTGGACGAGCGGGACTTCAGCGGCGTCTATGAGTTCACCGATCTGATCGACCGCTTCCTGCCGCCCGCTGGACTCGTGGCACATGACGATCTCGCCGAGGATGAGACCGACGAAGGAGGCACCGCATGAACGCTCGCGCAGCACAGCCGGGACGCGCGTGGATTCGTCGCCTGCGCCTGATCAACTGGCATGGCCACGAGAATGCTACCCTCGACGTGATGGGCGATATGCTCGCGATCATTGGCGAGAACGGCTCTGGGAAGTCGCTGATTCTGGACGCGATTGACTGGGCGCTCTTCCCCGCGCCCAACAAACAGTTCAACGCCGCCGCTCGCGAAGCGGGGCGCACCAGCAAGCGCACGCTGAGCAATACCATCCTTTTCTTCGATCCGCACGGCATCGAGCGTGCCGATAAGGGCTGGCGGCGCCAGCGCACAGTTGGCTATTGCGCGGTGGAAGTCGAGCATGAAGGCGAAGGGCGCTGGGTCTATGGCTCAGCGGCGGCGGCGACACCACACTCCTCACATCCCTGGTACTATGCCTTGCCAACAATGCTCGATCAGGTCGCGTTTCTTGAGGTCACGCCGCAGGGACAGACGCCGCTGCAGATGCAGGATTTCCGCGCCCGCAACGAAACCTTCATCAATATGGGCGGCGCGGTCTTCAATGCCACCCAGGCCGAAGACTATAACCGGCTGGTGGCCCGACGGCTGCTCAACATCGAAGGCGCCGACTGGCAGCGGCGCTACGATGCGCTCTATGACGTGCTGCATCGTATGCTCGGCCTCAAGGTGGATGACGCGCTCGTCTCCGATCCCAGCGGCGTCGTGCGCCACTTCCTGCCGATCGTTGACCGCCCGCACCTGGAGCGGCTGGTCGAGGGACTTGAGGGCATCCAGCGGATTCATCACGACATCGAAGAGTATGGCAAGCTGAGCGCGATGCTGGGGGGCGTCGTCGAGGCGCGGCGCAGGTATCACGAGGCGGCGCTGACGCACGGCGGGATGACCTGGCTCCGGGCGCAGTGGGCCAGTGATGATGCCGCTCAGGCGCTCGCAACAGCCGAGGCGAAGCTGCGCGAGTCCGAATCGGAGGCCCGCCAGGCCGCGGCCAATGAAGAATCTGCCTATGCCGAGGAGAACGCCGTCCGCCGCGAGCTAGAGGCGCTGCAACAACTGCACCAGGGCGAGGTGGTGCAGGCGGTGGCCCGTTCGAATGAGGCGGTGGCCGCTGCCCAGCGCGAGCAGGACCGCGCCCAGCGCGAGCTACGTCAGGCACAGGAACGATTACAGCGCTCGGAAACGTCGGTCGCGACTGCCCGCCAGCATCTGCGCTCAGAAGAGGAGAGCGCGCGGGCACGCCTTTCGGAATTGCGCGAACGCGGCGCGCGGGCACTGGGTAAGCTGCCTGCCGCGCTGGAGGATGCCTGGAAGCAGGTCATCGCCGAGCCGGGGGATCAGATTCTCGCCGACGTGCTGCATAGCGCGTGGGTCGCGACGGATGGCGATCTTGCCGCGCTGGACGCCCACGCGAAGCGCATTGTTGACGCTGCCCGCAAGACGAACGAAGCCCGCCAGGGCGCGCGTGACGCCCGCACGCAGCACGATGCGGCACAACGGGCGCTGCAATCGGCACGGCAGGCGCTCTGGGCACGGTGGGACCGGATGGTCAACCGCTGGCCCGGCGGTGTGCTGGGGCGGACGCCCGGCGAGGAGCCGAGTACGATGGCGCTGCCGCCGCTCGTGCAGACCTGCCAGGAAGAGCTTGACCGCGCCCATACGGCGGTCCATGAAGCGAGCGCGCGTGCCGCCCGGTTGGAAGTGCGTATCACCGAGGCTGAGGCGAAGCTGGCCGACATCGAGCGCGAGACGAGCCAGACCCAGACCGAGCCGATCCCTCCGCTCTCGCCTGAGCGTGAGCATGCGCTGGGGCGTCTGCGTCAGGTAGATGGGGCCGCCGCGCCGCTCTACCGTGCGCTCGATCTGGCGCGTGAAGGCGTGCCCTGGGGCGAGGCTATCGAGGGGCTGCTGGAGCATCTGGATGTGCTGACGCTGCTAACGACGGCACTGCCGCTCGATAAAGCGCGGGCGGCGGCCAGTGGCGATGTGGACTGGCACATGCTGCTGCCCGATCCAGCGCCGGGCAAACCCGCCAAGAACGCCCTCTCCTCGGTGCTGGTTACCAACTCGCCCGACGCGCGCCGCTACCTCGACACCACCTTTGGCACCGTCGCGCTGGTGCGGGAGCCATCGCGCCACGGCGATTATCTCTGCCAGGATGGCCGCTATCGCCTTGGCGATGTCGCGGGCACGGTTCGCCTGCGTCGCCGCGCCGAGGCGCTGATTGGTGTGGTGCGCCGCCAGGCCGCCGCCGCCGCTCGTCGCGAAGAGTTGGCCCGCGAGCAGAATACGCTGACGCTTGAGTTGGATGATCTGCGCGCGTCGCTCAAGGCCGAACGAGAAGCGGCCCGCGATGCCGAGGGACGGGTCCGCGCCTTCTCCGAAGTGGCCCACATGCTGGATGAGGTGGATCAGCGTCGCGCTGAGATGAAGACGCTGCGCCAGGCGGAGGAAGAAGCCTCCGTCAAACTGGCCGCCGCCGGGAAGGTCGTCGCGGACGCCGAGAGCGCCGAAGACGACGCGCGCGGGCGCTGGAGTGACGCGACCTCCGCGTATCCCGCGCTCGAAGATCCCGCCGCCCTGCCACGTGCTCGCGCCGCGCTGCAACAGGCTGTGGCCGACACCATCACCCGCATTACCGAGACGCGCAGCCGCCTGGAGCAGCTCCATTCGCGTGTGCGCACCGCCGTGGACGCGCACGATGTCGAGGCGGAGACCTACGGCATGGCGCGGGCGCAGATGGACGCGGTCGATCAGAAGGTCGTCGAGGCACAGCGGCTGCTCAACCAGGCGCGCAACGCGCTGCGTGCGGCGGGCCTGGAAGATGTCGAGGCGCGCATCACGGAGCTTCAGCGACACTTGAAGACGGCGGAAGAACACGCGCGCAAGATGGGTGTCGCCAAGGGCATCGCGCTGCACCAGCAGGATGCGGCGAAACAGGAGCGCGACCACCAGGCGCAGGTCGCCCAGGAGGCGGCGCATCGCCTTCAGGAGCGGAATACAGCTTTTGGCGCGCTGCTCCATGCCGTGGCCGACAGCCTCGACCTGCCCGCCAACCAGGTGGACGACCCGGTGCGTTATGCCCGCCAGATGATGAAGGGGCGGGAGAGTCGTCAGCGACTCGACGACGATTTGCCCCGCGCCTTTAGCGCCGCCGAGCGCGAACAGGAAGGCTTTCTGGTAGCGGTCGCCGAATATCAGGCGATGGTTGGCGCCGATGACCGCTTTGGCCTGCGTTCGCCGACCAAGCACGGGCTGGCGCTGGCGCCGCAGGGCTGGCTGCTGGATGTCGCGCCGCGTCTGGAGGGCACCAGTGATATCCGGCTGCTGCTCAACTTCCTCAGCGTGACCATCGAGCAGTTGCAGCAAAATCTCTCGCAACGCGTGACGCGTGTCGTGCGCGAGATCATCCTGGGCGAGGTGGTGAGCCATCTAGTCGACCAGCTTACCCGCGCCGACAGTATTATTGGTGGTCTGAACGAGCGGCTGGCCAACGCCCGCTTCTTTGCCCGCAATACGCGCTTCTCGCTCAAGCTCTCGGTACGGCTAACGCGCCACGAGGATATCCCCTTCGATCATGTGACGGTGGCAACGGCGCTGCTGGAGCATGGCCACGCCATGCCGGCCGCCGTCCAGGGACAGCTTACGGCGATCTTTGCCGGATGGCTGGATGAGCAGATGAAGGGGCAGGCGCAACCGTCGGTGGAAGCGCTGGTGGAGCAGCTGGACTATCGCCGCTGGGTCGAAATCTCGCTGCTGCACTGCGACGATCTCGATCCGCGCGTGCGCCCGTGGGATAGCGCGGTCTCTGGCTTCGGCAGCGGCGGCGAGCAGCGCGTGCCGGTCTACGTGCTCCTGCTGACGGCGGCGGCGATGCAGTTCGCCGTCTCGAATGCGCCGCTGCGCCTGCTGATGCACGACGAAGCCTTCGCCCGGATGGACCAGCGCAACGCCGATCTGGTGGTGCGATTCGCGCAGCAGTTGGGCATGGGCCTGGTGATCGCCAGCCCGAACCTCGATCTCTTCGCTGAGGGCGTCAACTACGCGACCGCCTATCGCCTGCGCCAGCTCCCTAATGGGCTGATCGCCCGCGAGGCGCTGCACCTGCGCGCCGCGCCCGAGCCAGACAGGGACGACGCCGAGGACGAGGCGGCGCTGCCACGAAGGTAAGGATCTGGGAGGTGCGCGCAGGCGGACTTCGTGGCTGTAGGCCATCCAGGCGCGACTTCACTTGCCCGCACGCTCTATCTGCCTCGCTCTATCCGCGAAATGAAGCTATCGGCCCTGATATGAAGCGGGCTGAAACGGTCATGCGCGATTTGACAGCAGGCCGCGTCTCGGCTATACTAGCCGGGATAATGTCCTGGTTCTATAGACCGTATCCTGCCTACTCCTGAAGCGGATATAATGACATGTACTTCTGGGATAGCGCGAGGATGGGCGCCATCCGGGCCAGACAAGTAGATTTGGCCGTCGCCCGGAGAAACTAAGCGAGGGGGATAACTCTCCATGCGTCGTGGCAAGACTCTACTTTTTCTCCTGGTGATTCTTCTCCTGGGAGGGGCCTCGTTCTATATTGACTTCCAGAGCGCGTTTCACTGGCCATCAATCGATTTCGCCGGGTACAAGAACAAGCTCGAGCTGCGGCAGGGTCTGGACCTGCAAGGTGGCGTCCAGTTCGTCTTTGAGGCGAGTTGCCCGCGGGCAGAGCCAAAGTGCGATATACAGTCCGTCATGCCGCAGGTGGTTCAGAACATCAACCAGCGTATCACGAACGGCCTCGCGGTCAGTGAGCCTTCGGTGCGTGCCAGTGACAAGCGGATTCTGGTGGAGCTTCCAGGCTTCACCAACGCCTCCCAGGCGAGCTTGCTCCTGGGCCAGACCGGTGAGATGAACATCATCGATACCGGCTCGACGCAGGTTCCAGAGGGCACCACGGTCACCCCCGGACAGTATCCCGTTCGCTTTACGGGCGCGCAACTCGATTCGAGCCAGATCTCCGCAAGCCTCGACCAAAGCGGCCAGCCGGTTGTCGCCTTCGCCTTCAAGGGCAAAGCAAAGACCGATTTCGCCAAGTATACCGCGAATAACGTCGGGAACTTTCTGACGATTACGCTCGATAACAAGGTCATCAACTCGGCGGTTATCCGGAGCGAGATCGACGGCCCCGGCCAGATTAGCGGCCTCCCCAGCACGACGGATGCGCAGAACCTGGCCGCGCTGCTCAAATATGGCGCGCTGCCGCTGCCGCTGAAGGTTGTCAGCAGCCAGGAAATCGCCCCGACGATCGGCCAGGAGGCGCTGCAGTTCAGCATCCGCGCCGCCATCATTGGCCTGGGGATGGTCGTTCTCTTCATGCTGATCTACTACCGGCTGCCGGGTCTGCTCGCGGACCTCGCGCTGGTGCTCTATGCGCTGCTGCTCTTCGCGGTAATCAAGCTGCTCGGCATCACCCTCTCGCTGCCGGGTATCGCCGCCGTCATCCTGACGATTGGTATGGCGGTAGACGCCAATATCCTGATATTCGAGCGCATGAAAGAGGAGTTACGCGCGGGCCGCACCATGGCTTCCGCCGTTGACCTCGGCTTCAAGCGCGCGTGGCCCTCCATCCGCGACTCGAACTTCTCGACGCTCATCACCTGTCTCATTCTGTACTGGTTCGGAAGCAACTTCGGCGCGACGCTCATCGTCGGCTTTGCTATCAACCTCGCGCTTGGTGTGTTGCTCAGCCTCTTCACGGCAGTCGTGGTGACACGCAACTTTATCCATCTACTCCAGCTTGGCGGAATCGCCCAACATCCTGCTTTCTACGGCCTGCCACGGAGCGCGCTCAATCTCCCGCGCTATCGCCCCTCGGAGCGGCGGGCGCAGCGGAAAGCTTCACTGGCGCTGGCAGGCGCTGGCGCTGGTAGCGGCACGTCTGCGCTCGATGAGGTAGACGAGGCGGATGGCGACGACGATGATGAGAGCGCCACTTCCACTGGCAACGGACGCAACGGCGACAAGTCCACGTCCCGGCGCGCGGGCGCTACGAACACGATTTCCGGCGGGGAGGAATAGACGGTGTTTCACCTGACGCGCTACAAATACATCTTCTTCGGCATCTCGCTGCTAATCATTATCCCTGGTTTGGCGGCGCTTATCGGCTGGGGCCTGAACCTGGGCATTGACTTCACTGGTGGCAGCACGGTCAACGTGGTCTTCGCCAGCAATTCAGTGACCGCGAATCAGGTGCAGCAGGTTCTGGTCAAGGATCACGCGCAGGACGTGAACGTGCTGGCGACGAAGCCGCTCGACAGCAAGAACACGCCCGCGCCGAACCGCTATGTCTACATCACCTTCGATAAGCCCATCGGCAAGAACATCGAGGCCGAGGTGCTCAAGCGGATGCAGAAGCTCGATAGCGGCGCGACCGTCACCAAGACGATGTACACGGTAAAGTATCCGGCGGATGCCAAGACCGCGACCGGACAGATGGTGATTCTCTTCAGTAAGGTCATGAAGCCGGAGGACATCAACAAGGCGCTGCAGAACCTGCCGAAGAGCGATCCGCCGCCCGCCAACACGGTGACCGGCAGCGCCACCCCAACGGCGAATGCTACTGCGACCAAAGGCGCGACGGCTACCGCTGGAGCGACAGCTACGGCCACGGCGAAGGCGACCGCTACGGCCACGGCGACGCCAACGCCAGCCGCGCAGCAGTATCCCGTCTCGGTGAAGGGCGTGGTGCTTGGCGCGAATGGGCAGACGTATCAGATCAATACGCAGACGAGCTACGACGACCAGGCTGTGGACAACATCACGAGCCAGTTGATCCAGGAGTTTGGCCCGGCGTATTCGCCCAGTCACGAGCAGGTCGGCGGCTCGATCTCCAGCGATACGGCGCGCAACGCTATTCTGGCGGTACTGTTTGCCTCCGCCGCGATTCTCCTCTACATTGCCATCGCTTTCCGCAAGGTCGGCAGCTTCCGCCAATCGGCCCGCTTCGGCACAAGCGCGATCATCGCGCTGCTGCACGACGCACTGGTCGTGCTGGGATTGTGGGCGATCTTTGGCCATTTCTTCGGCTTCAAGGTTGACTCGCTCTTCCTGACGGCGATCCTGACGGTCATCGGCTTCTCGGTACACGATACGATTGTGGTGTTCGACCGTATCCGCGAGAACATGGGGCGGAACAAGGGGCAGTACGCGCCCGAGTCGTTCGATACTGTCGTGAACGCGAGTCTGGTGCAGACGATGACCCGCTCGCTCAACACGTCGCTCACGGTGCTCTTCACGCTCTCGGCGCTGACACTCTTCGGCGGCGAATCCATCCGCGAGTTCACGCTGGCCCTGCTGATCGGTATCGCGTCGGGGACGTATTCCTCGATCTTCAACGCCAGTATGATTCTGGATGTCTGGGAGACGCGGGAATACCGCAGGTGGTTCCGGCGCAAGCCTGCGGCATCCACGACGACACGCTCTGGGAAGCGAGAGTTGGTAGGGAGCCGCTAGACTGGTCGGCTTGCAGAGCGGTTGGCGCGGCCAAAGGTCAGCAAACCGGGTTGACGCCAACCCCCGCGACGGTGTATACTACGGCCTGCGGCCTGCGAATGAACAAACGTCGCGCCGCGGCCACCATTCCTCGGTAGCTCAACGGTAGAGCGGGCGGCTGTTAACCGCTAGGTTACAGGTTCGAATCCTGTCCGAGGAGCCAGACAACCATTCCAGCAACTCAGCCCAGGTCGGCGAAGATCGCTTCGCGCCTGGGTTTTTGTTGCTCAGTCGGTCGTGCTTCCTCCCCTCCAAAGCACTGGAATTCGGTACGATTACAGCCCATGAAAAGCCTGTAGAGGGCAATACGCGGCTCCTAACCCTTCGCTACCAACTCCTCATGCTCAGTTTCAGGCTGCAAGACCCTCCTTGACCCAACGCCTGCTACTATCAGATGCGGAGCCTGGTGGAACTCGTCCGCGCTAGCCAGGAGGCCCCCACTGCCGGCCTATACCTGACACTGCACCGGGGACAAGATAGTGCGCTGTCCTCCCGCGAGAAAAACGCATCCCGAACGCTGGAAGGGCTGTTTGCTACAATCACTCAGCGAGGACCTACGACTCCTTGGTGGCTTGTACGTCCATCTACGAATAGGAGAGACATGATGGAACCTGGCACGATACTCGCTCCCCCAAGGCGCTGCACTGAATGCGGCAATTTCATGATCTGGGGCGAGCTGCATACTCAGGTGAAAGTGCATGGATACGTCTGGCCCAGCACCCCGGAAGCTAACCATTATGTCACCCGCTCAGACATGCCCCCAACGATGGGCTACCCTGTTATTGCGGCCGTGTGTCCCGTGTGCGGGCATATCTCGCTCTATGCTGCCGGAGTAGTGCCACCACCACCGAGCGAGTGAGCTTAGTCGCGGATGCGCCGCTGTCGTAGCGAGCGCACCCCTAGCTGAGCCATTGCCGTATCACGCGCCGCAAAGTCCTCCCCTATCCGGAGGCGCCCGCTCGCCACAGGCGCGTCATCCGCCAGTGTCACCACCAATTGCCCTGGAGCAGATCGCATAAAACGGATTGCAAGCAGAGTGTACGCACTGGAGCATGAGTAGGTGGCGAGTGGCGCCAGGTACAGTGATAGGCACTGCAATGCTTGGTACTGCGATGTTTGGGTGCCTTTCGCACTTCTCCCGTATCTGCATAGCCCAGTGAACCTGCTAAAATCCTGCGGACGCTCGTCAGGGCGCCCCAGAGCAAGCACTCGCTACCCGCCAGACGCTTCCCAGCCGTCAAATTGACGCCCTGATTCACCACTTGATCGGGCCGTTCGAGCCTGTGCTGCAATGACGCTCATTGCTGGCCACTTGTCATTGGTTAAAGTGTACGCTAAGGCGAGGGAGAGTACGGCCTCCTGATATGTCTGTGCCGGGTTTCGGCGCCAGTGGTGATCCCGTCTGCGGCTCACCGATGCGGGCTACCCCTGCCCATACACCTGCCACACGTCGCCCTGCGTGTACAGGACGTAGTTCACACTGGGGTTCTCGGAAACGGCTATGGTCCAGGTCCCACCTTTCCCGTCCCAGCTTGAGGTCGCCAATCCGACTCCCGACGTAGCGAGCATGGCGTGCGCCACCGGAAGTGAGACCGGCTGCCACTGTCCACTGGCGTAGCGATAGAGCAGGGTCGTGTACTGACGCTGCGACGAGGGAATCGCGTCATTTTCGTATGCGAGGCCCAGCCAATATTGCCCTGTGACCGTCGCGAAGCTATAGAGCAGCTGGCTGTCGTAATACCTCGTGTCCGACACACGAATCGGAGGTAGCGGCGTCCACGAGGTGCCGTCCCAGTGCGCCGCGCTGAGCGTGCATCCCTGAAAAACGCTCGGTGTCGCCTTGTTCACGCACGAGATGCCCGCTGCCCAGGCATTGTTAGGAGCTGGCATTGTGAACGATGTTGGCGTGCCGATGGGCGCGGGCATCGAAACCCACGTGCCGTGGTTATAGTGGTAGAAGCCGTTCAGGCCGTTGGCGACGCCAAGTGCGTAGCCATCGTCCGGCGTGAACATGACGACGTGAGCATCGTCGCTGCCAAACGGCGTCTGGAGCATCCGCCAGCTATCGTTCTCTAACAGTGCGATAACCTCGTGCTCTGGTGTGGTGTCGGTCTGGATGTGAATGGCACCCGTCGCGTAGCCGAAGGTTGGCGACCGCATCACCAGCGAGTCCGAGAAGAAGTTAGCGAAGGCCGGATCATCGATCTCGTGCCACTGGCCCTCTGTATAGTGCAGCAAGAACGTGGTGCCCTGAGTGTTCGTCACCGGATCGAAGTTGTGCTGGGCGACGGCCCAGCCTTCGTCGGCAGAGAACAGGCTGATCTGCTTGATGGACGCTTGTGCGAAGGTCTGCGGATAGGTGGTCCACTTTCCTTGGTGGTAGCGCACCAAGAACGCCTTGGCGGCCGACCAATTCGCCCCCGGCACGTCTTCCACGCGGATGCCACCACCTACCCAGCCGTCCTGCGCAGACGAGAATGAGATCGCGCTCAGATAGCCGCCCGCCGGCAGCGAGAGATGGGTCTGCGCTGGCAGCGTCGCGGTCTGGAGCGCGATTGGTGCGATGGTCGGCGTGCTTACGACTGTTGGTGTGGCGGGCCTCGCCGTCGGACTGCCATGTTGCCCGGTGGATATAGAGGACCGATGCGTACCGAAGAGCGCAAACAGTGACGCGCCCAACGCAACGATGAGACAGGCGGCCGCGAGGGAGGTCCAGCGGCTGGCTGCCCTGGAGAAGCGGCCCCGTGGACCACTGCGAGAAACCGGAGAAAGCTCGTGACTCTCTCGTGTCGTGGTTACTGAATCCATGAGCGCAGTTCCAGCCAGTGAGCGCACATGTGCCGCCAGACGCGCCGTGGAGGGCTCCGAGCTCCGCCAGTCCTCTCCGTCCGCTAGCAGGGTCTGCTCCAGCTCGGCCAGTGCGGCTGGCAGCTCGCCTTCGCCGTCCGCGCGTGGGTGCTGCCAGCGTGGCGTCTGATCAGACATGCGATGGACCTTTCTGAGGGTGTGCCTGAGCGGTCAGGCGCGGGTCGGTACTCGCAAGGTAGTCGCGCATCAGCGCGAGGGCGCGGCGCAGGCGCGTGCGCACCGTGGCGGGCGGAACACCCAGCGCTACCCCGATCTCGGTCGCGTCCAGGCCAGCATAGTAGCGCAGCGCAACGAGCTGTTGGTGATTGGCGTCGAGTCGCCGCAGCGCTTCACGCACGTCCAGCACGGCCGCGTACTGCACCAGTTCCAAGTCCACCGCAGCCGGCCCTCCGTGCGCCAGTTCGTCTAGCAGTGGGACTACTCCGCCCTGGCTCGCGACACGGCGGCGCCAGTTATGGCACAGGTTGACGGTGATGCGCAGCAGCCAGGCGCGTGCCGACTCTGCCTCGCGCAAGGTCGCGAAACTCTGCCAGGCGCGCGTGACGGCTTCCTGCACCACATCCTCGGCCTCGGCGCTGCCGACCATCGCGCGCGCCACGCGCAGCATGGCCGTCAGGTGCGGCAGCACCATCGGTGCGAACTCATCCGGCATCATGCATGGGCTCCTCCTTGACCGTAGTGGCGAGCCGAGAGCCGGCCACCACACTCACTGGTAGAACGTCATACTAGTGAGAGACACGCAAAGAAGCCCAAGTGTTTGCGCCAGTCACATTCCCCGATGCCAACAAGCGAGTTCATCTCACTCCTGTTTTAGAACCGTCTCTAGTCCCTATGCCGCCCAGCACGACGACATACTGACCTTGTAGACCTTGGCAAAGTAATCTGCGAGCACCTGCTGCACCCCACCCATCGCCTCAGCTTCCTGCTCCAGGTCTCCCAAGTGCTGGAGGGCGCGTTCACCACTGCCGCGTTCCAATTCCTGCCGAACACTCCCTTGACCTATGACCTCTACCGTGGTGCGCTGGGAGTCAGCCCTCCGATCTACCTTGTGGTCGGCGCCCTCGTCGCGCTACGGCCCCTCGCGACGCTGCTCTACAGCTTCAGCGTGCATCAGCAATCTGAAGCCGCATAGGCGCATGCAGGCATGCAGGGCACCTCTCGACGTGGACGCCGCAACCTGCTAGGATAGTGTCGCTGGCCCAGGTCGACCCCAGATTGGAGCGACGGCCCATGTAAGAGGGGGGATGTACGGTGTTGTGGTGGCTTGTCGTCGTTGCCATCCCGTTGATTGATGTGCCCCATTGGATCTTGGCTCTGCGCCTGCCGCCTCTGACACGCGCCCTGGCTGTGCCTCGACAGGTTCCCGCGTCGATCTTTCATCTGCTCCTCCTGGTCTTTGCACTCTCTCAGGTTGGAGGGTTCGTGGGCGCGGCATTCGCGTCGATTCCCCAGGCACCTGCCTGGTTCTATGCCCTCCTTATCCTTTTCCTGCTGTTCGAGATCGTTGTTCTCGTCAGTTGGGCGCTTCGTCACGCCTGGCCGCGACGCGCATGGCTCACAGGACCGCACCGCCGCTCAGCGCCCGTCACGAGACCTCTGGCGCAGAGTAAGCCCTAGCCGTTGGTCGGCAAGGGCTTACTCTCGCGTGGCATAGTCCTCCGCGGTCCAGGTGCGCCTCTGGATCGGTGGCGCGTACCCTGTTCAGGGTGTTCGCGCTCTCCCCAGCCGATTAGGCCAGCAGGCGAAGTGACACCTCCCAAAGCCGCTCGGCATTGGCGGGATCGAGAGCATAGGGCGCGACACCAGTCATATCCGCTGTGGGTCGGGTGATGAGCGCCTGCTCATTGCAGTTGGCAAAATAGCGCCCCCCAATCCCTTCCAGCAGCGGAGAGGTAGCCAGCAGAACGGAGGTGGCGGCACCTTGCTCCGGCGTCTTGTGCAGTTCAGGTGGTGACACCATCTTGTCCCCGACGTAGCGCTGGAGTCTGGTGTGTATCGCGCCCGGCATCAGCGCATTGGCGGTGATACCGTCGCCTGCCCAGTGGGTAGTAACTCCCACGGCGAAGAGCACGTTCGCCGTCTTCGACTGCGCGTAAGCCAGCCCTGGATCGTAGGGCATGTAGTGGAAGTGGAGGTCATCAAACACCACCGGCATGTACTGATGCACGCTGGAGCTGACCATAACGACACGCGCGCCGCTACCAGCGGCCAGGGCATCGTGCAGGCCCACCGTGAGCGCAACGTGGCCCAGATGGTTGGTCGTGAACTGCATCTCCCAGCCCTCGGGCGTGCGTTGCTCTGGGCACGCCATGATACCCGCGTTGTTGATGAGCACGTGCAATGGACCATTCCAGGCGGCGACAAACGCGGCAATGGATGCGCGGTCGGCCAGATCGAGCGGCGCGACGTGCATATTCCTGTTGCCAGTCGTGGCGGTAATGTTGGCAGCGGCTTGCGCGCCAGCAATGGTGTTGCGCACGGCGAGCGTGACATCGGCGCCGGTGTGGGCGAGTGCTCGCGCCGTTTCCAGACCGATACCCGATGATGCGCCCGTGACAATCACCCGCTTGCCAGAGAGGTCGATGCCTTCCGCGACCTCAACTGCGGTGGAATGGAATCCGAAAGGCGTTGCGATAGGTGTCATGAGATGGCTCCTTGTGTGTAGAAGAGGGTCACGATCCCGCGGGTAAGCCGTAGCGGCCACGAGCGGTCATGGTGTGTGCAGAGAGAACCAGCCGGGCAGTTACGTTCGCCTCGCGGCTCCGCTCATCCATAGCGGCCAATCTACACGTTAGAGCGCGCTCTCAGTCAAGGGGGTCTGGTGGTCAACGGTCAGGGAGCGAGCGGAAGACCGATTCTGAACGTGAACCGAAAGATGGTGCTACGCTATGCTCCGATGCGGGAAGCAGAGCAATTCGCAATCCAGGAAGGCATCAAGAAAGGCAATGGTGTGCAACAGCGACAGGATATCGACCAAACACTGGTGATTGAACAGGGAGATGTCGCGCGACAGCAACAAGGCGCGGAGCAAGTGTTCACCGTTCAGCAAATGGCGCGGGCAACCGGAATCAGTGCGCATACCCTGCGGTATTATGAACGCGCCGGACTGATGCAGCCGGCTGGGCGCAACGACGCCAACGGCCACCGGGCGTACACGTCGCAGCATATTAGCTGGATTCAGTTCATCAAGCGTCTACGGGCCACCGGGATGCCCATTCGCGATATTCAGCGCTACACCAGGCTGATTCTTGAGGGAGAGCAGACCGTTCCCGACCGCATGGAGCTGCTGCAACAGCATCAAGCGCGGGTTGAAGCGCATCTCGCGGAGGTGAGCCAGCATCTCGCCGCCATCACCGCGAAAATCGCCTACTACGAGCAGCAAGCTGGCCAGCAGCAAGCTCAGGCAATACCGTGCGACGGAAGCCTCGCGCAACCATGTGCTCCACAGTGTGAGGGGTGATCGGGGCGAACCAGGCGCATTGAGCACACACCATGTATCCACCCTACACTCTGCTGCTGCGAGGCGGGTTGGATACGACGAACAGTAAGATGGCACACTCCTTGCTATAGCGAACGATGAGGCTGGGAAATTCAGTGTAGAAGGGAATATGCTGCATGCGTAACACTGCCCCTGTCGTCATTGTCCCGGAGTGCCATGCCCCAGGGTGTCATCACGATGGCGATCAATACACGATGGTGAAATGCCGCTCGTGTGATCACTGGTTTTGCACCGAGCATCTTGATACTCAGGACACCGTTCGGCGCGTCTCGATCGTGGAGACAGGCCTGCCAGGGCTCTCGTACTACCTTGGCCTGTGCGTTACCTGTCGCGGCAAGCAGTTCGAGCGGCG
>DASUWS010000309.1:0-2680 GCA_036378295.1 Ktedonobacterales bacterium
GTCTTGGAAAAGCTGCCGACGGTCAGCACGCGTCCATCTGGGTCGAGGGCCGCTGGGCTGATATGGCGGCCACTGAATATCAACTCGTCATAACATTCATCAGAGAGCAGCCAGAGATCGTGGCGTGCCGCGATTTCCAACAGCGCCGTGACGGTCTCCGGCGGATAGACGGCGCCGCCGGGGTTCGACGGCGAGTTGATGAGCAGGACGCGCGCCCGGGGCGTGATCGCGGCTTCGAGCGCATCGAGATCAGGCAGCCAGCCACGCTCCGGCAGCAGAGGATAGTAGATACGGCTGGCGCCCGCCACCGCGAGCATCGCATCATAGCCGGGCCATCCAGGGTCAGGGGTCAGGACGACATCGCCGGGGGCGCATGTAGCCAGCAGGCTGCTCATCAGCGCGCCTGTTCCACCCGCGGTCATCACCACCTGGTCGGCAGATGGCGTAAACCCGTTGACGCGACCGACCCGTGCGGCGACGGCGGCACGTAGCTCGGCGATTCCATTGCCGGGACCGTAGCCCTGGCGATCATCAGAGAGGGAGGCGATAGCCGCGGCGGTGATATGGGGTGGCGTAGCGAGGTCAGGCTCGCCAAACTCGAGGTGCAGCACGTCGTCACGTCCATAGACGAGCGCACCAAGGCGAAACATTGGGTTCGGCTGCTGGGTGATGAGCACCGGATTCAACCGGGGCATAGAAAACCGCTCCGCCTTAATTGTTGAGCATATTGAGCATCGTGAAAACGCCGATGAACAGCACGTTCAGGCCGAAGGCGATAAACGCGATGATGGCAACGGTGGCGCTGCTTTGGATGTTGGAATAGGTGGTGACGCCCCAGATCGCAACCGCATGTACGACGACCGAATAGACGAGTAGTCCAAATCCCTGCAAGCCGCGTCGGAATCCACTCACCCGCTTGCGCCGGAAGACGGGCCGGCTAATCGCCTGGCCGCCGATCAGACTGGACAGCAGCACGACGATGAGCCACGCGCCGACAAACGTCATCACGGGGAAGTTATTGCCTTTGGTCGCCGCCATCACCACGCCAAGCGCGATAATCAGCGCGCCCCAGAGCGTCTCGACAAAGCCGAACGCGAGCATCACTTTACCCACACCGCTTACGGGCATCGTGCCAACCTTGATCCACGCCGACCTAGTCGATTGCGCGGCGGGCGCCATCGTCGTCGAGCCTTCTGGGGGGGTCAGTACGGCGGCTGGCGTGCCAGTGACGCGTGGCGCGAGCGCCGTATTGCCAGCGACATCCGCTGCTAAGCTATTACCTGGATAGGCAAGCAGCGACGGCGCGGGCAAGCCACCGCCAGATGAACGTTTCCCGTTGCCGCGTCCGGAGGCCGGCGTGGCGGCGGCATGCTTGGAGCTGCGCTGCTGCGCGGCGATAAGGGTTCCCTTGGTCTGCTGGCGCGAGTCGTCGGCCAGGGGATGCACCACCGAAGGCGATGCGGGCGCTGCGGGAACTTTGTTGGTGCCGCGCACACCTGAAGCCGCAGGCGAGGCTACCGCGGGCCGTTTTGCCGAGCCACGCGTCAACGAGTCGGCCGCCGATCCCTTCTCTACTGTCGCGGTCCCCGCCTTGCCTCCATTGAGCGCGTTCAGAGCAGCCTGAAGCTCGCGCTGCAGGTCCGCCGCAGATTGCTGGCGCTGTTGTGGTGAGAGTTCCAGCGCTTTCTTGATAATGCGCTCGGTCGCCTCGCTCACCTGCGGATTGTAATAGCCCACTGGCTTGAGAGCCGCGCCCTGGCCAGTTGCCCCCGTCTGCGCGAGCAGGCGCGCGGGCGCTTCGGGCGCATCGCGGCCAGTCAGGCAGGCATAGATCGTTGCGCCCAGCCCATAGACATCTGTGCGTGCGTCGGTCTTGCCTTTGGCCATGTACTGTTCGGGAGGCGCGAAGCCTGGGGAGACGCCCTGAGCGGCAGCCTGCGTAGAGCGGCTGGGCTTATGCAGCTTCGCCAGCCCGAAATCGATCAGAACTGGGCGGCCATCGGGGGTAACTTTGATATTGGCGGGCTTGATATCGCGATGAATGATAGGCGTCTTGAGCGAATGCATCTCGGTCAGTGCGCCGCAGACGGCAATCGCCCATTGCAGCACCTGCGCCTCATCGAGTGGCTGCCTGCGCGACTTCAGGCTATCATTGAGGATCTCTTCGAGGTCTTTGCCATGCACATACTCCATGATGAGATACATGCGGCTCTTGTCTTCGAGGAGGTAATAGCCACGCGGGATATTGGGGTGCTTGGTATCAATGAGCAGGCGCGCTTCGAGCTGAAACTGCATGCGTACACCGGGGTCCGTATCGGTGACCTCTTTGATTGCCCGCTCATAGCCAAAGGTCATCTCAGTCGCGCGATACACATTCGCATAGCCGCCGCTCCCGATCAATTCCTCAATGCGATAGTTGTTCCGAATGATCGTTCCGGGAGCAAGTGCACTTTTTGCGGGAGCCTGCGGCACGTCCTACTCCTTCATCCATGCAACATCAGTGCATCTACTCATCACTCACGCGTCGCGCATGCAACGCCACTGCAGAGCGTGACTCCGCCATTTTCCGGGGTGTGCTGCAGAATCAGGATACCCCAGCTACACTGAGCCGTCAATGTATTTCAATGCAGCCATGACTATTTTGCCGGTTGCCATGCGGTACAGGCAGGAGTATGGCCGT
>DASUWS010000310.1:0-12722 GCA_036378295.1 Ktedonobacterales bacterium
GGCTGGTGCGCGCGCTACGCATACCGCATGCGCAGGGTACGTTGCGTGGCGCATCAGCTGTGGCAAAGAGCCTTTCATGGGCCAGGATTTACCCTGAGGAGCGGTTGCCATGCGTCTCCGGTTTCACCAAGCTATCTACTATTCGGGAAGCGCCACGTCCAGCCTGGAACATCACTACCGGGAGCTGCGCGGCGCGATGTTTCATCTGGGCCAGCAGTATCCCTATCTTCAGCCGGGAGCTGTCTGGCGGCCCGCGATGGATATTCACGAAACGCCTGATGCTGTGCTGGTGAAGATCGAGCTGGCGGGGATGGACGAAGATAGTATCGAGATCACCCTCTATCCCAATGCCATCGTCGTCGCAGGCGAGCGGGTTGATGACAGCGATTACGATGCCGAAACGTACTACCACGAGGCGCAGATACGCTATGGCCCGTTTCGTGCGGATGCCTATTTGTCTACGCCAATACAGGCAGAGATGGCGAGCGCAGTCTACCAGAACGGCTTCCTGAGAATCACACTGCCACGCCGCTCCCAGGATATCGCCCCACCAGAAGAAACGGGACAGGAACGGGACGGCGGAACTGCCGATACCGATTCCAGTGAAAACGCACCGACCAGCCAATCGCCAGCCGGTCCACTCGTAGCGCCCGCGCCAGCCGCTGGCAGGCTGACCTATTCCTACCCCAAGGAGACATCGCATGCGTGATGATACATCCCCGGATAGGCTGCCTCACAACGACAACGAGCCTCAGAACGACAACGAGCCGCAGACGCCCGAGCCGACAGGCGGCACGGAGACAGGTGGCGCGGAGACAGGTAGCGCGGAGACAGGCGACGTGCGCGATGAAGCGTTTGGCGACATGTCAGAAACGCCCACGATTCCGCTCGTCCGTCCCGCGCAACCATCCCCGCCAGCAGCGGAGGCCGAGGCTCACCCTGAGGCCGTGCCAGCCGCGGCGGACGAGGAGATCAGCGACGAGAGCACCAGCGGCGAGCCAGCCGATCAGAACCAGGGTGACGCCACTGGCCACGACCACGGCGAAGGCGAGGAAGGCGAACATGGCGTGCGTGAGGAGCCTGCGCTCGCATTGCCTGCTGAATTGCCGATTCTCCCGCTCAAAGATACGGTTGTCTATCCGTTCGCGATGATTCCGCTGGGGGTGGGCAAGGAACGCTCCATTCGTCTGATCGATGACGTCATGCGTGGTTCGCGATTGGTGGGCCTGGTGGCGCAGAAAGACGAGAGCGTCGAGGATGCCGGGCCAGATGACTGCTTCCGTGTCGGCACCGTTGCGCGGATTGCGCGCCTGTTGCGCATGCCGGAGGGAACGCTTCAGATTTTTGTGCAGGGGCTTGAGCGCATCTACATTGACGAGTACCTCGAGGAACAACCATATCTGAAGGCGAAGGTACATCTGCTTCCGGAGACAGTCGAAGAAGGAGTCGAGATCGAGGCGCTTCAGCGCAACGCGAGCGACATGTTTCAGCGACTCGTCAACCTCGTTCAGTATCTCCCTGATCAATTGGCGCTGGCAGCGCTCAATGTGGAAGACCCGAGGCAGATTGTCTATCTGATTGCTAGCAGCGCCCAGATGGATCTGGAACTGCGCCAGGAGTTGCTTGAAATGGACTCCGTGCGTGAGAAGCTGATCACGGTTACGCGATTCCTCACGCGCGAGCTGGAAGTGCTGGAACTGGGCAAGAAGATTCAGAGCCAGGCCCAGGAGGAGATGGGCAAAGCCCAGCAGGAATACTTCCTGCGCGAGCAGATGAAGGTCATTCAGCGGGAGTTGGGCGAGGAGAGCGAAGAAGCCGCCACCGTCAACGACCTGCGCGAGAAAATCGAGCAGGCACATATGCCGGAGGAGGCCTACAAGGAAGCCCAGCGCGAGCTATCACGGCTCGAAAAGCTGCCCGCCGCCTCACCGGAATATTCGGTCATTCGCACATATCTCGACCTCATCATCTCACTCCCCTGGAGCAAGAGTACCGGCAAGAGCATTGACGTGCCCCATGCCCGTCAGGTCCTGGATGAGGACCACTATGACCTCGACAAGATCAAGGCGCGCATCCTGGAGTATCTGGCGGTGCGCCATCTCAAAGAGGTGCGTCGCGCCGCGGCGGAGAGCGATGAGGCGGCTGATACCAGCAATGCCGCCAGCCGCGAGCCAATTCTGTGCTTCGTGGGGCCGCCGGGAGTTGGCAAGACATCCCTCGGACACTCGATAGCGCGGGCGTTGGGACGCGAATTTGTGCGGATGTCGCTTGGTGGCATTCACGATGAGGCCGAGATTCGCGGCCACCGCCGCACCTATATCGGCGCGATGCCCGGGCGTATCCTCCAGTCTATTCGACGGGCAGGAACGAATGACCCTGTCTTCATGCTGGACGAGGTAGACAAGCTTGCCTCAGACTGGCGTGGCGACCCGTCCTCGGCCTTGCTGGAGGTACTTGACCCTGAGCAAAACTTCTCCTTCCGCGATAATTACCTTGATCTGGCGTTCGACCTCTCGAAGGTCATGTTCATCGCAACCGCGAACTCGCTCGACCCAATCCCAGCGCCACTACGCGACCGTATGGAAATTCTGGAGTTGAGCGGCTATACCGAGGACGAGAAGCTGCATATCGCCCGTCGCTTCCTGCTGCCGAAGCAGATTGTCGCCAACGGCCTGACGTCCGATGAGCTTAGCATGCCTGATGAGACGGTGATTGCTATTATCCGTGGCTACACCCGCGAGGCGGGCGTGCGCAACCTCGAACGCGAGCTTGGCTCGGTTTGCCGCAAGGTGGCGCGCCAGATTGCCGAGGGACAAACAGGCCCGGTTACGGTCACGCCAGAGGGCTTGCGCGAATTGCTGGGGCGGCCCCGCTTCTTTGAAGAGACGGCGGAGCGGCTTGATCGTCCCGGTGTCGTGACGGGCCTGGTCTGGACGCCGGTCGGCGGCGACATCATCTTCATCGAAGCGGCGATGATGCCCAGCCGCGAGAATACGTTGACCCTGACGGGCCAGCTTGGCGATGTGATGAAAGAGTCGGCGATGGCGGCGCTGACCTATGTGCGCTCCAACGCGGAGTCGCTGGGCATAGACCCGACAGCGTTCGAGAACCGCACGTTCCACATCCACGTGCCTGAAGGGGCGATTCCAAAAGATGGCCCTTCGGCTGGCGTGACAATGATGACGGCGATTGTCTCGCTCGTGACGGGTCGCCGGGCGCGTTCGGATGTCGCTATGACGGGCGAGATCAGCCTGCGTGGTAAGGTCTTGCCGATTGGGGGCCTGAAAGAGAAGGTGCTGGCGGCGCATCGCGCGGGCATCCGCACGGTGATCTTCCCACGGCGCAACGAATACGACCTGGAAGATCTGCCGCAGGAGCTGCGCGACGAGATGCACTTCGTCCCGGTCGATGATGCGCGTGAGGTGATCAACATCGCCCTTGAGGGTGGGCAGCCGCGCGCGGCGAAGCCAGCGGGGACAGACCAGCGCGGCCAGCAAGAGCCGCACGATCATGATAAGCCAGGGCTGGTTGCGACACAGGGTTGAGTATCCCTGGCTCCATGAGATGTGATGAAGGGAATGGACCAATTCGTATGACGACGAGTAGTGTGCCTGGCGCCCTGCCGGGCATCATGGGGGTTTTCGCGCACCCGGATGATGAATCGTTTGGGCTGGCGGGCACGCTGGCGCGGGCAACGATGCATGGGCATCCAGCGGCGATTGTCTGCGCGACGCGCGGTGAAGTGGGGAAAATCGCGGACCCCTCGCTGGCGACGCCAGAAAATCTGGCGCAGGTGCGCGAGGGTGAGTTACGGGCCGCGTGTGCCGCGGTCGGCGTTCATGATGTTTCGTTCCTCGATTATATTGATGGGCAGCTTGCCGATGCCGACGAACATGCAGCGGTCGGGCGCGTCGTCTACCATCTTCGGCGATTTCGTCCGGCGGTCGTGGTGACGTTCTCGGCCAATGGCGGCTACGGGCATCCCGACCATATGGCGATTCACCGCTACACGCTGGCGGCGGTTGCGGCGGCTGCCGACCCAACGCGCTATCCAGAACACTTGACCTCAGGGCTAGAGCCGCATCGTGTTCGCAAGGTGTATTACAACGCCATTCCCCGCGAGCGTCTGGTCGCAATGCGCGAGGAGGCCCGCAAGCGCGGGCAGGATTTCATCCCTGGCGGCGACGCGGGCACCATACCTTTCGAGCAGATGGGAACGCCGATGTCGGAGATCACGACGGTGGTCACGCTCAACGATGCGGAATTTGGCGCCAAGCTGCAATCAATGCGGGCGCACGCAACCCAGATGCCCGCGGATAGTCCCTTCGCGCAGGCAACGCCGGAGCAGTTGCGCGAGTTCATGGGGCGCGAGTCCCTCGTGCTCGCCCCGCCGCCGATCTCCGATCATGCCTATCCCACACCGGAGGATGATGTCTTCGCGGGCCTGTGAGCGCCGGAGTACCCATATCGTCTGCGTTTCTCATCACTTAATGCACATGCCAGCACGTTCATTTCCTGGATGCGCTGGCATATTTTGTGCTGCCCCATGCTCTCTGGACGGAGTTGCTCTACGCTACGCGTGGCGCGTCTCGTTCAGCCGACAGGAAGGGTGTGCGGATGGAACGCCTGGCATCTCGGATGGCCAGATGAAGGAGGCACGGCAACATGGCTTTGGATCGATGGGACCCGTGGCGTGATATGGCGAGCATGCGCGAAGCGATGGAACGGATGATTCAGGAGAATTTCCTCCGCCCGGCAGGATCGATTATCCCAGCAGTGCGTGGAATGGTCCCGCTGGATGTGGTCGAGAAGGACGATGCGTTTGAGGTGCGTGCCTCGCTGCCGGGCATCAAGCCCGAAGATGTGCAGATCACCGTGCAAGGTGACACTCTCACGATTCGTGGCGAGACCAAAGCCGAGCAGGAGCGGAAAGAGGAAAACTGGCTCCTGCGCGAGCGCCGCTCAGGCTCGGTCTATCGCTCGATTACGCTTCCCTCGGCGCTGGACGCCGATCGTGCGACCGCTCGGTTCGAGCAGGGCGTGCTGATCCTGGATATTCCCAAGAGTGAGAAGGCGAAAGCGAAACAGATTCCTCTGAGCACCTCAGCGCAGGGAGCGCAGACGTCCGGCCAGGCTGCTCAATCTGGTCAGCCCAGCGGCGCGGCGCAGGCACCGCAACAGGCTGAGGATGTCGTCAATAGGTCTTCGATGGAATCATTCCCCGCGAGCGATCCACCCTCGTGGACTCCTGAGCGGACGTAATGCCTACCCGGCGGATACTCCCTCCTCACGGCCAGGTAACGCGGATCCCTTGCGCTGCCTGGCCGATCGCTTCGGAGCGGCGGGCGCTGGTTCTGGAGGGAGCGAATCGAGATACGCCTCCAGCGCGGGACGATCTTCCGCCGGGATGGCCATCTCAAATTCGCGCTCCAGCTTCCCCTGATGTAGCGCCGGCTCCCAGCACGAGCGACGCGCGCAAAGGTATGCGCCCCGCCCGGATTTCTTGCCTGTTGGGTCAAGCTCGATGTGGCCAGCCGGGGTGCGCACCACGCGAATCAGCTCGCGCTTCGGGCGCACCTGGCGGCAGACGATACAGGTGCGCTGGGGCACGTGGCGTGGCCGCGCGCCCTGTTTCGGTTTGTTCGTGTTCTTGGGCTGTTGCTGCTGTGACGTGGACATGTCAAGCTCCTCCCCAGGTGATGACATCACACCTCGAAGCTCGTCGCCGCCGGCATGTCTTCGCCCCGCACCGGATGCTCCTCTGGCCGCACTATATCAATGCGCCAGCCGGTAAGACGCGCCGCCAGCCGCGCGTTTTGTCCACGGTTACCAATTGCCAGCGAAAGCTGCTTTTCAGGCACTGTCACCAGCGCCGTGTGGTCCGATTCGCGCAGCTCTACCGACAGCGGCTTTACCGGGCTGAGCGCGTTGGCCACGAACTTCGCAGGATCGGGGTCCCACAGGATGATGTCAATCTTCTCGCCGTTCAGCTCGCTGATGACATTGTTGATACGTGTCCCTCGCACCCCGACACACGCGCCGATAGGATCGATGCCCTCCTGGCGTGCCCAGACGGCAACCTTCGAGCGGCTGCCCGGCTCGCGGGCGATGGCTTTGATCTCCACCTGCCCATCGTAAATCTCAGGCACTTCCAGCTCGAACAGCCGTTTGATGATGTTGCGGTGCGTGCGCGAAGCCAGAGCCTGCACACCGCGCCCGCCGCCCCGCTTCAACTCGTACAGATAGACACGCACGCGCTGTCCGATGCGCATACGCTCGCCAGGGATCTGCTCTTTGGATTCGAGCAGGCCCTCGATCTTGTTCAAATCCAGCACGTACGCGCCGTTCTCATCGCGCCGCAGCACGGTGCCGATGACCAGATCATCAATCTGGTCCTGATACGACTCGAACAGGAACTCCTGCTCAGCCTCACGAATCCGTTGCAGGATGATCTGCTTGGCGGCCTGCGCCGGGATTTTGTTGAATATTTCTGGCGCCTCGACATCAATCTGCTGGCCTAGCGCCGCGTGTGGGTCGCGCTGTTGCGCTTCGGCGAGCGACACCTCGCGCATCGGGTCCTGCACCTGCGCGACGACGCGCTTCGATGCCCAGATCTTGACCTCGCCGTTGCTCTCAACTTCTATTCGAATATTGTCGCCACTACCAGTGCCTTTGCGGTATGCCGCCAACAGCGCATTAGCCACTGCGGCCATCACCTTATCCTGTGGGAGACCTTTTTCATGAATCAATTGGGCGATTGCAGTCTGAAATTCTGTTCGCATGGTAATCCCCCTTCCCGCACCCCGACAGCGGTTCGGTAGAGCCGCAGTGTGACATGAAACACGACGAAGGCGTGAGAACATCCCACGCCTCCCCAATGTATCGCCGGATGCCACTCCGCTAGACGCGGCGCGCTCCGAGTTGTGCTGCCCGGCGAATTGCCCGCATAGAAAAAAAGTGGGACCAAAAACCCACTTTTTGTGACAGACGTATTTCCGGACAAGTCTCGGTTCTCCTCCAGTATATCACCGCACTTCCCTGTGTAGCAAGGCGCATCATGCGTAATAGTCCGCCTGCTTTTTTGCCTCGTTTGACGCTCCGTTGTACGCACACGTATAATGCGTGGGTGACGTTGTTTTCCCGGTTTCGTAGCACATCATAAAGCGTACGCGCGTGGTGCTGACGTTATGAACAGCAGGCGAGTGAAGGGCACATCAGTGCCCTTGGCGCACGTCGCAGCGAATGTATAAGCGCATTGACGCAAAGGAGCGTTCTGCATGGCCGTCCAACTCGCATCTGAAGAGAAGATGCTGATCGATATGGTGCGCGATCTGGCGCGCGAGAAGGTTGCTCCCCGCGCGGCGGAGATTGATGCGAAGGGCGAGTTTCCCTGGGATATGAAGGAGTTGCTCGCGCAGCAGGATATCTTCGCCATGCCTTTTCCAGAGGAGTACGGCGGCCTGGGATCGAGCGAATTGAGCATTCTCATGGTCATCGAGGAACTGGCCAAAGCCTGCGCTACCACATCACTGTTGCTCTGTGTTCAGCAACTGGGCGCGCTGCCGATTCTGCTCGCGGGCACTGATGAGCAGAAGAAGCGCTTCATTCCCAAGCTGGCGAGTGGCGAGTGGCTGGCCGCCTATGCGCTTACCGAGCCTGGCTCCGGTTCCGATGCCGGGGCGATGCGCACCCGCGCGGAGAAGCGGGGCGATACTTATGTGCTCAATGGGCTGAAGCACTTCATCACCAATGCTGGGGTGGCGCATATCAACACGGTCTTCGCCGTGACGGGCGAACAAGGCACCCGGAGTATCAGCGCGTTCGTAGTCGAGGCGGATCGTCCCGGCTTCCATATGGGCAAGATCGAGAACAAGATGGGCATTCGCGGCTCACAGACGGGTGAGCTGGTCTTCGAGGACTGCGTCATTCCCGCCGAGAATCTACTCGGCAAAGAGGGCGAGGGCTTCAAGATCGCCCTGATGACGCTGGACCGCACCCGCCCTGGCATCGCTGCCCAGGCGCTCGGCATCGCACAGGGCGCGCTCGATTTCGCGGTGCAATACGCGAAGCAGCGGGTGCAGTTTGGCAAGCCCATCTGGGATAATCAGGCGATACAGTTCATGCTGGCCGATATGGACATTCAGGTGGAGGCAGCCCGCCAGCTCGTTTACCATGCCGGCGGGTTGATAGATGCGGGGACGCCGCGCTTCAGCCGTGAGTCGGCCATCGCCAAGACGTTCGCCTCTGATGCCGCGATTTCGGTCACGAATGACGCTATTCAAGTGCTCGGTGGCTATGGGTACATGAAAGAGTTTCCGGTCGAGCGGATGATGCGCGACGCCAAGATTACCCAGATCTATGAGGGGACGAATCAGATTCAGCGCATGGTGATCGCGCGGGCGCTCGGCCAGCAGTAACCGCTGCATTTGGTGCATGTGGGCAGTGTGCATGATGAGAGGATCGAGAGAGGGATGAGTACGGGAGCGACTGGCGGGACTGCGCTCGTGGGTGTCGCGCTGCGCGGTGGTGGTACATTGAGCGTCTGGGCGGATCGGCTGGAAGCGCCCGGCGCCTCGTATCCGATGGCCGAGATTGCCTGGGCCGGGCTGGTCAACGATCCCGCGGCGCCTGCGGGGGCACAACCACTGCCCTCCGTGGCGTGGCGCACGACAAGCGGCCAGTATGCCTCGGCAACGCCTGCTGATCCACCCCAGGCGTGGCAGGTGCTGGAAGCGCTCTTCGCGCAACGTCCTGATCTGCGCATCCCGCTGCCGCCTCCGGGTCCCTCGCTGGGACAGCCCGGTGTGTGGGGGCCGCCGCCTCCGGGCTCGATGCCAGGATATGCCTACGCGCCTGGCTATGCGCCCTATGGGCTAGCGCAGCAACCAGACCATAACCAGACGGTGATGGCGGGGCTGTCTCACCTGAGCATCTTCTTTGGGGCATTGATCGTGCCGCTGATTCTCTGGCTGGTGAATCGCGGGAAGTCGCCATACGCCGCGCAGCAGTCGAAGCAGGCGTTCTTCTTCCATCTTGGGGTCTGGATCATCGACCTGGTGATCTTGATCCCAGGCATGATCATCTATTTCACCAGTTTCTTTTCGTTCATGGAGAACATGCCGACAGATCCGACGCAGGCGCCAGCGTTTCCGGTTGCTGCGTTCACCGTCTTCATCATCATGTACGCGATCATCCTGGTTGTGCAGATTATCGCGATTGTCTTTGGCGTCATCGGCGCGGTGAAAGCCTTTCAGGGCAAACCGTTCCACTATCCACTGCTGGGCCGCGTATAACGCGGATAACCAGCGTGGGGCACGCTCGCGACCGAACGACACAACGTAATTGGTAATTGAGGTTCGTCATGGCTGATCGTACAAAGGATATTGTTCCCGTGCGGACGCGCTATGCGCCGAGTCCCACGGGATTTCCCCATATTGGCAACTACCGCACGGCGCTCTTTGAGTGGCTGGCGGCCCGGCACACAGGCGGCAAATTTGTGTTGCGGGTGGAGGATACCGATCGCAAGCGACTGGTGCCAGGGTCCATCGAAGCGATTCAGGAGGGGTTGAAGTGGCTTGGGCTGGAGTGGGACGAGGGGCCGGATGTTGGCGGCCCATACGGCCCCTACCTGCAGTCCGAGCGGCTGGACCTCTACCGCGAATACGCCGAGAAACTGATCGCGCAGGGAGACGCCTATCGCTGCTACTGCACCGAGGAGCGGCTGGAGCAGATGCGCGCGGAGCAGCGTGCCCGCAATGAACCGACACGCTATGATCGCCGCTGTCGCTATCTGACACCGGAGCAGCGCGCCGCCAACGAGGCGGAGGGACTGCCGTCGGTGATTCGCTTCGCCGCGCCCATCGAGGGGACGACGACCTTTCACGACTTCCTGCGTGGCGACATCACCTTCGACAACAGCACCATCGACGACATGATCCTGCTGAAGTCGGATGGCTACCCGACGTACAACTTCGCCAATATCATCGACGATCACCTGATGGATATCACGCACGTGATACGCGGCGAGGAGTATATTTCGAGCGCGCCACGCTATGCGCAGGTGTATCGCGCACTTGGTTGGGAGGAGCCGACGGTGGTGCATGTGCCGTTGGTACTCGCGCCCGACCACTCGAAACTGTCGAAGCGGCATGGCGCGCTGCCTCTGCTGGATTATCGCGACAAGGGCTACTTGCCAGAAGCGATCTGTAATTTCCTGCTGCTGCTTGGCTGGTCCTACGATGACAAGAAAGAGTTCTTCACGCGTGAGGAGATGATCGAGTCATTCGATGACCGGCGCCTCGGCACATCGCCCGCGATTTTCGACATGACCCGGCTTGACTGGTTCAACGGCCACTATATCCGCCAGCTCACGCCAGAGCGGCTGACGGAGCTTGCGATGCCGTTCCTGCTCAGAGGTCTTCCAGAGGATGTGGCCGCAACGGTGGATCGCGAGTATGCCCGCCAGGTGTTCATGCTCGATCAGGAGCGATTCAAGACACTGGCTGATGTGCCGCTACTCACGTCGTTCTTCTTTGTCGAGCAGCCAGAGTATGATGCTCAACTGCTGCTGGGTAAAGGGATGGATGCGGAGCGCGCGCCTGCCGCGATTGAGGCGCTGCTGGCGGTCTTGGGCGAATTGCCAGACTGGACGGCGGAGACGCTGCTTCAGACGCTGGATGCGACGGTGACACGTCTGGGATATATCAGGACGAAGGCTGACGGCACACAGGTGCCTGACCGTGGGCCAGTCTTTATGCTGGTACGTGTTGCGGTGAGCGGGCGCAAAGAGACGCCCGGTCTGCCGGAAATGCTGGCGGTGCTGGGGCGCGAGCGGGTACTGGGGCGGCTGCATGTCGCGCTGGAGAAGCTACGCGACTTGGCCGGATAAACGCAGTGGATGCGACCAGATGTCCGGCGAGACGCTCTTAGGACGGAGGGGTTGAGATGGCGCTTCTAGTTGATAGCGCGTGGCTCGAAGATGTGGCGCAGGTCTGCCGGGACTTCCCAGTACTTGGTGTCACGACGAACCCGACGATCCTGTTGGCGGCACGCGAACGCGGGCAGCGGCTCGCGCTCGACGATCTTGCAGGACAACTGCTCGCCCTCTGCTCTGGCCCGGTGTTCTTGCAACCGATGGCCGAGGGGGCTGATGATCTTGTCGCAACGGGGCGCGCGTGGATGGCCATTGATCCTGCGCGTGTCGTGCTCAAGCTCCCGATGACGGCGAACGGTCTTCGGGCCGGGAAGATCCTGCGGAGTGATGGCGCCCGCATCGCCTATACCGCCGTCTATACGCTCCCACAGGCGTACGCGGGCATGCTGGCGGGCGCTGAGTGGATCATTCCGTACTTCGGGCGGCTGCGCCGGGCAGGTCTAGACGCCTGTGATCGTGTGGGCGAGATGGCGCAGCTGCTGCAAGCACAGGGAACGGCGACGCGGCTGCTCGTGGCCAGTCTCAGATCAGCTGACGATGTGATCGAGGCGACCCTGGCGGGCGCGCACGATATCACGGCACAGCCCGACGTGATCCGCTCGCTTGTGCAGTCGCCGTTGACCAATGACGCGCTTGTGACCTTCACCAGCGACTGGCAGAATCTCCAAGAGGCAATGCGGCACGGATAGCAGGCATCGCGAGCGAAGAGATCATCACGCAGGAGCGCTGGTGTGCCTGAGCGTGAGCGCAAGACGGCCATGAGCAACCAGCTACAGGTATATCTTGTCCATGTAGCACCAGCGCCAGTCCTCGTCCGGCTGGAACGACTGGATGATGGGATGGCCAGTCGCATGAAAGTGTTTCCTGGCGTGCTTGTTCTTCGAGTTGTCGCAGCAGCCTACGTGGCCGCACGTCAGGCAGAGGCGCAGGTGTACCCATGTGTCGCCCATCTCCAGGCACTCTTTGCAGCCATTCCCGGTGGGCGTCACATCCTGAATTGCTTCCAAATGCGTGCATCGCGTTGTCACAGCAATCTCCTTTCTGCCCATTCCCACAACTGAAGGTGCTGCTTGCCGTCGTGATACAGGCGGATGCGGGCGGCTCATACGTGCGCTTGCGCGCTTCCCTCCTCTCCTCGTCTTCTCGATCAGCGAGGCGCCAATGCCGAACGCGGCGAGCCTGGTGCAGACCAGGAACGTCGCATGCAGCCCGCTCACGGCGGTTTGCTGCAGATGTGCCGGGTGCGTGGCCGGAAGTTAATGATGCGCGGCCACGGCAATGACCACTGAGGCGCCTCGGCGGCAGGGGCTACTGGAGTGGCATGCGCGGTACCGGACGCTTCTCATATGCGTCTGGTTCGTCGGTCCCGGGTGCCAGGCGGGCTCCTTCCCTTCATTGGCATGCATTCAGTGCTCAGGGCGAGTCAGATACCAGGCTGCCTACTCCTGGAAGTCCTGATCTCCCTACTATAGCCTGCGCGACTGGCCCCGCCTACCCCACTCACCTGAAGCCGCCACGTCCCCATCGTCACGAGCGGCGCTCTCTTGCCCTACTCTGGCTTGCTGGGAGGCTGGCCGGGTATGGATGGCGCAGCGGGAGCGGTCGAAGAAGCCGGAGCAGAGCCCCGGGCAACCACTGGCGCGAGACCATGAGCGGCACGAGCACGCATGATACGGCGCACCAGCAAGAAGATAAGCAAGACCGGCACGAGGTAGACGGCGAAGAATGCCAGCCAGATCAGGAGCGAGACGAGTCCCTCGCCAAAGCCAAGCGCCGCGGTGAACGCGTC
>DASUWS010000311.1:0-3152 GCA_036378295.1 Ktedonobacterales bacterium
ATGAAAGTGGCGTATGTCTTTAGCACGAGCGGTCACACTGCCAGCTATAAGCTGGGCAAGATGATCTTGCCACAACTCGAAGCGGGGACTCATGGCGTCGAAGTCGTTGGGATGATGTTCTTCGACGACAATACCTATGTCTTACGCAAGGGTGATCCCATTGGGGAGCGGCTGGGCAAAATCGCTCGCGAGCAGAACATGCTGCTGATGCTCTGCGATCAATGCGCGATGGAGCGTGGGCTGGCAGCGGGCGAGCCGCCGAACTGCACTCCGGTCAACACCGTCGAGGGCGTGAGTGTCGGCTGCTTCCCCGATCTCTACGGCGCGCTCGCTGGGAATCCGCCCGACCATATCATTACGCTGTAGCGGCAAGTCCACAATTCCAAGAAACATGATGGCCGACGGAGTTCATTGGTCTCGTCGGCCATATGTTTTGCGTTGAATGGGCCGAATATGAGCGTACGGCATCCGTTGGGTTCATGCCAACGGAGTGGTATCGCTCTCGCCAAGCACTTTCACCAGACGCAGCGATTCCTCCAGAAAGCCGCGATGGCTATAGACCGAGCGAGCATGGGTATTCCCGGCATTCACGTCGAGCGCGAGAACGCGAATGCCAGCACTCCGGGCATAGTGTTCGGCGGCATCGAGGAGCGCTTTGGCGATGCCCTGGCCCTCTGCCTCTGGTATGACCGCAATATCATCAATATAGATCTGCGGCTCGCCACTGAAGTTGGTAGTGCGGGACATATTGATGAAGCCAAGCACGCGCTCATCGGTGTCAGCCGCGACCAGCAGAACGTTATTGGGCTCCTTGCCTTCCAGCACAGCATCGAGCGAGTGCCGTATGCGCTCCATCCACCGATGAGTATCACGCCACGGTGCAAGCCCTGTGAGCAGCCGTGGAATCAGCGCCACAATTGCCGTGCGGTCCTGAGGGGCAAGCGGTCGGATGTGTATGTCCAAGGGTTCATCTCCTCCTCATGCATCAGCCAAACCTATGATATCCGTTACTCTGCCATCAGGAAACACGTGCCATTGAGACGCTAACGCAGACTTGCGAGGTCAGCAGAATCTGCGTTGAGGTCTACACCTTGCAGTGGTAGCCTCCGGCAGCTAGAGCCGCACACGCCGGCATCTTTCGCCGTGCGTTCGCGGCGCTGCCAGGAGTACAACTCATGCCTATGCGCTACCTTGCCCTTGCGACCGACTACGATGGAACGCTCGCCACTGACGGCATAGTGAACGCCGCGACGGTTGCCGCACTCGAACGCGCCGTGGCTTCCGGGCGCAGGCTGATTCTGGTCACAGGCCGTCAGTTGGATGATCTCGCGCAGGTCTTTCCCCGGCTCGACCTCTTCCACCGTGTCGTCGCGGAGAACGGCGCGCTGCTGTATCGCCCCGCTACCCGCGAGGAGAAGCAACTGGGAGAGGCCCCACCACAAGAGTTCGTCGCGGCGCTTCGCACGCGTGGCGTTCAGCCGCTCTCGGTTGGGCGCGCGATTGTGGCGACCTGGGAACCGAACCAGACCATCGTTCTCGACGTGATCCGCGCGCTGGGCCTGGAGCTCCAGGTGATCTTCAACAAGGGCGCCGTGATGATTCTCCCGGCGGGCGTGAACAAAGGAACCGGTCTCGCCGCCGCGCTGGAGGAGCTGGACCTCTCCCCACACAATACTGTAGCCATCGGCGACGCTGAGAACGATCATGCCTTCCTCAGCCAGTGCGAGTGTTCCGCGGCGGTCGCCAATGCGCTGCCGTTGCTCAAAGAGCGCGCCGATATCGTGACGGGCGGCGATCACGGCGCCGGAGTGGTGGAGCTGGTTGACCTGCTCGTGACCGACGATCTGCGCGAGGCGGCACCTCATCTCGGACGCCACGATCTGGTCCTGGGCACACACGAGAGCGGCGAGGATGTACGCCTGCCGCCATACGGAGTGCGCGTGCTGGTGGCTGGCCCCTCGGGCAGCGGCAAATCGACACTCGCGACGGCATTGCTGGAGCAGCTTGCCGAGAACGGGTATTAGACATGCATTCTCGATCGCGAAGGCGACTACATCGGTCTGAGCGATACCGTCACCCTGGGCGATGAGCAGCATGAGCCAACGAGCGACGAGGTGCTACAGGTGTTGGAGCATCCGGGCGACGATGTCGTCATTAGCCTGCTCGGTATTCCCATGGATGATCGCCCGGCGCGCGGCACAGATCTGCTCGCGGTGCTGCTGCGCCTGCAAGGGCGCACGGGGCGTCCGCACTGGCTGGTAACAGACGAGGCGCACCATCTGCTGCCCGCCGCGACGGAGCCAGAATCCATCTCACTCGCGCAGCAGTTCCCAGCGCTTCTCTTGATTACTGTGCATCCTGGCCACATGGCCCCCGCCGCGCTTGGTCTGGTCGACGTGGTACTCGCGATCGGCGATGCGCCCTGGAAGACGCTGAACGCCGTGGCGCGTGCCATAGGTCTGCCGAAGCCAGAAACGCCGCCGGGCGTCCAGTTGCGGTCGGGAGAAGCACTCGCCTGGTTCTGCCGGACGGATACACCGCCGTTCCACTTGTGCGCCAGGGTGTCACGCGCCGAGCGCAACCGTCACCAGCGTAAGTACATGCAGGGCGACCTTGCGGACAAGAGCTTCTATTTCCGCGGCCCGGATGGCCGGCTCAATCTCCGGGCACAGAACCTGGCGCTGTTTCTGCAGATTGCTGACGGCATAGACGACGCTACCTGGCTCTACCACCTGCGCAATGGCGACTACACGCGCTGGTTCGAGGAGGCGATCAAGGATCGTGAGTTGGCAAGCCTGGCACGCCAGTTTGAGCGAGCGCCGGATCTCTCGCCAGCCGAGGAGCGCAAGCGCTTGCGTGAGACCATCGAGCAGCGTTACACGCTGCCCGCCTGATAGGGGTTGGCGTCGCTTCGCTAGCGCCGTTTGCGCGGAGCGGGACGATCACCGCCACGTCCCCGGCCACCCTCGCCCGGACGTCCGCCACGGAATCCGCCACTGCTGGCGGCGCGACGCCCTCCATATGGCGCACGCAACGGACGGCGCTCAACGTCGGCGGCGCGTGGGGCGCGGGCAGGACGGCGCTCGTCGCGGCTGTCCTCGCCCTCCATCCACTCACCCGCCGGGCGGGCCAGCGTCGCGCGTGGGGAGCGC
>DASUWS010000312.1:0-11033 GCA_036378295.1 Ktedonobacterales bacterium
GCGCTGCCATGGACCGAGTGGCCACCGAGGTCTTGAAGTGCCAGGTGGCCGACGCGCTCGGAGAATCCACGCCGCAAGAATCGCGCGAGGCAGTTTTGCGGGCTATTGACCTGCTCCACCGCGTGCAGGCGTAGCGCCAGCAACGCGAAGCAGCTTGCCCATTTCTCCTGTCTGGGCGGCACGAATGCCGCGTCATGAGATACTATCCCATGGCGCGGCTTGTCTTTTTGTAGTCTTTGGCTCGCGCGTCGAAGACAGGGAGATAGATGGTATGAGCACAGGGGAGTCGGGTAGCCGTTTGGGGCCGATACACCTTCAGGCAAGTCTGCACGAGACGATCTGGGGCGGCGAGCGTTTACGCACCGTCGCGGGCAAGGACGTGCCCGTTGGGGCGCGCATCGGCGAATCATGGGAGACCGCGCTCGACGCCGTCGCCTGCAATCCCCCCTTTCACGGCCAGACGCTCGACACCATCACCGAACAGTATGGCACTGCCCTGATCGGCTCCCGCGCGCGGGAAGTCTTTGGCATGCGCTTTCCCTTGTTGACCAAGTTTCTCGACGCACAAGCCCAGCTTTCCGTGCAGGTGCATCCCAACGATGCATACGCCGCCGCGCATGAGGGTGGCAAGCTCGGCAAAACAGAGGTGTGGTACATCCTGCATGCCGAGCCAGGCGCGCGTGTGGTCTACGGCCTTCGCCAGGAGGCGACGCAGGAGGATGTGCGCCGGGCAATCGCCACCAATACGCTTGAAGACTTGCTGCATAGCGTGGAGGTGCGGCCGGGAGATGTGGTGTTTGTGCCCGCCGGAACAGTACACGCGATCTGCGCTGGCGTTGTCCTCTACGAGCTGCAGGAATACTCCGATATCACGTACCGCCTGTACGATTATGGCCGGATTCAGGCGAATGGCCGCCCACGCGAGCTCCATGTGGAACAGGGGCTGGCTGTCATGCGCTACACCCCGCAGATGCTGGAGCGTGTGACGCCGCTTGTGCGTGGCGACCGCCGCATACTCGTCGGCTGCCGCTATTTCGTACTGGAGGAGACCTTGCTCTCCGGCACACTTCCAGGCACAGTGCGCCCGAATAGCTGCCAGATTGTGACGTTGCTCTCTGGTCGCTGCGAGATCGCGTCACCTGTAGGGAATGTAACGCTTGCGCACGGTGAAACCGCCGTGCTGCCCGCGACGCTTGGCGAGCACTCGCTTTCCAGTAGCGACGCGCGCATCCTACGGGCGTGGGTGCCGGAGCCGGACGATGCGGATCTGGCCGCATGGCGTGCCGCTCAGTCCTTCTCGCTCGAAGACTGATCCATCTCCGCGATTCGCTGATAGTCTTCCGGCGCGTCAACGTCCAGCGCCTCATTGGGCTGTATCAACTCGACAAGGCGCACGGACTCTGGCGACCGCATCAGCAGCGAGCGCCCGCCCTCATCACCATGAATCGCATGGAGCGCCGCGAACCAGGCGCGCGGCCAATAGACCGGCGGAGCGGGCCTGCCACGTTGATTTGTTGCCACGATCTGCTGGGGCGACTCGCGAGCGATGGCAAGCAACGCCTCCAGCGTCGCCTGCGACGTGAACGGCATATCGGCCAGCAGAATCAGCGCGCCGTCTATCTCAGCAGGCAGCGCGTCCAGTCCTGCCTGAAGTGAGGTCGAGAGTCCCTCGGCATAGCGTGGATTGCGGACCGGCTGGTAGCGCCCCTCTGGCAGCGCGGCGCCCACGCGGTCGGCCTCGTTGCCCAGCACCACCAGCACCGCATCGGCGCTACTCTCCGATGCCACCCGTACGGCATGCCACGCCAGCGGATGCCCCGCCAGCGGAAGGAGCAGCTTGTTCGTGCCCATCCGCGAGGAACTCCCCGCCGCCAGCACAATAATCGCGATTTTCGCGCCGTTGACCGTCATCGCTACGCCTCCGGATGGCGCTCCGCCAGCCCGCTCCACAGGTGGTGATACGTCTGGAATCCCAACCGCCTGTAGACGCCGATAGCCGAAGTATTCGTGGCAAAGACGTTCAGGACGACATCACGACAGCCACGCTCCAGCAGACCAGACACGACCGCTGATGTCACCATGCTCGCGTAGCCCTTCCCACGTTCTTCGGGATGGGTGAAGACACTGCCTACGACGGCAATGCCAAACGGCTCGGTGACAACATGCGTACCAGCAATAGCGCACAAGCGCCCGTGCGCGCGCAGACCATAGTAGCTACCCTGGTCGAGGAGGTCAGGGCGAAACTGGCTCTCAGGAAACAATCGGTAGAGGTCACTGATCTCAGCAAGATCCGTCGCCGCCAGGTGTAGTACTGGTTCGGAGGCTGCGCATGGCATGAACGTCTGAGCAGTCACCGCCATACGCAGCATTTCGCGCCAGGGGGAGATTGGACAATAGACTGCTTCGAGCAGCGCGCGATGGTCGGCGGTCATCTGTACCAGCGCCCTCGGCGGCAGGTTCGCTTGCGCAAGAATCGCCTCGACACCACTGGCATTTCCAAACGGGCTGATGGTGGTGAAGCCTGGGTGTTCGATGATCAGCACCAGCGCTGACGGCTTCTCTCCGGGCCGGGCCGCTGTGTGAAAGCGCGCATACGACCGGAAGGGAGGCAACAGATCAGCCAGCGCAAAGGAGTTCCAGACGCGGTCCCGCTCCAGCAGCGCCCGCACCTCACCGTCGTCGTCGTTGTCGCGCACCTGCCATATCGTCGTTTCGAGAGCCATTTTTCCCCCTTCCACTCCTATGCTATCCTCTCCTATTCCAGCGTATCCAAGCGTAGCACACACGTAGCGCTTCTGGCTTCGTGCTATCCTGTCGTGTTTCGACCTATGGCAGCACGTGCGGTCTTGAGGCAGCGCCACACCTGAAAGGTCTCTGAATGTGATAGGCTTCGATATGCTGCCCGCGGAATAGATGTGCTTGCAGGAGGATGCCATGGGTAAGAAACCGGCGCCTGCTCAGACCACTCCTGCGGATACCGTTCAGGGCAACGCCGCGAAACGACCATTCGGCGTGACCCTTGTCGGCGTATTACTGTTGGTACAAGGATTCATCTTAGCTCTGGCGGCCTCGACAGTCATCTTTCTCAATACCGCCCAGCAAAGCGACTCCATCAGGAAGCTGCTCGCGATCAGCCACATAACGTTCACCGTGACGACCTTGTTCTCAACGGTGCTGATCGGTGTGATCGGCGTCTTCATCGTGCTCAGCGCTATTGGGATGCTCCGCTTGCGCCCGTGGGCATGGCTCGCGGCGATGGCGCTCCAGGGCTGGACCCTGGCACTGTTTCTGATCGATTATTTCACGGACGGCCTGAGCAGTAATGCCAATTACCTCAACGCGCTCCTCAGCGTCGTCATCGTCTTCTATCTCAACAGCCGCACCGTGCGCCACGCGTTCGACCTTGCCCGCCACCGTGAATCCGGCTTATCCGCCGTGCCGCCAGTGATCACTCATGCCACTGTGGCAACCAGGAGCGAGGCTACCAGCCGCAGCAATGAGGCATCCTGACCAGCGCAAGAGCATCAGGACAGCAAGGAAGGGGTTGAGGCCATGGAGGAATTCGACATCGGCAGCCAGCTCACTGCCGAAGACCTCGCGTTGTTACGCCGGTTCGAGCCAATCCTCTGCTTCAATCTCGGCGAGCAGTTTTACCCAATGGATGTGGACCGCTACCTCGCGGATGCGTGCCTCTATGTTCGACGACCAGACATGGTGGCGGAAAAGATCGTTCCGCGTGGGCAACTCGAAGCCGCATCTCTGAGTCATACTCCTGAGGCAGACGTTCCGGGCGCGGTCGCCTTCCTGACCGTCGCGGTGCCACTGTCCGTGAGACAGGTACGCGCCTTCCACAAAAGCTCCACCCTCAAAGAGTTCCATGTCGGGCCAGGCCGCCTCGTGCGCGTTGGTCTACTCGCCCGCTTCGTCGATCTCCTCTTCACCCTCTCTCTGCTCCTGCGTGGCAAGGCGCCTGGCGGATTGGCAGCGGGCGCCGCGGTGTGGTATCACGCCCGGCAAACGCACGACGAACGCTACACCTACTATGGCCGCGTGGTGCGCGAGCATGGCTATATCGCGCTGCAGTACTGGTACTTTTACGCCTTTAACGACTGGCGATCCTCGTTCCACGGCGTCAACGACCATGAGGGCGACTGGGAGATGGTCACCGTCTACGCCGGCCAGAATGCACGGGGCCGGGTCGATCCCTGTTGGCTCGCATGTTCATCACACGACAGTGATGGCGATGATCTGCGCCGTCGCTGGGACGATCCGGGCCTGGAGCGAATCGGAGAGCATCCGGTCATTTATGTGGGTGCTGGGTCGCATGCAAACTATTTCTTCCGTGGCGAGTATATGCCCGCGGTCGTCGTGCCGTATACCCAGCGCGTCGCTGGATTCTTCGTCGGGCTGCGTCGATTGTGGTCACGGCTTGGGCAGGGAGATGAGCCCAATGAGCGAGAGGCCGAGGGCTTCCGAATCCCGTTCGTCGATTATGCGCGAGGGGATGGCTTGCGTGTGGGAGCCTCGCAGCACCATGAATGGGACGTGCGTCTGCTCCAGGCAACCGAGAACGCGCCCGCCCCAGCCTGGGTGGACGGCTATTCCGGGTTGTGGGGGCTTTACAGCGGCGATCCGCTGGGCGAGAATGCGCCGCCGGGACCACGCTATGAGCCTGATGGCTTGCAGCGCAAACGCTGGTATGATCCTGTTGGGTGGAGCGGACTCGATAAGGTGCCGCCGCCCGCCCAAACCGACGCCGCGTTGGCAGAGCAGCGGCAACGACTGAGCGCCGAAGCAGACGTGCTGACCGGGCAGATCGATCAGCAGGCATCGCTGCTATCTGGTCTGCAACTCGAAGTCGCGGCGATGCGCGGAGTGCCAGCGGAGAAGCAGCGTGACGCCGCCTTGCAGCAGCGGATTCGCACCACCACGGCGGCCCTGGAACAGAGCAAAGCCGCACGCGCGGCCAATGAAATCGCACAGGAGCGCTGCAACATGCTGGCTGCCCGACTGGCTGCGGGAGATCCCGGCGACCCTCGCGCCCACTTGCACCACCCATCCCTCCCCACCAGCCCCGCGGCCCTGCGCCTGAGCAAGCTAGCCAGCGCGTGGAGCGCCGTCAGCGTGGGAGTGCTCCTGCTTGGATTCGCCGTGCTTGCGATCTTCCACAGGTATCTTGGGCCGGGTGTTCTGGTACTCCTTGGCGTCTACAGCTTCTTCGAGGCGATCTTTCACCGCGATGTCCAGAAGTGGACCGTCCGGCTGGTCGTGGCGCTCGCATTGGTGACGACGCTGGTGCTGTTGCTGCGATTTCTCGAACCGGTGATGCTCGGAGTGGTGATGCTGGTGGGGATTTTCATCATCGTTGATAATGTGCGCGAAGTGCTGATGTAGTGCCACGGCCAGTCACCGAATCGAGGAGGAGTTCCTGCCTGGGATAACACGCGGATGGTCGGAGAGATTACACAACAGAACCGTTATCGCACCGCCGCTGCCCTGCTCGATCACTGTGCCGCGCTAGCGCATCTGGCGCGCGCCGCCGCGAGAGTAGAAGCGAGCGCCGCTCCCTGCGCGGTTGCGCTGGCTGGTGGGCGAAGGCTGCACGCGGCGAAGCGGGTGGGCCTATTTGCTGGATCGTTCAATCCGCTGACGCGGGCACATGTCGCCGTAGCCAATGCCGCCAGGCGCTCGGCTGGGCTGGATGCGCTCGTCTGGGTCTGCGCTGCGGTCTCGGTAGACAAAGAACGGGTCGAGCGGGCGGCACTAGTGGACCGGCTGGCGCAGATGCGGGCGTTTGTTGCGGGACGGCGACACGACGCGCTGGTGCTGTTGAATCGCGGACTCTATGTGGATGAGGCGCGGCTGCTGCGAACGCTGATCCCGCTCTCAGCCCAGCTACACATTGTCGTCGGATTCGACAAGATCGTCCAGATCTTCGATCCCAGATATTATGACGACCGCGATGCTGCCCTGCGCGAGCTGTTCTCACTAGCAGATATCCTGGTCTCCCCGCGAGGGAGCGATGGGGCCGATGCGTTGGCCGAACTGCTGGCCCAGCCAGAGAATCGTCCGTTTGCTCCGCATGTGCGCTACCTGGATGTCCCCCCTGCCTTCTCGACAGACTCCTCGACGGAGGCCCGTGCGATTGCCGCGCAGACACCCCCAGACACTGCGGCGCTTGAGCGGCTGCTGCCACCCGCAGGAGCGGCACTGGCCCTCCACACGCGCGCGTATCTGCTCGCCCGTCCAGGCCATCTGGCAGAGACCGATTTCTATAGCATCCGCGAGTGCTGGCTGGCTGCCCTGGCGACGCAGCCAGAGAGGGTAACCCGGATGTTGCCGCCACTGACGTCACTGGTGTCGCAGACCCAGGACAAAGGTGCGCGAGGACGGAGATTGCGGGCATGGCTGAAAGCCACACCGCACGATGCGGGTGCACTGCTCGCTGTGCTTGGAGATCAGGCGTCGGACTGATTCTCAGGGGGCTGCTGGTCCGCGAGACGGTCCCAGTGATTGCGCATCGAGAACAACACCACGACAAACAGTGTTGAGAAGAGCGCAACAGAGCCGATGGCCAGCGCGAGTATGATTCCTGTGGTTGTAGACATGTGTGAGGCTCCTATCGGGCGTGCGCTAGAACAGCCCTCTATGAGGATATGCTACCACCCCGCGCTGCAAACAGTAATGGTTGATGAAGACAAGCATGCGATCACGCTCCGGCTCCCCCAAGACGCCCGGCCCAATGCAGCGCACCAGGCGTCCCGCGCGAAAACGCAACAGCCCCCAGCGAGCCGAATGGTCGAGCACCTTGACCTCGTCCCATGTCACTTCTTCTGGACTGCTCTGCCAGGGCCGGATAATCGTCAAACCCTCGCGCGTGACAATGATTTCCTGAAGAAACCAGACGCCGATAGCCGTGCCGAGCAGCGCCAGCAGCGCCCCCACAATACAGATGACTATCGAGAGTGGCAGCGGCATCATGAAGATGGACAGCACACCTCCGGCGATCCCCATCACCGTCAGGAAGAACCCTCCGAGCGGCCAGCGATTGCGGGCGCGGGCACGTAGCATGCTGGATATACCGGACTCTGAAACGGGAATTCGCATGTGATCCATCGCTTCCATGCGGAGCGCACCGTCGAGCACCTGTGGCGCAAGGTGGTCGAGCAAGGTCTTCAGCAGATCATTGCTGTCCGCCAGCAGGCGCGGCGCGAACGCGATAGCATCACCGCCGCGTGTATAGATGCGAATGAACATGCCGCGCCGCTCGGCCCGCGTGATCTCATGCCATGGCGCTTCGCGCCATCGCTGAAACGGTCTGCCTACCGCGATGCCCACCGGCGAGAGCCGGACACTGCGCATGAAGAGCCAGGCGACCGCCAGCATGGGAATGAAAAGCAGGATGAGCACGGGTATCCAGACGGGCGTTCGCTGGTTTTCGTCGAGCAGCAACGCCGAAGCCACCCCGGCGGCTGTGGCTGGTAGCAGGATGGCGATGAGCGCGAGATATGGCGCTGGGCGATACACGGGCATATCCCGTAGCCGTGAGGGCAATGGAATTGTCCGCGAACGCTCCACGAGCGGCATGGTCCTTCGCGATCTGTCCGATGGTCTCACCTTCGCACCTAATCCATCAGTCCATGCTTGTCTATGTATGTATTGTGTATTCTGTGCGCGGCATTATATCGCCTGCCATCCTGTGATGCAATGGTGTTGGGACTTTCCACCAGGGCCACAGGTGGCCCATCGACCCATTGACCCCATGGCGCCCACCTCTGCGATAATACCTCTGCGATAATAGCAGAGCGTGGTGCAGATATGTACATGCTTGTGTGCGTCTCGTCCGCACTCGGTATGGAGAGTATTCCGGCGAAAGAAGGCGCGTGTGCGGCAGAGTGACGTCGAAGAGCAGCAGCAAGGCTTGCCACAGAGCAGGCGATTTGGCAAGGTTAGCAAGGCACTGAGCCAGTGGCCGGGGCTTCGAGTGGCAGCGCCGCTCATGGGTATTCTGCTGTTCGTGCTCATTGCTCAGACCGTGCTGCTGAATCTCACCGCCGAGTCAGTGCGTCTCACCGTCTCCCCGGCGCAAGGCACGATAGTAATCGATGGGCAGACGCTCACATTCCAGCTCCCAGCGCAGCCAACGGCAGTGCTGTTCTCCACGCCTGATCCGCTCACGCGAGAGTTCCAAATAGACGGAACCGACAGCACCAACAACTTCTCGCTTGACCCCGCCTATATCGCTCGCATCGCGAGTACGCCGTACTACCGTTTTCAGGCGTGGATGCGCGATAGCTCCAGCTATAGCTCCTGGCGCGACGTGCAAGCCAGCGGGACACCGGTCGCCGCCCAGGCGGATGGATCGGCGCTCGTCACCTTCGCCAGCGGGAACGCGTCACAGGTCGTCACAGCGACATTGTTGCGACCTGAGACGCCCACCCATATCTATCTGCGCTGTGGCAGCCAAACCTGTGGCGAGATGATCATCAACCGGAACGACCGCTATGTGCTGGCGCATGGCCTGACGCCCGATGGTGCCACGATCAACGAGCAGCGTATCTACTTCCCCGAAAGCCCGCTGCCGTTTCTGGCCGAGGTGCTCTATCTGCTGGCGCAGGTGGCGCTCTGGTCGGCGGTGCTGCTGCTCATCGCGCTGGCGCTCTACGGCCTCTTCGGTCTGGCCGCGTCATTCGCCGGAGGTACGCAAGCTTTTCCCGCCGATGCTATCTCCGGCGCACGGAGGCGATGGCGAGATGCGGTTGCGCGGCGGCTGCCTGAGCGAGCAATGCGACTGCTCCACCGACTTGCGCGTGACCGTTGGGATGTGCTGGCGCTCGTCACGGTGCTCGCCTCGTTCGGCTACGTGCTCTGGGTCGCTCTGGCCGAGTATCAGGCGCAGCCACATATCCTCGATGCCAGCGCCTACATCTTCCAGGCGAAGATCTTCGCCACTGGCCAGCTTTCGGCGCCCGCCCCATCCGATCTCGGCGCGTTCCAGGGGCCGTTCATGGTTGTCAGGGATGGGCGCTGGTTTGCGCAGTATCCCCCAATGACCTCGCTGCTACTGGCGGTCGGCATCGTGCTGCACGCGCCGTGGCTGGTCGAGCCGCTGCTTGGCACCCTTGCGCTTTGGGGCATCTATCGCCTCGGCAGGTACTTCTATAGCGGCTTCGTGTCCTGGCTGGCCGTGCTGCTCGGCGCGCTCTCGCCGTTCTACACCTATCTCGCCGCGTCCTACATGAGCCATACCGTCGCCCTTTTCTTCGCCGTCTTCTTCCTGTGGATGCTGGTGCGCTTCACGCGAGACTGGCATTGGTACGACCTTGCGTTGGCCGCCGTCTGTGCCGTGGGGCTGCTGTTCACGCGGGAATTCAGCGCGGCGGTCATTGGCGTCGCGGCCACTCTCTATCTGCTCGGCGGGCAACGGCGTGTCCTTCGGGAGCGCGTTGCGACGCTCTGGCCGATCTTTGCGTTCGCCACCAGCATCCTCGCATGCGGACTTGTGCTCTATCTGCTCTACAACCGCGTGCAGACTGGCAGCGCAACGCTTCTGCCTCGGACGCTCTTCTTTCCCGGCGACCGCTATGGCTTTGGCCAGGGTATCGGCTTCTACGGCCAGCATACGCTCGCCGCGGGCATGGTGATTCTGGATCAGCTGCTCTCGATCCTGCTGATCGATCTCTACGGATGGCCGTTTTACCTGACGCTGGCGCTCTTGCCGCTGGCATTTCTCCGGCGCGATTCCAGAACGCGCTGGGACATCTTCTGCGCGCTGCTGCTGGCGCTCCTGATCAGCGCGCAGGCGGGGTATTTCTACCACGGCATCTACCTCGGCCCACGCTATCTTTTCGAGACTCTGCCATTTCTGCTGCTGCTCACGGCGCGCGGGCTGACAGCACTGGCGGCGATTCTTGCGCGGCTGGCGCGGGCGCTCGGCGCGGCACACCCATCGCCCAGGCTGGCGGCGGCAGTGGCTGGCCTCCTGCTGGTCGTGCTCCTGGGGTGCAACCTGCTCTACTACTCACCACGGCAGGCGCAGATCTATCACGGATATACCGGTCTGCCCGCTGGAATGAAGGTGGACGCGCGGGCGCTCTACGCGTTTCATCCCCAGCAGGCGATTATCCTGACGAACAACTGGTTCATCTACAATTACATCCTCTGGCCGCTGAATGACCCGCATCTGCACGGCGCGACGCTCTACGCCTATGCTCCATCCCCCGACGTGTTGTCGCGACTGCGCAAGGAGTATCCGCACCGCACCCTCTATATGGTGCAAGTCGCGCCCGACGGCACGGTCACGTTTACACAGGTTTGACCGAAGGGAATCGCTCTGCTAGCCAGCATGCATAAACATGCACAAGAAAGGCGGCGTAAGCCACGATGGCCCGCCGCCTGTGAACGTTGCCAGCGAAATGCCGGAGCGCCTGCATCAGCCCTTTTTGCCGCTCGATGACTGCTTTCGGATGAGCGTATAGAACACGGCGATGATGATAGCACCAAGTAAGGCGGCGATGATGCGCACGCCCTCAAGGGCAAAGTCGAACGGGAAGCGGACGAACGCGGCAAAGAGGTACGAGCCGATGAGGGTGATGAGCACCGCGGTGAAGAGACCTCCCGCTTTGGATGAGGTCAGCCGCTCGGTCACGGCATTCGCGGCAAACGCGATCAGCATGATGATGATCAAGCCAATGAGGTTGATTTGAAAGGGCGGATTGAGCAGGCCGAGCACCTGCAGACTGAAATAGGTCTGGTGAAATAAGAGATCGAAGAAGCTGCCTTTGGGAATGGGGAAGTTGTAGCTTGGAATACTGGCCGCCATGAAGATCATTGCGCAACCCTCCACGGGGACTCTCCCCGACTGGGCGAAGCACAGCGCCTCGCCAACGACACCATCTCAACCTGGCGGCCCTGCCCAGCCTCGCGCTTGCTCCTTGCTGGCACCTGCTATTCTACCGGAAGCACGCGCCGTACACAAGCAGGCAAAACACGCAAAATGCATGCCAAAAAGCGGACGTGCGGAGAAGGAGACG
>DASUWS010000313.1:0-5111 GCA_036378295.1 Ktedonobacterales bacterium
GGCGTAGCCCGCGATTTCGCCATTCACCTCGGCAACAATCACATCAGCGTCGGCTCCCATCACCAACTGGGCGAAGTCCTCTTCGGACATGACCACATCCACGCTGCGAAAGACGGTAGGTACGGCGGTCACATGATACTCATGGACCTCACGCGCGACCCGCGCGAAGCCATCGTAGTCGTCCAGCGTCGCCAGCCTGATTCGCATGTCCACAGTGTGCCTCCCCGCGAGTGCATACCCCCCAGATCACACCTTCTGCCTGGGCATCGGTATCCGTTATCCTTCATTGCCAAGGCGCACATGTCGCCTATCCCGAAACAGACGCACCATCTCTCGAATAATCTGCGCAAACACGATGAGCAAGCCCAAACCCACGCTGGCACACGCACCGCCAATCACCACTGCCAGAATCATCACGATAGGCAATGGCGGCGAAAACGCGGGCAGGAAGGTAGCGAAGAATACGATGATCGCCCCGGCAGGCACCCCGATTCCCCAGCCCGCAAGGAGAAGCAGATATCCCCAATACCCCTCTCGCGGGAGTTCTTTTGAGAGCTTCCACATAAATACTTCGAGGAAGGGCAAGGCTCCTATGAAGACAATGACCATGGCGTTCAAGAGAACCGATGAGATGGATGCTCCGATCTCATGCGGCAGGAAGTGAGTCGCAACAAGGGCAAGCAAGCCAAGGATAGCTATGGTGCCCTGAACCCGTGTAAGAAATGACGTTCTCCTGGGATCTTCCCTAATTGGCCGAGACACTTGATTCAGCACATCGCCAGTGCCATCGTCTTGCATGCTCTCCCACCTCGCTCATGGGAATCGACCATACGGAGTTCAGTTCGCGTATTGGCCCACGCCGCGAACGCCAGGACGGGCAGGCGGCGTACTACGGACGCCTGACAGAACCATGCTTAGCCCGCGCTCGTGTCTGGGCCGTCTCAAGCTATAGGATTGCGCTGGGCAAACTCATTGGCCACGGTATCCATGCGGGCGAAGGTGGCTCCCAGTCCCTCAAGCTCCTCGATCAGCCGCTCCAGCATGAGCATGCGATGCCCGCGCCCGATCACTTGCGGATGGAAGGTGAGCGTCAGCACGCCCCACTCCAGCGTGCGCTTCAGGTAGCGGAAGTCGTCGAGCCAGTTGGCGAGCACATCCTCGGCGCGGCGCAGTCCCCCCTGCAAGTGGGTGGCCGTCCAGAGATACTCGAAGTGGGGGAAGTCATCGAGCGACCAGCTCACAGGCAACTCGATCAAGCGCGTCGGCTCCCCGAACTGTGCTGGCTGATCGAGGCGAATCACATCCCCGTGCCGCGCGCGATACGGCGTGTAATCGTTGGCCATCATACTGCTGTCGTAGGTGAAGCCATGCGCCAGCAGCAAGTCAATCGAATGGGGGCTGAGATCCCAGGCCGGCGAGCGATAGCCAGCCGCCGGGGCGCCAGTGAGGCGGCGAATCGCCTCGTTGCCCCGCATCAGCACCGCCTCCTCCGCCTCACGCGTGAGATTGACCGGCGGTTCGTGCGCGTACCCGTGGTGGGCAATCTCATGGCCAGCGGCATGGATACGTGCGCAGACATCAGGATACGTCTCGATGGTGTGGCCGGGAATGAACCAGGTGGCATGAATGGAATGCGCAGCGAGCAACGCCAGAATGCGCTCCGCGCCGACCGCCCCAAACTCGCCTTGCGAGATCGGCGTCGGCGAGGTGATCCCGCGGGCGAGCCAGAGTGAGAGCGCGTCAAAGTCGAACGTCAGGCAGACCAGGTGGCGCGGCATCGGCAAACCTCCTCGCACTCATGACGCATACGCATGCCCGGGCGCAGCCGCGAGTTGATAACGTTGATACCCTATCCCCACCGGACGCCCGCCGCGTATGCCTATGCCCAAACTGGATTTCAGTGCCGATCATGTAGTCATGTACCATGCTACGCCGACGTCGTTGTCGGCTCATAGACATGCTACAGCATCCAGACAGATTATCCCAGACGCGTGGCGTGCTGTCGTGTACCTATGGGGGATTGCGCAGACTCGTCGGGGGTATGCGTGGCGAGCAAAGCGGCGCGGATGGTCCGGGTCTGGGTAGTGAGCGTGTGGAGCGTGGCGGGATCAATCGTCTGGGCGGCGTCGGAGAGCGCGGCTTCGGGATGCGGGTGCATCTCGACCATCAGCCCATCGGCTCCGGCGGCAATCGCGGCCACGCCCATCGGCAACACCAGATCGCGCTGGCCGGTCGCATGGCTGGGGTCCACGATCACCGGCAGATGGGTCAGGCGCGCCAGCAGCGGCACGCAGGCCAGATCGAGCACATTGCGCGTATGGGTATCGAAGCCGCGAATACCTCGTTCGCACAACACCACATGCGGATTGCCCTCAGCCAGAATGTACTCCGCCGCCAGCAGCCACTCATCCAGCGTCGCGGCAAAGCCGCGCTTCAGCAAGATGGGACGCCCCGTCCGGCCAACGGCCCGCAGCAGGGGGAAGTTCTGCATGTTGCGGCTGCCCACCTGGAGCATATCAGCATGTTCGGCGACGAGATCGGCCATCGTTGGCTCCATCACCTCGGTCACCACCGGCAGCCCCACACGCGCCCCCGCCGCAGCAAGCAACCGGACGCCATCCAGCCCCAACCCCTGGAAGCTGTAGGGCGAGGTGCGCGGCTTGAACGCGCCTCCGCGCAAGACCTGCGCGCCAGCGGCGGCAGCGGCCTCGGCAGCCTCGTTGATCCGCGCTTCATCCTCGACCGAACACGGCCCGGCAATGACGACAGGATCAACGCCGCCAAAGACGGCCTGACCCACACGCACCAGCGACTTCTCTGGGTGTAGCGCACGGCTGGCAAGAACATAGGATGTCTCGATCGCAACGCAGCGCTCCACACCGGGCAATGCGGCTACCTCCCGCTGAAGGGCCGGTGAGAAGGTCGCTCTGGGAATATACAGGTCACGCCCCTCCCACCGAACGATCGCCGCCTCAATCCCCCCAGCGGCCAGCACAGCATCGACGGACTTTCGTTCGTCCGTCGTGACATCCTCTCGCAGCACAACCACCATGCGACTATCCCTCACTTCCGGTCTGGCGCGTCCGCCGTGCCACTCGCGTCACGGCCTATCACGCGCACCTCTCGCTCATTGCTACACTCCAGCCAATGGATGGAGCGCCCAGCGAGGTCGGGGAGTCCGGAAGCCCACGACAGACGTTAACACTGGCGGCAAGGTCGCGGGCAACAAAAAAGCAGAGGAACTCTCCCTCTGCTTTACCCTCCGACCTGCCGTGGACCGTAGCTGCCGCCATGCGTTGCGGCCCTTCCGTCAAGCCGGAGGGCTATACCAATAGTAATACGAGCAAACGCTGTGGCGACACATCATCTGTGGCGGCTCCAATGAACAGACTGCTGAGTTCTCAGTCTCGTCAAGTCAGAGTATAGAGGCGACCATAAGTACCTGTCAAGGTGAGCCGTAGCAGGTCATCGAAAGACGCTCCCGGCGGGTGTTCGTGCCGACCGACATCGGCCGGGCCGCGTTATCCACCATCATTGTGGATACACGCCGCCACATGTGGAAAACTTGTTCTACGTATCCCAGCTATGCCGGGGCCGTGATAGGATGGTGGTGGCGTCGTCTCCCCTGGCCGGGCAAGTGGTGTGTGCCATACGGGGCGGGAAGGCATGGGCGATGTCTGGCGGCAGAGTCCGCAAGAGGGAGCAGACTGATGATTCCACGCGAAGTGGTAGCTGTGATGAGCCGCCGCCGGATTGCCGCCGAGGTGCGCACCGAAACGGCGACGCAGGCATTGAGTGTGGTTGATGCGCTGGCGGTAGGTGGCGTTACCACCATTGAAATCTCGTTGACTATTCCTGGCGCTCACGAAATCCTGAGCCATCTGACGACCCGCCAGGATGTGCTGGTGGGCGCGGGTGCTGTGCTGGACGGGCAGCAGGCGCGCGAGGCAATTGCGGTGGGCGCGCGCTTCATTGCCTCCCCTATCTTCAACCCTGATCTGGCATCCATCTGCCAGGAGGCCAATGTGACGTGTGTGCTGGGCGCGCTCACGCCATCGGAGATTATCGCCGCGCAACGCGCTGGCGCCGAGATGGTGAAGATCTTCCCGGCGGAGGCGCTCGGCGGGCCGATGTATATCCGCGCCTTGCTGCGCCAGCTCACCCATATGAGCCTGCAGATCTCGGGCGGATTCTCGGCTGAGCACATGATCGAGTACCTGGAGCTGCCAATTCGCAGCCTGGCGCTCGGAACGCTGCTGGTGCCGCGAGTACTGGTCGAGCGCGCCAACTGGGCAGCGATCACCAACCGCGCCCGGGCGTTCGTGGAGTATGCCACCAATCCACATGCCTACGCCGCGCAGTTCCTCGCGATGATGGGCATTGGCACGTCAGCCGCTCTGGCCAATCCGCGCGTCGCCAACATCCCAACCATGCCCATTCCACCCGGTATGGCTGGAATGATAGACCCCACCGTGCCGGACATGCCACCAGCCAGCTCGCACCCGGGCTTCGATCCAGCCGCAAGCGCTTCCCACCCAGGAGCCTCCCGCTCAGGAATCAATCCAGCGGCTTCGAGCAGCGGCTTCCACCCGTGGGATTCGCGTCCCATCGAGATGGGCGACGATGAGGACTGGCTGCGCTGACCCATAGTCTGACATCCTGACATCATCGCCTCAAGGAGACGATACCCTGGTGGCCTCCCAGGCAGTCAGAGCATACGCGAGTTCACCGAAACTCTACACGGAGGAGGATGAAATAGACCTATGGCAGAAGCACGACCACGTCTAGCGCTGATAACAGGCGGCGGCACCGGGATTGGCCGCGCGGTCGCCGAGCGCTTCGCGCAGCAGGGCGGCAACGTCATCATCCTGGGGAGGCACGAGCAGCCGCTACGCGAGACCGCCGAAGCCATCGGCCCATCAGCCACCTGGTATGCGATGGATGTCAGCCAGCGCGATCAGGTCGCCAGGACCGTAGCCCAGATCGTCGAGCGTTGGAGTCAGATTGACGTGCTGGTGAATGCGGCGGGCTACGCAATGGGCGTCCGGGCGGGCATACCGCTGGACGAGGCGGCCAACAACTGGGATGAGACGATTGGCGTCAACCTGACC
>DASUWS010000314.1:0-5959 GCA_036378295.1 Ktedonobacterales bacterium
CAGATGCTCGCACCAAAGGACCGGGTGCGCTGGGGGCCGGTATGGGCTGGCCTGCTGACCGCGTTGACGCTGTTCCTGGTGTTGGAGCTTCTTGCCTACGGGCTGGGCCTCCTGACGACGACAACCAGCACCGGCAGCGTGACCGCATCGGATGCGTCCCCCTGGATCTCGGGCATACTCGGACTGATCGCGTTCTTCGTGGGCGGTTTCATCGCGGAACGCTCATCGGCGGCGCGCGGCAGCGGCGCGGGACTGCTCAACGGATTTATGGTCTGGGCGCTGGGCACGACGCTGATCCTGCTGCTCTCGACGCTGGGCCTGGGCGCACTCTTCGGCGCGCTCGGCAGCGCCATTGGGCAGGTGATCGCGTCGGGAAGCCAGGTCTCACTGCCGAATAGCGGCGGTGTCAACCCGAATCGGGTCTCTGAGATTTCGCAGAGCGTTGCGCTCGGAGCGTTCGCCTCGCTGGTGCTTTCGGCCATCGCGGCGGCTCTGGGCGGTCTGCTCGGGTCGATAGGGAGCGCGACGGGTCGCCTGACTGGCCGCGAGACTATCCGCGAGTAGCGACGCGTCGGACCCCTCCCCTTCGAGGGGAGGGGGCAGGGGAAGGGGGTAGAATCTACCCCCTTCCGGCCTTCTGGTCCCCTCGCCCTGTGGGAGAGGAGGATAGGCGGTGAGGTCACCCCTGCCGTCTGCCGAAGGCCGTCAAATTTCCGAAGGCCGTCAATATACCAGTTTGCGGGTCTTCGATGGACGAAGGAGGAGGCACGTATGTACAGTGGTCGTGATCCGCTGTGGTCGAACCGTGGTGATCCGCTGAATATGGGTGGTGTCTCGATCACGCCTGGAACGGACGTGTACGATGTGCATGGCGAGAAGGTGGGCACGGTCCAGTTGTATGATCCCCGTGCAAATTGCATCGTCACCCAGAAGGGCGCCGCTATCTTCACGCAGGAGATCTATATCCCGACCGCCAACATCGAGCGCACCACCACCGACGGCATCTATCTCGATCTGTCGAAGGACGATCTGAAGCAAGACCGCTATTCCGCGCCACCGGACGGTATGGCCGGATACCAGCGGCATCTGGATACGAATCGGGATATGGACATCACCCCGTAGCCCACAGCGCGAGCGCCTGTCCTTTCAGTGAATCTCGCGCCCTCGCCGCTGCTGGAGATCCAGATTCGATTCCTGGCGCCGCAGCGGTTAGCGCACCGTATTGGGCGAGCCTGGTGCTGCCTGCGCGGCTCCCGTGGTGTGACACGAGCCTTTGCCATGGATCTTGAGAACACAATCGATACATTGTTCCAGGTCCAGACAACCACACTGGATGCCCTGTTCGAGCAACTGCCGCATGCGCCGCGCCCGCTGCATCAGCGTCTCCACCTCGGCCAGTTTCTGGCTGGCGAGCGTGTGCCAACGCGTGGAGAGCGGTGCCTCTCCATCCAGCTCCTGGAACAACGCCTGCATATCCACCACGCTAAAGCCGACTGTCTGGGCCGCTTGAATAAAAGCCAAACGGCGCAGAATACCCGTTTGATAGCGCCGTTGCCCACTGACCCGCTCCGGCTGGGGCAGGAGTCCTACGCTCTCATAGTAGCGAATGGCCGATGTGCGAACACCCGCTTGCCTGGCGACCTCGCCGATGGTCAGTGCCGTCATGCTTTCCCCGTCTTTTCCTCTTGACTTCAAGTGCACTTGAATATGTACCCTCGATTGTAACCGATGGCGCTATCATCGGCCAGTTCTCTCAAAAAGGGTCGTCGAGACGATGAAAGGAAAGCAAAGCAACCTATGGCAGAAACACATCCCAACCTGTTGCTTGTGAATGATCAGGACTTTGACGAGCGTGTGCTGCGCTCCACGCTCCCGGTGCTCGTCGAATTCACGGCAGACTGGTGCCCTCCCTGTCGCGTACTGGCGCCGCACTTTGCGCGACTGAGCTTCGCGTACCAGGGCAGGCTGAGTTTCGCGAAAATGGATACCGACGAAAACATGCGCGTGCCTGCCCAACTGGGTATCCAGGGCATCCCGACCTTCATCCTCTTCGCTGGCGGAAAGGCCGTCGGGCGGCTCGTCGGTCCACATCCAGGGCGCTTGCAGCAAGGCATTGATCGGCTGCTGGAAGAGGCAGGAGTTTCGGTCGTCGCGAGCGAATAGCGCATAATCTCGACAGACGCGGGCGTGTTCAGATACCCCCTAGCCCGACCAAGCCGGACCCAGCCAGGAGAGTCTCCCTCGCTGGCGGCTGAAGCCGCGCCTGGGGGACGGCCCCTCACCCCCAGCCCCTTTCCTACGAGGAGAGGGGAGCCAGTCGCGGACGCCCGCTGCTGTGCTGTTCGCCTGCGTCCCCTAACAAGGGAGTGGGCATACCCGTGCTCCGCAGCCGAAACGATGGGGCGCGGCCCCTCTCTCGCGGGGGAGGGGGAGATTCTACCCCCTTCCAGCCTTCTGGGAGAGGAGGATAGGCGGTGAGGTCACCCTTGCCGTCTGCCGAAGGCCATCAAATTTCCGAAGGCCGTCAAATCGGGTATATTGAGGGCCTTCGGGATATATTTGCGGGCCTTCGATGGTGCGGGCATAGTGGACACAGACAGACCCACCCAGACGCGACAGTGGAAGGTTCCGGCTGGCCGCTTCAACGCTCGCCCGCTTCGCGCGTGGGCTTCCGCACTCGTGGCCGGCCAGGCAGTTTGATCGACCCCGCGGGCGCGGACATCTCGGTTTTGATCGCGCGCACCACTGTCAGCGTCCGCAGCCGCTGCATCAGCCGCAGCAGATCGTCTGGATGGCGTTGCGCGAACTCTAGCTCGACCAACGCTCCACGCGGGCCTTCCGTGATCGTCACCTTCCTGGGTTTGAGTTCGAGGTCGTGGTAGAGTGGCTGGATGGTTTCCAGGGGACCTTCGGAGATGCCCGGCTTGAGCCGGATGGTGATCCGGCTCTGTTGATGGTGCGGGAAGAGACGCGATTCGAGCGGACGGAGCGCTTCGAGCACGGCCAGCGCCAGCACTGTCGCGCCAATGGCTTCCAGATAGAGGCCAAGGCCGCATGCCATGCCAATGGCCGCGGTAGACCAGACAGCGGCGGCGGTCGTCAGCCCACGCACATACTGTTTGTGCAGCAGAATCGCACCCGCGCCGAGAAAGCCGATGCCCGTCACGATCTGCGCCGCGATGCGCGAGGGGTCCGTCCGGGCATAGAGGGGGCTGGTGAAGGCGGTGAACCCATAGGCCGAGATCAGCATGAAGAGCGCTGAGCCCATCGTTACCAGCGCCAGCGTCCGCATGCCCGCCGCGCGCGGCGTATCGCTGCGGTATTCGCGTTCCAGGCCAATGACCAGGCCCAGCAGCATCGCCACAAAGAGGCGAAGCAGATATTCACCCGGCACCAGCGCCATCGCAGTGCTCCCCCCATTGCCATCTGCCCTACCCCCTCTGATCAGGGGAAGCAATACAGATCAATGGTATTGTACCGTCTCCGGCTCATGGCGGATAGCGAATATCTCATCTGCCAGGGGGCAAAATCCTCCCATGACAGAGTGGCCGCGTGGGCAGAGCGTGCTCTATTCAGCCTGAGCGCCAGCGCGTCTCGGGGCGCTAATGGTCCGCGAGCGTACTCGCCAGGACGGCTTGAAGACCGCCAGCAGCACATTGACAATCAGCAAAGCGCTGCCCGCCGCTGGAGCAGCCATCAGCAGCACGCGCTGGCTGTTACAGAAAACTGGCCAGAAAGCCCCCGGCTTCAGTCGGGGGATGAATGGCCTTCTCGCCTTGCAAACAGTGTTGTCCGGTGGTATACGGTCTACATGGATTATCAACACGAGCAGCACAATATACACCTCGTCGTGTACCACATCATCTGGTGTCCCAAACGGCGGCGCAAGGTACTGATTGGCCCGGTACGCAACCGTCTGGAACAGATCATTCGCGAGGTGGCGGCAGAACATGACTGGACAATACTTGAGTTGGCGATTCAGCCCGATCATGTCCATCTGTTCATCCGCGCCAACCCCTATACGTTGCCGTCTGATATTCCTCGGCTCATCAAGGGACGTACCTCGCACCTGCTGCGTGAGCAGTTCCCGCACTTGTTGAAGCTGCCTTCCTTGTGGACACGCAGTTTCTTTCTCAGTACAGCTGGCAACGTGAGCCAGGAAATCATCAAAAAGTACATCGAACGACAGAGTAGGATATAGATGGACGAGCAGGCGGTACGGAAAACCTACAAGTACAAGCTCAAGCCTACCCCTGAACAGGAGCGGGCAATGGGTTTTGTCTTGCGCCGCTGCCGTGAACTCTACAATGCGGGCCTCGAAGAACGCCAGGAAGCATGGCGCAAGTGTGGCGTGAGTGTGACGACTGCGAGCCAGAGCGCCCAACTTCCCGATATCAAGGAAGTGCGTCCCGAATATCGCGACATCCACTCGCAGGTGTTGCAGAATGTCTTGACGCGGCTGGACAGGGCCTTTCAAGCCTTCTTTCGTCGCGTCAAGGCGGGCGAGACACCTGGCTATCCGCGCTTTCAGGGCAGCAACCGCTACAACAGTTTCACCTATAAGCAATTCGGCAACGGTGCGACACTGGATAATGCCTTTCTCGTCTTGTCGAAGATTGGCTGTATCGCAGTGCGTTGGAGTCGGCCACTTGAGGGTACGCCCAAGACGGTCACGATTTCGCGAGATGCGGATGGTTGGTATGTGTGCTTCTCGTGCGCGGATGTTCCGACACAGCCGCTTGCGCCAACTTGGCAGGAAACCGGGATTGATCTTGGCCTGGAATCGTTTGCCACCCTCGCGGACGGCACGATGATTCATAATCCGCGCTGCTACCGTCGTGCTGAGCGCCGTCTCAAAACGGCACAGCGCAAAGTGGCCCGGCGCAAGAAGGGCAGCAATCGCCGCAGGAAGGCGGTCAAGATGCTGGCGAAGGCGCATCAGACGGTGAAGCGCCAGCGGCAGGATTTCCAGCATAAGACAGCACTCGCCCTGGTGCGGCAGTACGACACGATCTATCATGAGGATTTGCAGACGGCCAACATGCTCAAGAATCACCATCTGGCGAAGTCGATTCAAGACGCTGGATGGTACACCTTCTTGAGCATCCTCGCTTTCAAGGCAGCGTGCGCCGGGAAGCGGGTTGTAGCCGTGCCGCCTGCCTACACCAGCCAGACGTGTTCTGGCTGTGGCGTCATCGTCTCGAAAGGCTTATCTGTCCGCTGGCATTCCTGCCCGGACTGCGGAACCAGCCTGCATCGAGACCATAACGCCGCCAAGAATATAGAGAGGCTTGGGCAAAGCCTTCAGGGAGAGGTGGCGTAGGCCGCCCCGGAGACCTGACACTCTCCCGCTTGAAAGCGGGAGAGTGTCAAGGATATTGAAACAGGCGCACACCGTAGCGACGTTCACGGGGCTATCGCCCGCTGGTACTTGCGCGTTCATCGCGTCCCCCCTCAGTTAGGAGTATATGCACGCTTTTGTCCCGTCAAGAGCAGCGCCATACCCACATCTGATGACGTTTGATGACGTACTACGATGTCGCATCCATCAGAGCGATCAGGTGTGCGCCCGCCCTAGCAGGTCATCGAGGTCAAGCTCTCGCGAGGAGGTGGTATCAGCCTTGAAGACGCGAGCGACATAGCGCAGGGCATGCTCATTCTCGGCGCCGTCAATCGCAGCCGTGCAGTCAGTCGGGATGACGAGGCGGAAGTCGCGCAGGAAGGCATCGCTCGCGGTCAGCAGGACGCAATTATCGCCCGCGAACCCGGCGAGGATGAGCGTGGTAGCCCTCAGATGCGCCAGCAGGAGATCGAGCGGAGTCGCGTAGAAGCCGGAGTGCTTGGGCTTGAGGACGAAGTAGTCGCTCTCATCAGGCGCGAGTAGCCGCACAATCGGCTCGCCGCGCACGCCATCCTCCAGGCAATGGCGCACCAGCTCGTGCCGGTCGGCCCGCCACTT
>DASUWS010000315.1:0-12905 GCA_036378295.1 Ktedonobacterales bacterium
GGCAACCTCCGCCAGCCGCGAAACACGGGCGAAGAGCAGCAGCACGGGGGTCAGCACAACGCCGGTCGCCACCAGCGCGGCACGGATGGACCGCAGCGAGCCGATAGCGCCGATCACCGGGCCGCCCGCGATCTGCCCGAAAGCATCGAGCTGGCTGCTGATCGAGAGCACCGTAGCGCGCACCCGCGCATCAATACTCTGCGTGAGCCAGGCGAGATAGATGGGCTGTCGAGTCGTGCGCAACACATTGGCCATGAGATACGCGGCCACGGCCAGCGGGAAGGAGACCGCCAGCCCAAAGACGATCATCACGGCGATCAGTAGCGCGTTGATGGCGAAGAGCGCGCGAGCCACCGCCACATGGCTCTCGGTATTGACCCGGCGGCGCGCGAGCTCGGTGGTGGCAATGCTCATCACCTGTGCCACAATCAGGATGATGCTGAACCACAGCACCGGGTTGAGCGAGCCGAGCGGCGGCAGATGCACGTCGAGCAGCACATGCGCCTCCCAGAGACGGTCGAAGCCCTCGCTTGACATGCCATAGAACGCGGCAACCACCAGCAGCGTAAGCAGGACCGGGCTGCGTCGTACCAGCCGCGCGCTCTGCCCAACCGTCTCGCGCATCGAGCGCAACGCATCGCGCGACACCATGTCGGCACGAGCCATAGGATGAAATGCCTTCTCGGGCATCAGGAGCGCGGCGGCAATCCCAAGCGCGAACATCAGCACTCCTGCCACCAGCAGCGGCAGATGGTAGCTCACGCTCGCCAGCACGCCAGCGCCAATAATCCCGGCGATACTACAGAACTGGCCCACCTGGCTGGCGCGCATGAAGACGTGCCCCAGACGCTCATCGCCCACCTCGCCAGCGACCCACGCCTCGATAGCGCCATCCAGGCACATCGCGCCGCTGCCCCAGAGCACCTGGGCAATGAGAATCGCCTCGAAGTGAGGAATTGCACCCTCAAGCGCGAATCCCACGCCTTCGAGCAGAAACCCGATGACCACGAGCAGGCGGCGGCTCAGGATGTCGGCCAGGATGCCCGTCGGGATGCCAACTACAAAACAGGCGCCCTCCAGCACGGTTCCCACCAGCACCAGTTGGAGTGGGTCAAGCCCCGCCGTACTGACCCGGTAGATCGCGGCAATGGTGCCATATAAACTCATGAAGGCCGCCGATAGGCCACTCAACAGCAAGTAGATACGATACGCGTTACGACGCATCACACAGTCCCTCACAAATCAAAGCATCGGGCGCCACGAGACGACCCACAGGCCACGATTCAGCGGGGATTATCCCGGAAGCGCGGCAGGAAGCGCTCGCGGCAGGTGTCAATGACACGCAAAGAGGAGATTTGGTGGTGAGACGTGAGGGAGCAAGACGGAACACCAGCTATCCGCCGAGGGCACTGAGGCTATGTTTCCTCATACCGGGCGGGCTGGAGCGCGAAAGCTAGCACTCTTGTGGGGTATGGCAACGGCCACGGACTCGCGCGGATTACTGCGCGACAACTCCACGATTGCGGAAAGCTCCCACAACGTCTCGTGGAGAGAATGCTGACATGTCCGTTACCTCCGAATAGTAGTGAATAGTCTGTTCTGTATCTATCCGGCGCACCCCGGCGCGAAACGTCCCGCGCTTGTGGAGAGCGCCCGGCGACAGTGTATGCGGCAGCACGGCGCGCGTCAACCACCAGCCCAGAAAAGGCGCAGAAATCTGATAGATGGGCTAAGCAGGTATGCGCTGATGTGGGAGCGATGACGAATGGGGCAAGAGGCTGGAGCGGGAAGAGGAACGACAGGTGCTCATCAGGAAGCTCGGCGGCGGCGCTTGCCATCGGACGCGGACGCGGACGCGGATGTCTTCGACTGTTTCGCCGCATCGGTGAGCCGCCAGCAGCAGGTACGGCTGGAGAGGCAGCGGTCTTGCTCCTCGGCGGTTTCGGGAGGGGTATTCATCAGGCAAAAGACCTGATACAGCGGCTCACCCTCATCGGGATTGCTCTGGGCAAACCAGCGCTCGCGATAATGGGGGCAGGCTTGCCGGTGACGACGCCAGTTCAGGCTCTCACTGGGATTCTCAGTAATGTTGAAATTCACAACAATCGCGGCGCAGACGCCCTACCCCTGAAGCGTGGAGAGGAAGCGCCGCTCTCCTTTCGTTGATGATATTGCCTGACATGTGGCAGCGCTTGAAAGAGCTGCCACGGGCCGTGGCCATCCAGCAATGGATAAGCCTCAGGCACCCGGCAGGCGACCGGCTGTCGCCAGGGCGGATGACATTAGTACATCTTGTTCTGAGATACCCCGCGCCATCGGCACAGAAGAAGTCATCCTCGTTTTAGCCAGTATACGCATCTTCAACGGGTGCCGCAAGCCTTCAACCCATGATGTACTCTGCTCGCCAGGCGCTGCTCTCACCCTCTGAAGCTGCTCGACGTATAGGACGTACAATAGGAGAGCATCAGAGGGCATCCAAGCCGCCTGATAATCAGTGAATCTGCCCGCATGAGGCCGAGACGTAAGGATGATGCTATGTCCCTGACTTCTGGCAATACCCCCCCGGCACATGACGCGAATACTCCCGCGAATGCCTCGCCTGCGGGCCGCTCCACGCGCTATGGCCAGGCAGGTGAGCCAACATGGACTTTCGCGCAGACGGTGCGCGGGACCGTGGCAACGCTGGTCCCGTGGCTCGTATTCATTGTGGGGTCCCAGTTGCTCAGCGCACAGAGCGCGACCACGGGCCACCGCCGTCTCTCGACAGCGGAAGATATTGCCGGAGCTGTCTTCGCCTTCTTCATCACGGGCATTGTCGAGTTGGCGTTTGTGATTGCGCCAGCCTATTATACGCTGCTCCATCGCTCGCCCGGCATCTCGCGCCGCGAGGCGGTAGCCGCGCTGGGCCTGCGGTCGGTGCGCCTCAGCCCGGCGATTACGGCGGTAGTCGTTGGATTCGTGGTCATCATCAGTTGCAGCTTCCTCTATGGCTTTCTGTTACAGACCTTCAAGATACCGCTGCGCACCAACTCGGATGTGCTGTTGCAGGAGGCGAAGTATGCGCCCATTTCCACACTGGCGCTGGTTGCGGGGGCAGTGTTGATTGCGCCGATCTGCGAGGAGATCTTCTTTCGCGGCTTCCTATTCGCGGGATTGCTGCATCGCATGAGTCTCTGGCCCGCGGCGTTGCTTTCGGCCTTTCTGTTCGCGCTGGCACACGGCGATATTGGATCATTCGCGGTCCTGTTCGTCTTTGGCCTGGTGCTGGCCATCGTGCGCTGGCGAACAGGGTCGATCTGGCCGGGCGTTATCATTCACGCAGCCAACAACGCGACCGCAGCCCTGGTGATCATCGTCGCGCTGACTGGCTCGTGAGGCATGCGGGAATATCGGGCAGGCCATGCGCTACCCGCTGGGGGACCTAAAGGCGACGTTCGGCGGCTGAGCGATTGCAGCGGGAGCGCGCCCCTGGCCATCCATGCCGGGGTCTGACACACGCTCGCCGCTTGCGTAACAACGTCTTCGTCCTAATAGATAAAGCTCACCCCTGGCCCAGTATGGGCGTAACGGTAGCTCACGCGACCCCATCCGCCACCATTCCAATAGAAGGCCATTTCAGACACCAGGAACCAGCCGTTGGTGTAGACGCGCTCGACATGCGCGACATGGCCCTGGGCGCTCGCCCCCTGCACCCCTCCCTGGAAAACCGCTGTCGCGCCGACGGCGGGGCTGGTGCCAGTTCGCAGGCCATGACGCGGGGCATTCCAGGCCCACGCGGCGGCATTGCCAAGCTGCATGAGCGGCTCATCCTGCCTGCGATATGAAGCGTACCACGTACACCAGCCGAAGTAGCTCGGATACCATCCGTGTGAAGACATGGAGTAGGCATAATACCCCGCTGGCGGCACCCACGGACCAATGCCGCTTGGCGCGGGAAGCACCTGTCCACCGCTGCTGGTGCTGCTCGTGGTGGTGCTGGTACTGGTGGCATGAGTGGTTGTGCTGCTGGTGCTACTGGTGCTCGTGGTGGAACTTGAGAGGCCATTTGGCACCCAGCTGGCATTGTCGGAGATGATGGCGCCGTTTGAGGCGCGATGCCAGTGGGACGTGCAGTGGTATGCACCAGTTGACCAGCCGTAACAGTACCAGCCGTTGTCGAGGTAGTAGCCTCGCTGGTAGTGCAGTCCAGTAGAGGCATGCGCCGCCGGAACTGTCTGCATCGAAACAGCGGCAAGTCCGAGCGCCCCGGTAAGGAGCAGCGCGCCACGCCATGTGCGCACCAATCGCGAGGCACGCGCCACCGAAGTCAAGAGTGAATCCAACACAGAAAACCTCCCTTGTATCGGCTCTGCACCCCCTGCAGAGCCACCGCGGCTGCGATACCGCGTCCTGTACCCTCCTCGGGGAAGCGTTTCCAACCGCATCCCCGTACTTAGCCGGTGTGCGGGCCACGTAGGCCGCGCTCCCGGTCGCTCGAACCGCCGAAAGGTGCCGATTGCTTCCTTTGGTGAAGCACGGAGAGAATGTACGAGAATTGCCATCACAGCGTCCAACGGCGCCGTGAACCGTGACTTTGTGGCTACCATAGAAAGAATAAAGTACCATTGATTATGTCAACTAACTAACGAATTGCTGGGCTTTCCCGAACATATGACCTACTGTTGAGTTATCAGCGGTTCTCCTGCCAGTGTCCCTGCGTGTCTCTTCCCGCCGTATTTCTCTGGAGAGTACTGTCTGGCACGACTGGGCAGGATGTCATACACTGGCGTTGTCGCGTTGACCCGCCGCGATAAGCGTCCTGGCGGCCGCGCATGGGCCTCTATGGAGATTCGGGGGGATTCATGGCGTCCTTCGATCAGGACGAGCTAGAAGACAGCTTTGAGATCGAGTTCAGCCAAATGCCAGGAGCACCCGTGCATCCGGTGTTGCGGTTCTGGCACGCTCGCCAGCCGGATACGGTATCTCCCCCCAGCGAGCAACGGCGTCGGTATAGCAGCGTTGCGATTCTTATGGCGCTTGTGTGCCTTGTGCTTTTCAATATCCTCGATCTGTCAGCGCTTATTTCGACTGGCTCATCCCGGACGACTCCATCGCGCTCAGCGGATATACTCCAAGGGCACGCAGCCGGATATAGCTGGTTTGATCTGCGCCAGCGACCACTGCACCTTCCCACACTGGCCCACGGCGCCTCATGCCCTGTCACTCCGGTGAGCCAGCAGGCCATACAGTTCCGCACGACCAGGGGTATCGGGAACTCGACCATCTTCGCCGCACCCCAGAATATGGATGCGAATGGCGTTCAGCATGCGGAGCATGGTGAATTTGCACGACTCGCCGCAACGTACGGCGGTGTGCTGGTGACATGGTACGTGCGACTGCCCCGTGAAGAACCTGTGCTGATCCGTGGCGCGCAGCTGGATGGCCCGGGTGTTCTCTTGTTCGACGGCGGCAGCGAACAGCCACAGTTCAATGACGATATTCTCGCCGGGAGAACCCTGTCGCGCCTGCTGATCTCCAGTGCCCCAGACCATGGCTCGCCCGTCGCCCAGTGGCTATCGGTCACACGCATCCGCACCTCGGGGTGCTATGCCTATCAGGTTGATATGCCGACCCAGAGTATGGTGCTGGTCTTCAAGGCCGTGGTAGAGCCTTAGCCGGGCGCTGGCCTCGCGAGAAGCTCATCCCTGTGGTTGCACAGCACGGCTAGGCAGGGCGACAGACCTTGCAGGGGCGATAGCCCCGGGCAACCGCCTCGCGCACCGAGTTGAAGCTCACGCGGTGTTCTGGGGTTACGCGTCGCACGTGGCGGCAGGTGGGGAAGCAGAAAATGTTGGTCGTATCGCTGCCAAGGTACTGCACGTGCTCCCGAGCCAGCGTTTCCAGTAGCTCTGGCTCGGCACCCTCCACTTGAAGCAGCGCGCGTTTGATGTCAGTGCCACCCATGGCGTACTGGCCCAACTGGCCATCGCTCAAGACGACACGGTGGCAGGGAATAAACAGTGGAATGGGATTGTGCTTGAGCGCGCTGCCGACGGCACGCACGGCACGAGGGCGGCCTATTTCGCGGGCGATCCAGCCATAAGGGCGCACCTGCCCACGCGGAATCTCAAGCGCCTTGCGCAGCACGGCCTGCTCGAACTCCGAGAGATTGCGCAGATCGAAGGCCAGCGGTGGCTTGCGTTCGCCACGGATAGCGGCTTCCAGCGCGGGGCGGAGCATACTGGCAGTCTTCGCATCGGCAGCGACCGCACGCCGCTGAAACTGGCGCGCAAAGTCCTCTGTGAATGTCGTGGCGTCATCGCGCCGCAACACCGCCGTAATGCCCTGGGTGTTCCAGGCAACAAACACGGTTCCGACGGGCGTCTCAAGCGACAGGTAGCTATCTGCCAGCCCGGTTGCCCGCAAGACCGATGGAAGCAAAGACGCGGGCGGCTCTACGGCGCGCAGGTCATGCAGCGCGCGTACCAGCATTCGCTTCGATGGTTGATCTCTGTTCATATTCATACCCCAACTCGTTCCCTCTGCAACGCATTGCGTAACTGCCGTGTTCCACGGTGTACATGCGCTTTGACGGTGCCTTCGGGTTGCTCCAGCAATTCAGCAATCTCGCGGTAGGTGAAGCCCTCCACGTAGCGCAGCACCACCGCGACGCGCATGTGCGCAGGCAGTGCGACGAGCGAAGCAGCCACCTGGCGTCCCAGTTCGGCTGACTCTGCGGCAACGTCGGGCCGCTCACGCCAGTCATCGGACGGCTCGATCACGGGCCTGCCATCTGGTGACTCCAGCGGTACCACGGTCAATGAGCGACGAGCTATCCTGTTGCGAAAGACATTCAGGGCGATCTGATAGAGCCATGCCTTCATTCGCATCGCGCGAATACGTTCTGGCGGCCATTGGCTGAGCGCGCGCCACGCGCGCACAAACGTATCTTGAGCAATTTCCTCGGCATCCTGGGGGTTGGCGGTCAATCGCAGCGCGAAGCCGTAGACACGCTGTTGCCATAGCAGCACCAACGAGTCAAACGCCTGCCCTGGATTGGCGGCCAGCGCCAGCACCAGTTCTTCTTCGGGCACAGTAGTCGTCCTCTCGTGAACGCGTCTCACATACGGAGAGAACAGGCGTTGCGCGCTGATGGTTACAGCGATATGCGCACTGTATAACACGAATCCCTATCTTGCGTAGGAGGGGCAAGGCCAACACCTGGGGTGCTGGCCACGTGCATCAGCGGTGTCGGGCGCTTCGCACCTGTGAGGTCCCTGAGATTCCCTGCATCGCCGTCAGGCCGCTACAGTAGCCCGCTTGCGTATACCCTTCACCAGCAGGAAGATGCCACCGACGAGCAGTAGTGCGCCCAGAACAATGATGGCGGCGGATTCGAGCGGCGCGGATTGGCTGGCTCCCGGCTGCATCATGGCAACAATACCCTGGATGATCACAACGCCGCCAACGCCAAGCACGATAAGTCCAAGTCCAACGAGAATCTGGCGCACTACGCGCATGTCGTCCCTGCCTTCCCTGATTTCTCAGCATCTAGTTAGTGATCCGGGCCAGCGTCTCATGCGCACGTATGCTGTGATGCATCATCACATACCAGCTCACGCGGAAACGCCGCCGGATCAAAGACCCGCCCGGCATCCTGCGCGCCTGGCAATCGCGCCCGCCGCGCGCCAGCACGATACCGGCGATAGCCGGCGGAACGCTCGCATCCAGTTCACTCGCAGCGATGCCTCATTGCTTGTAGGGTAACACAACCGTTTCCTCGGTCAACTCCATAGGCCATGATCTCGCGTCCTCGCGTCTTGATACGGGCGCCATGCACGCCAGGTGGCGTGGTGCTTGCATACAGGGAATGCCCTTGTGTGGTTTGTGTGGTACAACCACCTGCGACCAGTACGCCCGAGAGTTGTATAGTAACGCAGAGGATCTCTTCCCGCGAAGCGCTTCTCACTTCGTGCCCGCGACGCTGCAGCCAGTCAGGCCTCACGCCGGGCGTCTTTGGATTTCTTCAGAACAGGAAAGAGTCGGCCAATGACGATACCTTCACAGCCACAGCAGAGCGAGCGCTCAGAGCAGCAATTCTACGTGGATCGCCTGGAGAACGGCCTGCAAATCCTTGGACAACGCATGCCTGATCTGGAATCGGTCTCGGTCTGCTTCTTTGCCCGCACAGGGGCGCGCGACGAGCATGATCCCGCGATCTACGGCGTCTCACACTTCCTGGAGCATATGGTCTTCAAGGGAACCGCGCGTCGCGATACGGAGCAGATCACGCTCGACTTCAATCGCATGGGCGCGGAGTTCAACGCCTTTACCTCGCTGGAGCAAACGGTCTTTTACGCTCGCGTGCTGCGCGAGTATCTGCCCGACGCCATTGACCTGCTCAGCGATATGATGCGTCCTCGTCTGGATGAGGCTGACTTCACTATCGAGCGCAACGTCATTCTGGAAGAGATCGCGCGCTCGGAAGATGTGCCGACGGGGCAAGCCTATCGCCGGTTGATGCAGAGCTACTTCGCGGGCAACTCGCTTGGCCATGACGTGCTGGGCACGCGCGAGAGCATCAGCAACCTTCAGGTCGAGCAGATGCGCAGCTACCACGCCCGCCGTTATGCCGCGAATAATCTCATCCTGGCGGTCGCGGGCAATTTCGAGTGGGAGCAGCTGCGCGCACTGGCCGCCGAGAAAAGCGGGGCGTGGCAATCGGGCGAGATGGGCCGCGCGGCAACGCCCTTCACTCCGCAACCTGCCTCGACGATCATCGTCAGGCCGCAGCAGAAGCAACAGATCGTGCTGCTGGCATGGCCGAGTGTCAGCGTTCAGGATGACGACCTCTACGCCGCCTATCTGGCCATGATGGTGCTGGGGGATGGCACTGGCTCGCGTCTGTTCTGGAACATCTATCAGAAGGGGCTGGCCGAGACTGCGGTCGCCTCGCTCTCGCCAATGGATGCGACGGGGATGTGCGTCGGATTTATCAGCACGACTCCCGACCATGCTCCGGGCGTGCTGGAGTTGCTGCGCGCTGAGCTGAAGAGCCTGCAGGCCGATGGCATTTATGAGGATGAGCTGCGGCGGGCCAAAGACAAGCTTGTCAGCCGCACGGTGCTGGATGGCGACTCGGCGTTCAGCCGCATGCAGGATCTTGCCTATACCTGGGCCGCGAAGGAAGAGGTGCGCTCGATTCAGGATGAGATTGCCGAGATCGAGGCGGTCACGCTGGCGGATGTGCGGCGCGTGCTGGACCGCTTCCCCGTCACGGAGCATCAGGTGCTGACGACTTATGGGCCGCTCGATGGAGCGGCATTCGGCGTCAACGCGTAGAAGTAATGGGAGGGATGCGGGCGGCCTGGAGTTGCCGCCATTCCCGGCGGAGCCCGCGCGCCCAGGCCAGGAACAGCAACGGCAGCACGATGACGATACGGCTGTTATAAGCAACGGCACGACGAGGGTGGCCATGCAAGGCGCACGACAGCGCGCGTGTCATGCCACAGCCGGGGCACGGCACGCCAAATATGCGGCGGACGAGGCAGAACGTTGGTCCAGCCTCGATCCGTGCCGTAGGAATCAACCAGAAGATGAGGGGAAGCAGGATGTAGCATCCTATCTTCCCCAATGCGATGCGTGTATCCCGGTTCATGCTTTGCGTACGAGCAGGCGGCCCTGGCCATCCTTGTATGTGCCCATGGCAACCAGAATGACATCAATAATTGTCCAGATACCACATCCACCGATGGTTATCAACTTGAGAATACCCAGCATCATACTCCCAGTGTAGAAGCGGTCCACGCCCAGGGATCCAAGAAAGATAGCCAGGAGGAGTGTTGTGGTCCAGTCATAGCCCTGCGCGGCACCACTCACCTGACCCTGCATTGGCGGGGGCGCATAGGGCTGCTGACTATAGTTACCTTGTGGCTGATCGTAGCTCATCGATACGTTCTCCTGATGTTCCGCGGAAACCGCGTATTTACTGGTGTACGATCTACACGTTGTGCGTCTGAGCCAATCAGGCGCACATACGGTTTCCATTGTACATGCATCTGTCTACCCTGCAGCAGCGCAGCACAATCGATAGGATGTGTGAAGCAAGCATCTCATGCGATGGAGAGGGATGGAGAGGCGATAGAGGACCTAGCCCCCAGAGGACGAGGGGAAGCAGGAAAGCGCATCCCGACTTCCCCCCATTGTGAAGCAAGCATTCAATTTCAGGTCAGATCTTGCGCACGAGCGGGCGACCATAGGCATCTTTGAACGAGCCGGTGACGATCAAGATGATATCGATCAGCCACCAGATGCCACAGCCGCCGAATGTGATCAACTTGAGGATACCGAGCATGATACTCCCGGTATAGAAGCGGTCCACGCCAAACTCTCCAACGAGAATAGAGAGAATGAGCGTGACCGTCCAGTCGTAACCCTGAGCAGGGACGCCCGCCTGTTGGGCCTGCATCGGCGGGGCATACGGCTGCTGAGGTTGCATTGGTGGAGGCGCATACGGCTGTTGAGCCGGCATTGGCGGAGGTGGTGGCGCGTAGGGTTCCTGTGGTGGCGGTGGTTCCTGTTGCGGTTGCTGTGATGGTTCCTGCTGCTGGCCATATTCACCGGGTGGCTGCTCGTAGCTCATCGTCGCTTCCTTTCTGTTGCGTGTCTGTCGCACGCAGATCTGGCGCATAGTGGGAGCGTCCGGCCTTCTCAGGAATACATACGCCTGTTAGGTCGCTCAGGTAGCAACCCATACCGAGAGTATCCGCAACTCTGATACCATACACTGCACGTATTCATGACGTTGTTGCCATATGGGGCAATACATGCGACAACACCGCGCCCCTTGCGAGTAAGGCTGCCCGAGAGGCCGCGTGCGGCGCAACGTGTGATGTACGTGATCGCTGACTCTACGAAACGGGACGAGTGGAGAGCGCCCGCAACCGCTCGACGATGGCAGGCAGATGCTCCAGCACGAATTCTATGTCGGCATCGGTGTTGCTGTGGCCGAGCGTCAGCCGCAGGTGGCCGCGCGCGCCGCTCTCTGAGATACCCATCGCCGTCAACACATGCGATGGCTCGACGCTGCCTGTCGTACAGGCGCTGCCACTGGAAGCCGCGACGCCGATCAGATCGAGATTGAGCAGCAGCGATTCGCCCTCGACACCCGCAAACGCAAAGCTGGCATTGTTGGGGAGACGCTGCTCAGGGTGTCCGGTTAAGCGCGTATCTGGAATGCGCAGGATGGCGTTGATGAGCCGGTCGCGCAGTGCTGCCAGCCGGGCTGATTCTTCCCGTCGGATCGCCTGCGCCTTGTCGAGCGCGAGCGCGGCACCCACAGCTCCCGGCACGTTCTCTGTACCAGCGCGACGGTTGCGCTCCTGCGACCCACCAAGCACCTGCGGCTGAATGCGCGTACCCTGGCGCACATAGAGGATGCCGACACCCTTGGGGCCGTAGAACTTATGCGCCGACAGGGTCAGTAGATCAACGCCAAGCGCATTCACGTCGAGGTCCAGCAGTCCGCCTGCCTGCACGCCGTCCGTATGAAACGGCACGCGCCGCTCGCGGCAGATACGTCCAATCTCGGCAATCGGCTGGATGGTCCCCACTTCGTTGTTGGCATACATGAGCGTTACAAGGGCGGTTTCGTCGGTCACGGCTGCCGCGACATCGGCGGGATTCACCAGCCCGTTCTCGTCTACAGGCAAATACGTGACGCGATAGCCCTCACGCTCCAACTGCTGGCAGGTATGCAGCACCGCGTGATGCTCGATGGCGGAGGTGATGATATGGTTGCCGCGGCGGCGCCTGGCAAAGGCCACCCCCTTGATCGCCAGATTATCGGCCTCCGAGCCGCCGCCCGTAAAGACCACCTCTATCGGACGACACCCCAGCACGCGCGCGACGGTTTCATGGGCGGTTTCCAACGCATCCAGGCTTTGGCGGCCCAGTCGATAGATACTGCTGGGATTGCCAAAGTGCTCGGTGAAATAGGGAAGCATACCGGTGAGAATCTCCGGATCGACCGGAGTGGTCGCCGCGTGATCCAGATAGATGGTGCCGTCGCTGAGTGGCATAGTATGTGCTCCGAAATGTACTGAAAGCGATGTACTGCGTCCGGTCTTATGCTATCCATGATAGCATCACCCACGGACGAAGCACCAGCGCGGCGCATCCTTGACGGAATCCCGGCAGCGTGATAGCATGTATACGATACCCCCGTAGGGTACTAAGCACGAGACAGTGGGCGATCTTGCCCAGGAGGATTCCTTCCATGTCAGAGAATTTACTCGAAGTGACCGACCAGTCGTTTGGCGAGAAGGTACTTCAGTCAGATAAGCCCGTCATCGTGGACTTTTGGGCGCCCTGGTGCACGCCCTGTCTGCGCATGGCTCCCACCTACGAGAAGCTGGCCAATGAGTATGCCGGAAAGATCACGTTTGCCAAGCTGAACACCGACGACAATCAGGGAACAGCCTTCCGCCTCGGGATTCAGGGCATTCCTACGATGATCATCTTCAGCGGCGGCAAGGAAGTTGACCGGGTGGTCGGCCTGGTGCCGGGTGAGGTGCTCAAGCGCCATCTTGATAGTGTCAGCGCGCGCGCATAAAGGGTTCGCACAGATACACAGGGTGAAGTGGACATGGCGACGCTACCGGAAAAGACCGAAAATGACATGCAGCTGCGCTTGCGACGAATCGAGGGACAGATTCGGGGCATTATCAATATGCTTGCGGAGGGGAAGTCCTGCGAACAGGTGGTAACGCAGATTCTCGCTGCCCGCGCTGCCATGGACCGAGTGGCCACCGAGGTCTTGAAGTGCCAGGTGGCCGACGCGCTCGGAGAATCCACGCCGCAAGAATCGCGCGAGGCAGTTTTGCGGGCTATTGACCTGCTCCACCGCGTGCAGGCGTAGCGCCAGC
>DASUWS010000316.1:0-12018 GCA_036378295.1 Ktedonobacterales bacterium
GTCGGCCAGCCAACCGCACCGAAGTAGATGGCGTCGAACGAAGCTAGCTGCTCGATACCATCCGGCGGCATCATGCTGCCGTGCTCCAGATAGTAAGCGCTGCCCCATGGGAACTCGACATATTCGAAGTCCAGGGCGGAGCCGAGCTGCTGGAGCGCATCGAGCGTTCGCCTGCCCGCGCCAATGACCTCCACACCGATCCCATCGCCCGCAATCACCGCGATACGCTGCCGCGCCATCGCATGCCTCCTCCTGATTCAGCCGAAGACGTCCGGGCTGCCCACGGCACGTTCTCCTGTGCTGACAGTGTCGCTCAATCGGCGTCTCTGCCGCCAGCCAACCCTATCATATCGCGCTACGCACCAAGCAGCCGTGCAAGTTCTTCGAAGTCCGACGCGACCAGATCAACGTCTGGCGCAGCAATCGTTGCGGGCGTCGCATTCGGGCCACCTTCGAGCGGACGCGGAACGAAGCAGGTAAGCAATCCCTCCCCGCCAGCCGCGCGCAAATCGTCGGGATGCGCCGCGACCAGTATCACTTCATTCGGAAGTGTATCCAGCAGTTGATAGGTCATTTGATAGGCGCGTGGGTCTGGCTTGTAGGTCCGGGTCAATTCCGCCGAGAGGATACAATCCCAGGGCAAACCGGCATGTCGCGCCATATCAACCAGCAGCGCCACGTTGCCATTCGAGAGCGTGGTAAGGATGTATTTCGCCCGCAGCCGGGTCAGGCCGGCTACGACATCTGGCCACGGACGCAGACGATGCCAGACGCGATTGAGATGCTGCTTCTCCTCCTCGTTCAGCGTGGTCACGCCAAACCGCGGCAGCAGGTCATCCAGCGCGAGACGGTGCAGCGCATCCAGATTCATCCAGGGAAGCTCACCACGCGCTACACGGTCCATATTGGGACGATACTGTCCGCGCCAGGCGTCGGCAAAGGCGGCCCAGTCCACCGCGAGGCCCCTGGCCCGATTCAGCGCCTCGCCCTCCGCGATAATCGTCCCGCGATAATCGACGACCGTTCCAAATACGTCGAAGGCGAGCACCTTCACCCGTGCGAGATCTCGCGCTGCCATCATCTCCTCCCATCCACGGCACTCTCCGGCCAATGTACCTTCGGGAGCTGGGGGTAGTTGACGAAAGAGGCCATCCCACCTCGAAGCAAGGCGGAATGGCCACTCTGCATGACACTATCACTACGTGATCAGTACCGGTATCGGCGCCTCTCCGCCGCTAGTCCATCGCTACGGCAGGCTCGGGCACAACCTCTTCGATGCCAGAGATGTCGGCCTTCGAGAGTTCTTTGAGGCCCAGAACCGAGACGAACGAGATGACCGCCAACACGATGATATACACGGCGACCGCCTGCCAGGAGCCCTGGCCGATGTTGAGCACGACCCCCTTGAGCCCCATCGCGCCCAGATTCGTCTTACCGCTGAGCAGCAACAGCGCGATGATCGGTGCCAACCCACCGGCGAATGGCGCCGCAAGCTGGTAGCCGAGCGACGCACCGCTATAACGGGAGCGCGTGCCAAAGCGCTCGGCGATGAGCGCCGCCTGCGGGCCATAGACCCAAGCATGGCACAGCGCCAGCGAGAGGACAATCGCCAGGATGACCATTCCCGCATTCGTCGTATTCATCAACGAGAAGTACGGGAAGGCAAAGGCGGCCATGATCGCGCAGCCAATGAGATACCACATACGCCGCCCGACGCGGTCGGACAGATACCCAAACAGCGGAATCGTAAACAACTCGACGATAGCGCCGATGGTGATGCCATTGAGCACAGTTGCCTTGGGTATGTCAAGTGTGAGCGCGTACGTGATGACAAATGTGGTGAAGAGGTAGAATGGCGCCTGCTCGACAAACCGGGCGCCCGCGCTCAAAATGATCTCCGGCCAACTGCGCTTGAGGGCCTCTGCCACTGGAGCAGCGGCTTCGCGGCCAGACGCCTTCACCTGTGCGAACAGCGGCGTCTCGAAGATACGCAGGCGAATCCAGAGGCCAATGACAATCAGCAATGCGCTGATAAAGAACGGAATACGCCAGCCAAAGCTGATGAAGTTGGCCTGAGCGCTGAAAATACTCACGATGAGCGTGGAGAGAATCAGGCCGATGGGCACGCCCATCTGTGGCCAGGCCGCCCAGAAGCCACGATTCCTCCTGTGGCCGTATTCCATCGCCAGCAGCACCGAGCCGCCCCATTCGCCGCCAACGCCAAGCCCCTGGAGGAAGCGCAAGACCGAGAGGATAATCGGCGCGAGAACTCCGATTGCAGCATAGCCCGGCATGAACCCGACGAGCAACGTCGAGATGCCCATCAGTAGCAGGGTAGCGACCAGCGTAGACTTGCGGCCAATGCGGTCGCCCAGGTGGCCAAACAGTGCCCCACCTATCGGACGTGCAACGAAGCCGACCAGGAAGGTGAAGAATGAGAGCAGCGTGCCGACAAGGGGGTCCGTCTCGGGGAAGAAGAGTTTCGGGAAGACCAGCGTCGCCATGGTGCCATAGAGGAAGAAATCGTACCATTCAATCGCGGTACCTGTTGTCGAGGCCGCAATCACGGCCCCCATTCCCCTGGGTAGTTCTCTGGCAGTACCAGCAGAGTCTGATGAAGCCATTGGATCCTCCTGCGTGAACTGACGCTCATCCACGAGCGCCGAGAGACACATCACTGATCCAAGCTGATTGGGGCGCACCTGTTGACGAGACGAGCACCAGCGCTCACCTCACCTCACAAGGTCACGCGCTATCGTTCGTCTGGGCTCGCCTCCTTTCGTTCGTGCATGGCAATTGTGCCACTGTATGGATATGTCGCAGACATATCGCAATGGGCATGCGGTTTATCCGCACGTGCTCGCGATCACGATAAAGAGCCGGGAATCACGGTAAGGCCAACAGTACAAATAATGAGCCAGGTCGCAGCATCTGCAATGTTCGCGCCAACCTCTGTGCGCGTGCTGTTCTCCAGCGCCTCAGCAATCACGCCAGACGCCCTCAAGATTGGTAGCTAGTATGCACTAAAATTGTGTAATACGCAATGCTATCGAGGCGTCGTTGGTCGTTTTGCTGATTGGTTACGATATGGTGGCCCTCGCAGGTTTGCCAGGTGCGCTAGAATGTCACGGAAGCAGGGATAGCGTGTCGTGATCGCAGATCGCATGGGAACGGTGTCATATGTCTCATGCTTGAGTACACGCCGTACCCGCCTGATAGAGTGATAGAGAGCAGAGATAGAGGGGACAGCGCCTCATGCCAGACTCAATCGTCGAGACCGTCGCCATACAAGCGGCGCGGCAACCTGAGCGCACGGCAATCATCTTCGAGGGTGAGCGCATCAGCTACGGCCAGCTCTACACCGATATCGAGCGATTCGCGCGGGCACTGCTCGCTTCGGGCCTGGAGCGAGGAGATCGCGTCGGCCTGTTCCTGGAAAACAGGCCCGCGTTTGCCATCGCCTATCTGGGCACCCACCTTGTGGGCGGCGTGGTGACGCTCATCAACACGCAGTATCGGCAGGTCGAGCTGAGCCACATCCTGACGGACGCCGCGGTGCGCTTCTGTGTCACCTCAGCTCGCGGTTCGGCAGCGTTGAGCCTGCTCTCGCTGCCCGCGCTTCACCTGCGAATCATCGTCCGCGACCCGGAGGCAGACGCGCGGCCAGACCAACCAGGCCAACCAGGCCAACCGGACCAACCAGACCCGCAATGCGTCGCCTACGAAGCGTTCTTGCGGCGCGGCGAGAGCGTCAGTGGTCTAGGGTCATCGGTGACACCCCTGACTTCCCCGACTATGCCGGGCGGAGACGATCCTGCCGTCATCGGCTACACCTCTGGCACGACAGGGCGCTCGAAAGGAGCGCTGCTGCTGCACCGCAACCTCATCGCGAACATCACCGCTATCACGACCGCCTGGCACTGGACGCCCGATGATCAGCTGCTGCTCACTCTGCCACTCTTCCACACGCACGGCTTGATGGTCGGTCTGCACGGCACGCTCTTTATGGGTGGGAGCGCCGTACTGCGGCGCAGGTTCGACGCGGGCGATGTGTTAGCGACCCTCGATGACGACCCGGCGGTCAGCCTGTTCTTTGGTGTGCCGACGATGTATGGGCGACTCGTGGCCGAGGCGCAGCAACGAGAACGCCCGCGCCACCTGCCCCGGCTGTTCGTCTCAGGCTCGGCGCCACTCAGCCCGCATCTGTTCGCGGAGTTCGAGCGCATCTTTGGCCAACGCATCCTCGAACGCTACGGCATGACCGAAACAGGCATGAATCTCACCAACCCGTACGCCGGTGAGCGCCGCCCGGGAACCGTCGGCGGCCCGTTCCCCGGCCAGGAGGCGCGCATCGTGGACGCGGCCAGTCGCGAGGTGCTGCCGCCCGGGGTCGTGGGCGAGATCGAGGTGCGCGGGCCGCATGTCTTCGCGGGCTACGTGAACCGTCCCGACGCCACGGCTGAGGCATTCAGCCCGGATGGCTGGTTCAAGACAGGCGATCTCGGCTGGGTTAGTGACGACGGCTACTTCACCATCACCGGGCGAGCGCGTGAGCTGATCATCAGCGGCGGCTATAACGTCTACCCACGTGAGGTCGAGGATGTGCTGGCGACACATCCGGAGGTCGCGGAGGTGGCTGTGCTGGGCGCGGCGGACAACGATCTGGGAGAGCAGGTCGTCGCGGTCATCGTGCCGAAAGCAGGGACAACGCCGCTCGCTGAGGACATCATCGCCTATTGCCGCGAACGCCTGGCCAGCTACAAGAAGCCCCGGCGTGTGATCTTCGCCGCATCTCTCCCCCGTAACGCGCTGGGCAAGGTACAGAAGCATGTGTTGAGCGCGCAGTTGCCGTCCAGTTGAAGCGGTATCGCCTCAATCCGCTGGTTTGCTCGCGGCTCCCGTGGCGGCGCGGCGATGGCTCCGGGCACGCTGTCGCCTACGCAGCCAGGGAATCACCACCTTCCACACGAGAACCGCGAGGATGACCACACTCGCGATGATCCAGCCTGCCCGCTCAACGACCTGTATGATGCGGTCATACTCGGCTCCGGCAAGGTACCCAAGAAGGCCGAAGATGATGTTCCAGACGAGCGCGGCCACCAGCTCGAAGGCGAGAAAGCGGCGATACGGCATGTGTGTCGCTCCGGCACTCAGCGCCACGAACGAACGAATATGGCCGACGACGTGCGACACCAGGATCGCCCGGCCTCCATACCGGGCCAGCATGCGCCGCGCCAGCCGCAGCCGTGCCGCCAGCCGCAGGCGCTGCCCGAGCGGAGAGCCTCCCCAGCGGGCCATGAGCTTGCTCAGCGCGAAGCGACCGAATAGATAATCGATATGATAGCCGAGTACGGTCCCGATCCAGGCAAAGAAGATCACCCAGGCCAGATTGAGCATGCCCAGCCGCGCATAGAATGCGCCGAGCAGCGCCAGTGTGCCGCCCGGCATCACCAGCCCGAGTACGGCGGTATTTTCGCCAAGCGCGCCCAGAAACACGATCAGATAGCCGTACTGTTGGTACAGGTCGCGCAGGAGGTTGATCAGAGTCTGTATCATTGCTGTATCGCGATCATGCTGGCCGCGTGGTTACTCCCACCGGGACAAGCCATCCTGGGACAATCCCGGTGGGCCACGCGAGCGGTGTTTCTGGCTCTCTAGTCATGCGGAGCGGGTGTCTCGCGCTGTGGGGCGGGTTTTCGGCGCAGGCGAAACACGACGTCCACAGCGAGGATGATGCCCAGAATGACCACCGGAATGACAATCGCCGTCCACGGTTGTTGCTCAAGGATCGGCCCCAGACGACGATCATGCAGCAGCATATTCGACGCCGTCCAGCCAAGGACCAGCGCCGCAACATCCAGCAGCCACGGCAGCCGGTTGATCAGCTCCGCGACCAGTGCGCTGCCCACCAGTAGGAGCAGGATGCTCAAGAGCAGCCCGGCGATCAAGAGTGGGATATGCTCCGAGGCCAGCGCCGCCACGGCCAGCACGTTGTCCAGGCTCATCGTGACATCAGCCACGATGATCGTCAGCAGCGCGCTCACGAAGCCACGCTGGGCGCCAGTCCCCTCTGTCCCGTCTGCTCCGGCCTCGGCTACGGCCTCCCCCTTCTTCTCCGCCCGAAGCTCACGCTCTCGGTCCAGCAGCAGCTTGATGGCAATCCCAATCAGCAGAAGGCCGCCGATTGCCTGAAGCAGTGGAAGCTGCAACAGCAGAGCAGCTACCAGCGTGAAGAGAATGCGCAGTACAATGGCGCCTATGCCCCCCGCCAGAATAGCAGCGTACCGCTGCCGTCGCGGCAGGCTCGCGGCAGCGGCTCCGATGACCAGGGCATTGTCGCCACTGAGCACCAGATCCACGAGAACGATTCCCCCAATAATCCCCAGCACTTCGAGCATCTAGTACAACCCATTCATCATGCCGCGCTGCGCGACAGTCTCATACCATCGGTGGTTGCCGAGGGCACGTGCTCACTCCGTGTCCGCTCACAGCTTCTCTCAGCCATGGGGAACAGTGACGCAATGAGCGTTCCCCACCTGCACTACGTATGCCATTGGCCACGGTAGCAGTTTCGCGCCGCCCAGCAAGCCAATTCCATCCGGTTTTCGCAGGCATGTCGGCAATAATGCTGAGGGCCGAAGGGAAACCAGCCCAGCGCTACTGCGGACGATTCTTCTCCATCACTTGATCTCAGCTTGATCTCAAACCAAACGATGGGCTTGTGATAGCGTAGTGTGACGTAGTAGATTGCATATACGGGTTGCCTGACACACAATGGGGATCAATAGATAGTGCACAGGACGGCATGTTAGCAACTCCGGGCGTCATGCGCGTCTGGCGGAAGGATCAGAATCGCGGTTCCGCAAGCGCGCAACCTGTCGATTATCGTTCCCTGTAGCACGTTCAGCGCACTTTCCACGTCTATACATGTGAGAAGTTAGAGCCATAGCCATCGCGATTCCCCGCACATCTGTATCAGACTCGCCGCGAGTCGCGCATCAGTTGGGCGCCTCCCGACGCACACCGCGTATTTCCAGAGGGGTGGGTGATTTCTTTGCATTCTCGAAACTCGCTTGTTGAGGATCGTGAGGAGACGTCACAACGCGCTCGTATCGTGAGCGGCAGGCGTCCCAACGTCAGTAGCCCCGCCGCGTTCGGCCGCACGCCACAACCGCGACTCATCGCCCTCGGCGTCGTGCTGGCCGTCCAGATTGTCCTCTTGCTCATCGCTTTGGTGCCGCAAACCTTCTGGGCCAGCTACCACATGCCGAATGGTCCCATCCCTCCCGCAATGGTGCCCATTGTCGCGGGACTCTTCTACGTACTCCCATCACTGACGGGCATGCTCTCGCGCCGATGGCAAGCGGCAGTCATTCTCGCCACACTGCCCGCATGGCTTGATCTCGGCCTCTTCGCCGTCGCAGCAGCGTCGCGCATTGGTCCATACTATCTCGCTGTCGAGCCACACGCCGTCAGTACCGTGGGCACATTGGAACTCTTCGCCGTACTTGGAGCACTGGGATGGCTGGCGCGCCCCTTCGTACTCTACGCGCTCTCCAAAGCCCAGCGGATAGTGAGTCTATGATGCCTTCGCAACGTCCGCCGGCCACGCAACGCCCGCATCCGCTCCTGATACGCCTCGCGCTCATCGTGGGTCTGGTGCTGCTGGGCGTGCGAGCAGCCATAGCGAGCGCCACTTTCATGGCCCCAGGGGGCGCCATCCTCGGCTGGAGTACCCAACAGACAGCGACGTGCACCCTCTGCAACGTGACGATCCCCAAAGCCACCCCTGGGCATTCGCTCACGCCAGAGGAATACGCCGGGATTCTGACGTCGCGCCTCTCGCTCGATCAGGAGCTAGGGCAGATGATGATGGTGCAGGTCTCGGGGCAGGGACTCTCGCCAGATGCCATACAGATGGTCAACGCCCAGGGCGCGGGCGGTATTCTCTTCTTTGCGTTCAACATCCAATCGGGCAGCCAGATCCAGTCGCTGACCTCGCAGCTACAGAAGATCGCGCCGGTGCCGCTGCTCACGAGCATTGACCAGGAAGGTGGACCCGTCAACCGCTTCTATAACCTCGTCGGCCCGCTGCCGTCCGCCGCTTCGCTGACCTCACCCGCGCAGGCGCAACAACAGGGACAATACGACGCGACGTTATTGCACCGCTATGGATTCAACCTGAATCTGGCGCCCGTCGTGGATGTGGGCACGAAGAATCCAGAACTCCAGGGCCGCACTTTCGGATCCTCGCCTGACCGCGTCGCGGCGATGGCTGACGCGTATCTCCAGGGACTCCAGCAGAGCGGGCTGGTTACCGGCTGCATCAAGCACTATCCTGGGCTTGGCGGAACCGCGACCGACCCGCATGTCGGCATGCCCGTGCTCCATAGTACGCGCGCGCAGTGGGAAGACACCGACCTCGCGCCATACCGCACGCTCCTCAAGAGCGGCGATGTTCACGCCATCCTGGTCTCGCATGAGATGATCCCGGAGGTAGACCCCAACCTGCCAAGTTCGCTCTCTCCGACGATCGTTAATGGTGTCTTGCGGCAAGAGATGGGTTACGATGGCGTCGTCATTACCGACAGCCTCTACATGGGCGCGCTCAATCAGCGCTGGACGGTATCGGAGGCAATCGTGCTGGCGGTCGTCGCCGGAGCCGACATCGTCATCGGGCCGTACAATGCCCAGATGGTGCAGGATGCCAAAGATGCGCTCAAGCAGGCGATCAGCAATGGGACGCTCACACGCGCGCGCATTGACAAGTCAGCCCAGCGCATCCTGGCCCTCAAGATTCATATGGGACTCATCCCCCTGCCCAGGCAGCAGCCGGCCCCATCGCCATCTCCAACGTCGAACCCGGCAACTGGGAATACTGGCGCGCTCATCCCCACCAGACAAGGAGCGTCCCAGGTCAACGGGATCTGACTTCGGTTCCTCACTGTGTCGGTCACGAGTCGTGCAAAGGCCATTCGTTGAGCGGCCACTGATCACCCTGTCGCGAGCCTGATTGCGCGTCCTGTGGTTCTGGTTCACGCGGCCAGGGGTCCCAGGGAGAAGGGGCGGGAGAAGGTTGGCTCTGTGGCTGGCTCTGGGACTGTTCCTGCGACGACGTGCCCTGCAGGCGAGGACTCTGCTGGTACGGCATGCGCCGCTGCTCGCGCGTCCACGGATCACGTGGCTGACTGGCTGCCGGCTGACTGGTTGGCGACTGACTGACTGCTGGCTGGCTGGCTGGCGGCCGGAACTGTGGCTGCGGACCGTAGCCCCACGGATCTTGTAGCCGCGGCTCTGGCTGTGATGGCAGCGGCTGCGACATGGGGAGCGGTCGTGGCGGCTGATGCGGCTGCGACACCGGGAGCGATGGTTTATACCAGGGGACCACATCACCAACCAGCATGCCGTCTCCGCCTGGCGCGGACATATGCTGCTCCATACGCGACTCGAGCACGGGAGCCCCATTTGTTCGGGGAGACGCGGTGGTTGCCGCCTTGCTGCTGGCGGGCAGCGTTTCGATGATGCGCTGTTTCCGCTCCCGGATGCGATCCTCAGTAATGCCTAGCATGAAGACGCCAAGCGAGAGAGCAAAGATAGAGGCATGGAGCCAGTTATCTGCCTGATTGAAGTACAGCACCGGGGCAAGATTGAGTCCCGCGATGCCGACGCCAGCCAGAACGCCAAAGAGCAGGGCAATGCCAAGGGTGTAGGTGCGCACAGAATCATCGCTGGCCAGAGCGGCCATCAACAGGCCGAGCGCCCCCACTGCAACATGCGCCACCGCGTGGACCAGCGTGAGCGCAAAGAACGTGACGATTGGCCCGAAGGAGAGTATACTTGGGAAAACGCCTGGAATACCAGTGAGCAGAAGCACCGTGCTGAGAACCAGCGCATAAAACCGCGTGATACTGGCCACTTCATCCCCTCCTCGTTGCGTGCAATCTCCTCTGCCGTATCTATGCGCCGCTTCACGACCGGATTTCCGCTCCTGGTCTGGCGCGTGCTATTCTGACTGGATATTATGTATCACACGAGCAGGCATAGCTATCAGAGAGCAGGCAAATATGCTACCGGACGATGCCCTGGCCACGATTGCGCGGGAAATAGAAGGCTGCACCCGCTGCGATCTCTATCAGCACGCAACACGTGGCGTCCCTGGCAACGGCAATCCCCATGCCGAAGTGATGCTCATCGGCGAAGCGCCGAGCGCATATGATGACAAGCGCGGCTATCCGTTCTCTGGCCCAACCGGCCCGTTTCTGGATGAGCTGCTCGGGCTGGCCCACCTTCGCCGCAGTGACGTCTTCCTGACGAACATCGTCAAGCACCGGGTGAGCGAAGGACGCAGCCCGCTGCCTGCGGAAATTGCCGCCTGCGCCCCCTATCTGACGCGGCAGATCGAGGCGGTGGACCCGTTGCTCATCTGCACGCTGGGCCGTTTTGCCCTTGCCCGATTCTTCCCCAAAGGCACCATCACCTCGCTTCATGGAAAAGTCAAAGTGGTTGGTGGTCGGGTGGTTCTCGCGATGTACAATCCCGCCGCCGCGCTCCACCGCGAGGAGCTGCGCCAGACCGTCGTGAGCGATTTTACACATACGCTACCTGCCGCACTCGCCGAAGCTCGCCGCCTGAACGCCGAGGGTAAGCTGAAGCGCTCTGGCGCGGCAGGCAATGCTGGCGACGAGGAGCCACCCCAGCAAATGACGCTGTTCTAGCTCCTACTCGTTCCTGAACCTATCCCTGACCCGCCAGCGCCTGTACCAGGGGAGCGCCAATCGGCGTCCCCAGCCCCGTGCTGTAATCCCAGCCAGGAGTGGCGGGATAGTACAGGTTGCCTCCGATATGCACATCGTGAAAGACCTGGCTCGCCCGCGCGCCACTGCCGAGCTGATAGAGTAGCGGATTGAGCAGGCCGAGCGGTTTGCCACCGTGACTGCGCGAGAGCTGGTTCGCCAGCAGCACGAGACCCGCCCAGAGCGGGGCCGCCCCGCTGGTGCCGCCGACGACGTGCCAGCAATCAGCGCCGCTGCAGCCGCCGCCCGAATAGTACACGCTGTAGCCGGTCAGCGGATCGGCGTCAGCCGCCACATCGGGCACCTGGCGCGCGCCATTCGAGAACTGATTATTCACACCGGGGCCATCCTGCCACGAGGGCCGCTGATACACGACGCTCAATCCACCACCGCCCCCAGCCGTCTCCAGCGGACCTTCCCAGCCTGCCTCACGACTGTAGTTGCCGTCACTGTTGATGAAAAGCGCGGTACCGCCGACAGCGGTGGCATATGGGCTGGAGGCTGGATGCTGTACCGAGAGGTTGCTGTCCTGGCAGCCATAGGCGCCGGAATCGCCCGACGCCACCAGAATCGACATCCCCTGGGCAATCGCCTGGCGGAACGAGTTGTCTACCGAGGTGTAGAAGCTCTTCGCGCTCGATGGATCAATGCCTTTCTCACAGGCCCCCAGGCTGATGCTGATGACCTGGGCGTGGTTATCCTGAACGATCCGGCTGAACATCTGGGCGACGCTCCCCAGGTCAGATGGACTCTCGTAGACGTCGATGCTGGCGGAGGGCGCGATTGCATGGATGACCTCGATGTCCAGCACTGGCTCCGGGCTGGAAGATGTCGCGCCGCCAGCGACAGGCTTCACAGTGAGAGCTCCGGTGCGCAGCCCAAACGTGTTATCGTACGCTTGCACATCCGAGCGACGAAACCGATCGATTTCCGCCAACGCCACGATCTGATTCGCGCCTGTCAGCCCCATCTGGCGCAACGGCCCCAGGTCGTAGGCGCGTTCCAGCGCGGTCGGACCAAAGCCCGTGACGCCCGAAACCTGTGGCCTGCGCGGCAGGGCTATGCTGCCGGTATGGATAGCGCTACGCGTATCCAGTCCCAGCACGCCAGAGACGCCCGCGAGCGACGCGGGAATATGCGGTGGAGCATCTGGGGCGATGTATCGCTCGCCGTGCGCGTCGCAATAGTCGCCAAGCCGCATGCCAAACAGTGCGTTGAGCGCGCC
>DASUWS010000317.1:0-13824 GCA_036378295.1 Ktedonobacterales bacterium
ACCTCCGTCACGGCCACCAGCGGGCCACGCGCCGCCACGACCTTCTGAATCGCGGGCGCCTGCAGGCGGTGGCATGGAGCGCAGTCGTCGCTACTGAAGACCAGAATGCGCGCCGAAGCCGCCTGCTCTGGCGCGAGTGGCGGCAGGTCCAGCGCGGGAGCCTCGGCCAGCACACGCGCCTGTCTCCGCGCGATCAGCCAGCGAGCCAGCCCCACGACCGCGCCGATAGCCAACAGCAGCCCAAGAACAACACCGGTACGTACGAGTTCCGGATTCATAGTGAGACCCCTGGAATGAGCTGAATTAGACGCCGCGCCAGTGAAATCCGCCGCTATAGCGGACGCGTGGCAAGACGCCGAGCCGCCCGAGATGGTAGTAGACGAAGCAGCCCGCGCAGAATCCAACGGTAAAGTTGAGCGCTGAGAGCACGAATACAACCAAATCGAGCGCCCAGCCGAGCACGGCGGCGGATGTGCCAAGCAGGACAACGCTCGACGCCGCCAGGAAAAGCGCGCCGACTGCCTGGGCGAACCGGTGCGGCGCTGGGTCATCCTCCACGACGCGCGGAGTAAGCAGGTGCAACGGCACCAGAATTCCGCGATAGAGCAAGCGGAATGGCCCCACGGCAGGGAACGCGGCGCTCAACCCAAGCGCGGCGGCTGCTACGATCACCAGCCATGGCTGCTGCGTGATAAACGCCAGCGCCGACAGCAGGACGGTACACGCCTGCGAGAACTTGAGCAGCCGGACATCAACATGAGGGATGCTCACCTCTGCTGTGTGTTCCATCGCGATTCTCCCCCAACTCCAGTGATATCGAACGAAGCCATCGAGTACATGGGACGTCGGTGACATAGCGCTTCACCAAGTGAAGTATTAGTATGCGTAGCATAGCATAGATGCACAATGTGCATCAACATAATGCACATTATGTACATGAGACGACCTGCGCGGGCTCGCACCAGGAAACGCCTCATAGGCCCGCACTGGTTGGGCGGCCGTGGCAGCAACACGGGAGGCCAAAATATATCACATTGCGATTGGAAATCCGATGATGCTCGCCATATAATAGAAGCGATATGTATTCCGGGAGGCACCGACGCCTGCCATATACATCGGCATCTCATTCCGGATGTCGGAAGACATATCTTCGGTGGACAACGTTGCCCGTCAGGCCCCAGTGGAGGGTCAGACGGGCTTTTTGTGTTCACTCGCCAGTTTGATACAGGGAGTAATCAATCCTTCCATGAACGTACTTGAACTTCAGCGCCGTTATCTCGCGGGCGAGCGTAATTTTGAGAACGCTGACCTGCGTGGCGCATCGCTTGAAGACCTTACCTTGACGGGCATTCGCCTGCGCAATGCTGATCTGCGCGGGACTACATTGAACGGCGCCTCGCTCTGGGGCGCTGACCTTGCGGGCGCGTCACTTGAGGGCGCGTCACTCCGGGGAACCGATCTGCGGCGGGCATATCTGGCCGGCGCCGATCTCCAGGGAGCCGACCTGACCTATGCGCTGCTGGTGAGCGCGGACCTGACGGGCGTTGAGCTACGCGGGGCCAACATGAGCCACGCCGATCTCTACTGCGCGCAGATAAGTGTGGAGCAGCACAACGCAGCCATTGCGGCTGGCGCGCTCGTCTACGATCCAGCGCTCAGCGCGCTGCGACATTCACTGGCACTCCGGTAATACCGATTCTTACCGGAGGCCGGATACATATCGAGGGAAATACAGCGCCGGGGTGCGGGCAATGTCGCCGCATCCCGGTTGTTTTGTCCAGAGCGTCGCAAGCTCCCTGCTACGACGCGAGGAAGCCGCCATCCACCGGGATCATCGCGCCATGCACGTAGCTCGCCAGGTCAGAGGCGAGGAAAAGCGCCACTCGCGCAACCTCATCAGCCTCACCCCAGCGACCCAGCGCCAGGCGCGCGCCAAACTGAATGCCCGTCTTGATCAGATCGACATCCAACTGCCGCATGGCAGCTCCACGCAGTCGGCTCGTGCCTGGCGTGCGGATAGCGCCTGGAACGAGCACGTTGACGCGAAATCCCTCGCGCCCGTAGGCATGCGCCAGTCCACGCGTCAGCGCGAGAATCCCTGCCTTGGCGATGCCGTAGGGGATTAGGTCATCACGCACCGGAACAAGCGCCTCTACCGATGAGACATTGATGATGACGCCACCCTCGCGTTTGCGCGCCGCGATGAACTGCTGCGCCATCCACAATGCGGATTCGAGATTCACCCGAAGCGTCTCTTCAACGAAGCGGCAATCCACCTCATCATAGTCGCGCATCGGATAGGAGCCAGCGTTATTGATGAGCGTATCGGGCAGGTCGTCACCCATCCCCTCCCACAAGGCTGAAATAGCGGTGCCATCCGTCAGGTCAATCGTGTATGTTCTGACCTGGCGAGGGCCACATGCCACCACATCTGACACCTGGGCCAGCCCAGCCGCATCAATATCCACCAGATCGAGGTCAGCGCCGGCCTCGGCGAAACGCAGCGACATCGCCCGGCCAATACCCGACGCCGCCCCGGTAATCAATACGCGTCTCCCAGTCATGGAGAGCAGTTCCGCGAATGTGCGCATGATACCCCCTTGCCAGCAACCTGGCCCACACACGCTGGGCACTTCTGCCAGCGATTAGCGCGAGGAATGAACAGCATCTACATCAATGGCTGTAACTTCGCCTGGAAAGCTCACAATGCACTCACGGCTCACCCTCGGTTACGCACGATCCCGTCACCGCGAACCCGGCGAACATGAACGGGCGTTACGGCGGACAGGAGATGTCTCCCGATTCCGCCCGTTCATGGTGTTACATGACACACGCTCACGACGGCTCTACAGCGCGAACAAGCCTTCCCAGGCATGTGAAGATGGGTTTAGACGCCGACCAGAGCAAGATTGAGCCGGTGCAATGGGTCGGTTCCCGTCCAGCCGAGCACGATTTGGCGCTCGACCAGACTATCGGCCAAGGCAGGCCCACCCAATGCCCACTCATCAAACGTTGTCTTCGAGTTGTCTACCGGCCAGGCGGGAAAGCTCTCGGTGTATTGCACATTGATCGAGTGCGCGGGATCAGTCCCGGTCCAGCCGAGGAAGTAGTGCGGGAAATTGTTGACATTCAGGGCAAGAATGCTTGGCCCGACCGCTGTCCACTCGGCAAGCGGCGAGGAGGAAGGTTGTGTCCAACTGACGCCATCGGTCGAGGTGGCAAAGCGGATACGATGAGCCGGGCTGGTTGCCGCCCAGGCCATGATCAGACCGGACGGCCCGATGTTCGGGTCGGGCATCAGGGCGGGTCGCGCAACACTACTGAACTGGCGGAGGATGGCCTTCGTGCCAGGCTTGAACGTCTGGAAATTGATGGGGAGCACATTGAGTGAGTGATTTGCGTCGGTGCCTGTCCAGGCGAGCCAGAGCTTGCTTCCGCTGTAGGCGAGTGAGGGAGCCGTAAAGCTCGTCTCATCCCAGAGGGTCAACTTCTGCGTTCCCCCCGCTGAGCCGCAGCCATTGCACAGCACGTTGAGCGAGTGGCGGGAATTGGTGCCGACCCAGGCCAGAGCAATGCCGCCGTCAGGAACGGTCGTCACGGCGGGCCGTAAGGACGACGTCTCGTTATAAATGTGCTTGTTGCTGAACGTGAGGGTACGACTCACCTCCAGCGTGTTGAGGCGATGGGCCGAATCGGTGCCAGTCCACGCCAGAACAAGCCCACGGCCAACCTGCGGCCCGGTACGGGAATTGGGTTGCCAGAGCGATGGGCCATCGATGCTGGTCTCATTGAGAATGACATGCTTGACGATTGCGGGCGGTCCGAATACCACCCTTGGAGCGGCGCCCACCGGGGCGGTAGCGGGAAATATGCCCACGAGCGCGAATAGCACGGCGAAGATGCCCACGCAACCTAGCCGCCAGCGCATATGTAGCCTCCTTGTCTCACAGCACATCGACATGTCCATAACTAGCCTGGAGTCCGCTTGTCGTCGTCACTATGAGAGTGGGCATACGAACGTCAATGCATGGTCACAGCGCTCCCTTGAGGTATCACAGCTTTGTCACACGTTCTGGCATCGAGCAGCGGGCTGATTCGCTCGTCGTCGGCTCCTACAAAGGCGGGCGCCGTGACGAGTGGTGTTATGCTCGTGATAACGTAGCCGACGCGTGCGCAGACGTGATCTATCGCACGGCATCATCGGTGCCGCGCAGGCGCCGCATACAGCCGCATGCAGCAGTAAGCAAAGGTTGTTCGCATGAAAACGCCCTGGTTCGTGACGCCCTCTGGTGAAGTATTGCCCATCGAGCCTGAGGATTGGCTATTCGAGCCGGGGTCATGGGCGGAGGTTGGGGAGGCGCTTGGCACAGCGCTCCCGAGCGACTACAAAGCCTTGATTGGCGATGGGCGCGCCTGCATATTCGATGACGAATTGCTCATTACCAGTCCATTCGACGCAAATCCGCACGCCAATCTGGTCTACCACGCTGCCAGGGCGTCCTGGGCTCTCGCGCATCTCCGTGCACACAACCCTGACCCTGAATTCGGCGCCGTCCTGGCCTATCCTGAGCAGGGCGGATTGCTTTCGTGGGGTGTTGATGGTGGCGGAGGCACCTATCACTGGGACACGCTGCACCCTGATCCCGACCAGTGGACGATCTACATCGAGGGGAGGCCGCTCGATCCCGATGTTGAGCGACACGCCCTCAGTCTGACCGGATATCTCGACGCGCTCCGGCGGGGCGAGGTCAAGGGAGCAGCGCTATCACACTGGCCGGGACCAAATCCGGTCATTCGCCGTGTAGACGGATGACGGTTGACGTCGAACGAAGTCTCTGTGCGAGCGTTTGAGGATATGGTGAGAGTATGCCAGTGCAGGCCTCGCCCTCAGAGAGGGAGATCCTCACCCGTTGGCATGAGGCTGGAGGTGGTATCCATACTGGCTCCGCGCCGATTTTCACGCCCCTGGGCGACGCTTATGATGAGTGACGGAAGAGGCTCTCTACACGGCATCCGCCAAATCGCGTTGGTATCCATGGAGGCGCTCAGCGTGCGCGCAACAGGCGTTCAGTGACGTTCTGCGACAGGCGGTCAACGTCGGCCAAAGGCGGCCGTCAACTCCACCTCGGCATACTGCTTGTCGGGGAACATCTCTGTCTCGGTGCGCGCCTGGGCCAGGAGCTGCTGCCACTGCTCGGCGCTCGACAGACCCGCACGGGCAATTAATGGCGTGACTCGCTCCATGAGGGCCAGATAATCGGCCAGCATAAGCTGTCCTGCCCGGGTGCCGCGCTGGACCCCGCTGCGCAGGTGGACTTGTCGTACCTGTATGTCGCGTAGGCGTACCGTAGTGAGATACGACTGGAGAAACGACCCAGCGCCGGGATGTATGCCGCGAGCCTGCGCCAGGTTGGCGAACTGCACGGTCAGCGCATTGAGCGCCGCATTGGTGCTGCGCACCAGACCGAAGTCGCGCACCTCGATCCAGCCGCCCGGTCGGACGACGCGCGCCATCTCGCCCACCACCGTCGACCACTGTGCCGCAGGGATAAAGGCCGAACAGGCGCGGGCCATCACGAAGCCGAACGCGGCGTCGGGGAAGTCGAATCGCTGCAAGGCATCGCCGTGGACAAATGTGCAGTTCTGCGGAATGGACTCGCCACCTTCAGCGAGGGAGGCATCCAGGAGGTCGCGGTTGAGATCGAAGCCAACAACATTGGCCGCCGGAAAGCGCCGCGCCACTTCGCGGGCCCAGCGCCCGGTGCCACAAGCGACATCGAGCACATCCCCAGGCGCCTGGATGGGGGCTGAGTAGTCACTGCCAAAGGCGAGGCGAAACATGTAGTGCTGGAAATTGAGTCGGCTGATCTCGGCGTCGCTCTCTCCGAAGATGTAGTCGTCTGAAGCAGCTGAACCGCTAGCCACCGCAGCGCGCCGCCAACGCTTGAAAACCCACGCCATGGACCGCTCCTCCTCTCCGGTCGCGTTAGATTCCTCAGTCCAGTATAAAGGCAGAGTCAAGAGGAGGCAGCCTGCTCTACGGCGTGTGACCAGCGATTATGAGAAACGCCGCCAGGCTGGCCTGCTGGTGTCAGAGATTCCAGAGAACAATGATATGCGCGATCTCTCCTCGGGTGTTAGCAGGCACACAACGGAATATCTAGCCTTCGGTCAGACCCTTATGGCGCGTCTTGCGGGTCTCGTGCAGGCGCGTAACAGCAATGACGCCAAGCTTCCAGGCTTCGCGGACCAAGGGAATGAGCGCAGGGTTCTGGGCAGCGAGGACAGATTTGATCTTGGTATGGCGCATCCGTCGTCCAGAGCCTTCTAGCAAGCCCTGAGGATCAGGTATCTCAGTGCCGTAGAAGAATCCAAGGTTCACATAGCCGTTTTGTGGCGCCACGTAGAGAATGCGGTCGAATCCCGAAGCTGTTGGACCATACCCCAGCGACCCATGATAGAAGATTTCCGTCGCATCAGGGAGGGAATCTCGTACCATCCCGCGCACTTGGGCAAGAATATCCCGGACGGGCTCAGAGGTAGTGGGAAAGAGTTCGTCAATTGCCTCTTCCATGGCTGATACCTCAGATCGCTTGGTTGCAATGTCCAAAGCACGCCAGCACGACGCCATTAATTGTACCTGCTTCCCTGTCATCCAGTATACATGAGGAGGCATCTGACCGTAGCACGTTGCGTCAGAGCGTGTTACGCAATGCGGATTTTGAGTCCACCGCCCGCTACGCCTCGAACAAATCATAGCTTCCATCAGGATGCGGATAGCCTGTCACAAACGACACCACTCAACCCTCTATCAGTGTGATGCTTCACAAAGGGAAGCGATAGCCCGTGACAATGAATGGAATGGAGACAATGAAGCCACAATTACTGATCATCCTGGGCAGCACGCGTCAGAACCGATACGGCGAGGTGGTTGCCCACTGGGTCAATCAACGCGCGCGTACACGCTCAGATGCAATCTTCGAGCTGGCAGATCTCAAGGAGTGGGCGCTGCCCTTCCTCGACAGTCCACTACCACCAGCGTTGGGCCAATACGATGAAGCAACGCGACCCTGGGCTAAGAAGGTGGATGCCGCCGACGGCTATGTGTTCGTCACCCCAGAGTACAACCACGGCTACCCTGCCGTGCTCAAGAACGCGCTCGATCATCTGTATCGGGAATGGGGACATAAACCCGGCGCGATCGTCAGCTATGGTGCCACGACAGGCGCTGGCTACCGTGCTGCTGAGCAGTTGCGCCAGGTGTTGGTGGAGCTGCGCATGGTACCGCTACGCGAGCAGGTGGGAGTGCCAACGATCTTGAACGCTTTTGACGAGCACGGGCGGGCGCGCGATGCGGCGCTCGATAAGTCGCTTGATGTGATGCTCAACGAACTCGTATGGTGGGCCGCGACCCTCATGCCGGCACGGGCAACTCGCTCGGTGACCAGTTCCGCCGCGTGATGGTTGCGCATCGATGGCCAGAACAGAGCACATCCTGCTCCGACACATGCCATCGTGATGGATGCGATACAGATAGCGGGGATAAGACAGAACCGCCCGCGTAGGCGAATTCAGCATTCGGAAGGAAGAGACGACCAATGAAGATTTTAGTATTGCCCAAACCCATCCAGGGCGTTCCTGTGGAGACGATCCAGCAGCACGCAGCGGAAGAGATTCGAGCGGTATGGGACCTCTATACGCAGGGGATCGTTCGCGAGTTCTACACACGTGCCAACGAACAGGGGCGAGTCGTGCTGATGATCGAAGCTGCGACAGAGGAGGCCGCACGAGACGCGCTCACAACCCTGCCGTTTGCGCGGTTGCATCTCATCGACTTCGAGCTCATCCCACTAGGGGCTTTTGTTGGCCTGACACGGCTATTTCAAGCGGCTAGCTAAGGATATTGAGATGGATAGGCAACCAAATGCGGAAAGCACTGCCGCTGGGGTGGGCGCAGCGTGGCCCATCCCCCGTACCGGCGTGACGGTGACACATCTGTTGATCGTGCGTGACGTGGGGCGCTCCACCCAATTCTATAGGGACATCCTCGGTGCCGGGGTTCTGATGGAAGGGCCACCAGCCATCCTGCAATTCCACAACAGTTGGCTGGTTCTCTCTCAGGAAGGAGGTCCCACTGATGACAAGCCAGACGTGGTTGCTGTCGCGCCACAGGATGAGCATGTGCTCACCAGCGCCTTGAACTTGCGCGTGGCCGATATCTACGACATCTATGCGCGCTGGAGTGCGCGCGGAGCAGCGTTTCTAACGCCGCCTAAAGTACACGAAGCTGAGATCCGGTGTTATCTGCGCGACCCAGATGGCCATCTCATCGAGGTGGGACAGACGACCGCCCGGATGAATGCGAGCTAGCTCTATTGAGGAGCAGCCCAAGGATGAGGAGAATCATATGTCGCCAGAACATTTGGAGCAGCATTCAGCTCACACGACTCACACGGCTCACACGAGGACTGGACAGATTACGAGGCCGGGAGGCGCTGATGGCTCCGCACCCGCTGGGCTTCGCTTGTTCGCCCGCCTTCTGAATCCGCTCATGGGGACATTCGCGGGGCGGCGCGGTGTAACATTCTTTGGGGTGGTGAATCATCGCGGACGGCGCTCGGGCCGCTGGTATTCGACTCCTGTCGCTGCGAGAATGACAGCCGATGGCTTCGTCGTCCCAATGTCCTTTGGCCCAGAGGCAGACTGGGTCAAGAACGTCCTGGCCTCTGGCGGATGTACCATCCGCTCGAATGGAGTTGACTATGTCGAGATGGAGCCGGAGGTTATCGACCGGGCAGATGCGCGATTGGCCTTTCGACCTGTAGAGCGTACACTATTGAAGCTCATGGGAATCGATCACTTCGTGCGGCTGCGACACCGTCGCGAACCCATCTCGATGGGAGACAGTGCGCGCGTCCCAGAACCGTAGGGGCATGAACATGGTTGAGTCATTTGAAAGATACCAGCCATACCTCTTCTCCATTGCCTATCGCATGCTTGGGAGCGCCATGGACGCCGAGGATATGGTGCAGGAGACCTATCTGCGCTATCAATCCGTGCAGCCACAGACCGTCACCTCGCTCAAAGCCTTCCTCACAACCATTCTGACGCGTTTATGTATGGATCAGCTCCATCTGGCGCGCCGGACGCGTGAGACCTATCTGGGGCCGTGGCTGCCTGAGCCAATCGCTGACATAGATATGCTTGAGGCGACGAACCCTGAGAACCGCATCGACAGAGACGAATCGGTTTCGCTGGCGTTTCTGGTGCTGCTGGAAGAGCTCCAACCCGTCGAGCGGGCCGTCTTCTTGCTGCGTGAGGTCTTCGAGTATGATTACCCCGAGATCGCCATGTTTCTCGGTAAAAGCGAGATGGCTTGCCGACAGGCATTCAGCCGTGCCAGAAAGCATCTGGCCGACCATCGGCCGCGCTTCTCCGTCTCCCCTGCTACCCACCAGCAGATGCTCGATGGTTTTCTGCGAGCGGTGCGTGCCGGGGATATGGCCACGCTGATGGATATGTTGAGCGAGGATGTGACACTCTGGGCCGACGGGGGCGGTAAAGTCAAAGGCGCGGCCACGCGTCCTGTTACCGGGCGTCTCGCAGTTGCCCGCTTTAGCATTGGCGCAACCCGTCGCTTCTTGCCAGGGAGCTATCGTGTTGAATTCGAGGAAGTCAATCGCGAGCCGTCTATTGTCATTCGCGATGACCATCGTGCCTATCTCGTAATAGGCATCGAAGCGGAAGCGCAGCGGATTCGCGCGATTCGCATCATCGCGAATCCAGAGAAGCTGACCCACGTATGACAGGCTCCTGGCTGAGCTTGCGCCGTCGATGGCGATTCGCTCTCTATCCGTCGCGCGGAATGACGAGCAGGGGGACCACACATCCGAGCGCCGCGACGATGGCGGCGACGAGCAGCGCGAGCGGAATCGACCGCTCGATGACGGGACCAGCGAGCGCCGACCCGATGGGCATGCCAGCGAAATTCAGACTCATCGAGACGGCGAAGACTCGACCGAACCAGCGCGGGTCCGTGCGCCGCTGACGCAGCGCGAAGAGGCCAATGTCGATGGGACCGGCGGACAGGCCAAAAAGCACCATACCCGCTATCAAGGCTACCGGCGACTGCCCCAGGACGCAGACGTACCCCAGCGCCGCGAGCAGAAGCCCGACGACGATGATCGCGCGCTCGCGCCCTTGGGTGTTGATGCGCCCTGCCACCAGACCAGCAAGCACCGTCGCCACACCGGCGACCGCCCAGAGCAGGCCAACGCCATCCGCACCCCAATGGAACGCGCGCAAGAGCAAGACCGGAAGCGCCACAACGAGGAAACCATAGGGAACATTGGCAGTCCACAGTGTGAGGACGACGCCGCGCAGCGTTGGATGGCGCACGACGTAGACCAGGGACTGCCATGCCGCGCCTAGCAACGGCTCCCGCCCGGCGATCGACTCCGCGCCTGACTCGGGTCGTGGCTCTCGCAGGCCAAAAAGAACGACCCCCGCAAGCACAAAGACGCCTGCCGTCAGCAGGAACGCGCCCTCTCCGCCGAACCACGCCACGAGGAATCCAGCGAGCGCTGGACCGACCACCGTGGCCAGCGCCATGCTGCCACTATCCACCCCGTTGGCGCGATCCCAGAGAGCCCGGGGCACGGCCAGCGGAAAGAGGGTGCGGGTCCCGCTAGCAGTCAATGGACTGGTCAGTGAGCTAAGCGCCACGATCAGGAGCAAGGTCACCGGAGCGAGCAGGTGCACAAGTGAGAGTGTCGCCAGCAGCACGAGGGCGGCTGAGGCAATGGCGAGATCCACCCGAATCGGACGCAGACACCCGTAGCGGTCCAGGAGCGCCCCGGCAATAGGGCTGACAGCCAGGCCAGGCGCGATGGCAAGGAAGGTAGCGAATCCGGCGAGCGCGGGCGAGTGGAAGCGCTGGAGCACGAACAGCACCAACGCGACCTGCCAGAGCTGGCCGCCAGTACGACTGAGCACGGTAGCCGCGGCGAGCTGCGGAAATCCGGGGAGGGCGAACAGTTGGCGATAGCTGACATCGCTGCGGTCGCTGGAATTGAGATCGGTCGTGTGCTCAGTGCTGAGGTCTGTCTTGTCCGCCTCGATGGTCATGCGATGGTCTCCCCCTCGCCTTATCGTAGCATGATCCTTTCACGGCATACCAGAGCATGACTTACGGCATACCGGGGCTTGACGCATCAGCATGGATGAGGGATTGAGGTCTCCTGCCAGATGCGCGAGAGGGCCGGAAGAAATTCAGGGAATACGGCATGCGCCGCATACCTGCCACGCGACGACGCGGAATGAGTAGGGGTATAGATGAGGTGCAAGTGTCCGTCAGGGTACGCTTGAGAGACGTCATGAGAGAGACATCAAGCCGCAACCGAGCTATTCTGGTAGGGCGGGGGGGACTCGAACCCCCACTCCACTTGCGTGGAAGCGGATTGTAAGTCCATAGGCCGATGAAATCCAGGAAAATTCTACTCCCGCATGCCACTGAATGTCAAACCTTCTGCGGAACTCCGTTTCCAAATGTCCTCTGTGTTCGTGATATCCACTGCTAAAGAATGCGAAGTTATACTGATCAGACTTAGCAGCACCAGAGTTGCAATCTCCGGTCACTTGGTTTTGTCGTAAAGAAATGCTTGCAGCGCAAACTTGGTGCCTGGGTTTTACGGCAAGGTTTAGCCATCCTCCCCATCCGCCCACCATTCATCGCCTCTTGACTTCGGCAACATGGCCTCTGCAGGAGTGGTCACGGGAAGTCCGAATTTCTCGGTAGCACGTTGGTCAATGTCGAGCGCTGAGGCTCGCAGAAAGACCATGTTGATGGTGACTTGCCGCACAGACAATGGAATTGGCTGACCTAACATTCCGTCATATTCGGGCAGTTTTGAAACAAAGATATGGTTGATAATCCCTCGATTATGCACTATGAGGTTTCTCTGCTCAATGAGCTTCACAGCAGCCGCCATATCTTCCTCAGAGGTGTAAAGGTCGAATCCAATGCGTCGGGAGAGATATTTGGACAGTTCACGAAGTCCTTTATAGGCCAGTTCGTTCACTCGGCTCTCGGCTAATGCGCCGACAAGTTCATCCATTGTCTCATACTTCAAGATGTAACTTAGCGACACTGTTGTCTCATCTGTGCGTAGCGTCTCAGGCTTTGTGCGAAAGATCAATGTCAGAAGTTCACTGAGATAGGACAAGAAGTTATCGACCATCCGCGTGAGTTCCATCTGCGCTACTAGATCGCCATAGCTGCTAATCTCAAAAATTGTGTTGGCAGCGCGTAGCACAGAACTGAGAGTATTTGGAGGGATATCAGCACCATCTTTTAACTTCTGCGCTATTACTTGTACGTCATCATGATGCGCTTCAGCGGAGTCATTCGCTATGCGCAACACCAGCCGCAAGAATGTCGTCAGTCTTGCGTCTTCGTGAAGATACCGCCAAGCTGGCCGCGTCATTTGCTGCCCACCGCGTTCCAGCCGCTCAAGATAGCGCGCCCAATACTTTTCCAGCATGGATTCATCCCTATCGCACATACTAAGAACCATCCGCTTGGAAACGGCTGGTTGGAATATCTGTTATTGATTATGTCGTCCTGGGTCATCACTACCATTTTCTCTGGTCTCTGATCCGAACCAGCCTTCTTCAAGGCCACGAATGACAACATCGCGCATGCAGCAAAGGTACTGAGTCGTCACAGCAACGAAAGTCAGGAATTGATAGCGGACCAGTGCCGCATCAGGGGGGAGTAACTTGTCCAGTGCCTCCTGAAGGTCTGCATCATTGTGGAAGTAGTAGCCGTTTATCCAAATATGCGCAGCATACTCAGGTGATATCTCCTTTCCATTGAGTACAAATTCGAACCCAGACTTGCGCAGTGCCTCCTTCCATCCATCTCGGCATTCGCGAAGATACTGCTTCGCCTCGTCATCAGTAAGTTCTCTCTGGCAAAGATTATAGATATGGTCCATATTTGCTGGTTCATCTTTTAGTGTGAATTGGCGGAAACCGAGAAGGAAGGAGCGCAATCCATCTTCGTTTGGCTGGTCAAATTGCACGGACAATCCTTGATCATTTTTCCAATGGAATCTCAGTTTTAGTTCCAATTCCTTCTGTGCGAAGCTTGTCTGCCCTAGTTCCTCTACGCGGCGTACGAATAGCCTCAACTTCTTTTGCTCTCCAAGCTTGTCAGTAGCTCCAGTGGTCGATTTCCTCCTACTCATAGTCACCTCCCTAATCAACCTTCAGATAAGGCCGTGCCGGTTGCTTTCGTCCGAGTTGCGCTGAATCGGTTCTCAGATCATTGTCGCTTGTTAGTTTCTCATATCTGCGGTCCTGTATGCTACTCTTGAGGTTGGACGAGTAGGATAGGCGGGGCTTGATCGCAGCATCGTACTTGCACGACATCGGTTATGCGCTATCGTTAGCCAAGCCAGAGGTTCATCCGCAAGACGGTGATCGCTATCTTCGCAGCCTGGGGGGCAAGCAATCGGCCTTGCTCGTTGCCTACAAATCACCTTTCTCACGGTAGCGTGTGATGCGTTCCATCTCACTTCGCACCAGCCTTCGGTGGTCCGCAGAGAAGAACCATGTCAACGGATGCCACTCCTCGGTAAGAGAGTGGACACGTTCTGATACTAGGTTTGTGGCTCGAACACTGTCTCCCCCTAACATTTTCGACCAGCCAGCGTTATTACCTAGTAAGCTGAGCATCTTTCCCCGAACGATGCTGGTCGTTTTGCGTTCCGCACCTCGCATTTCGCAGCTCTCTTACCTGACAGGCGCCAGGATACTCCG
>DASUWS010000318.1:0-46372 GCA_036378295.1 Ktedonobacterales bacterium
ACGCGACCCACTGGCGCAACGACGACCGGAACCGGGCTGTACTTGATCGCCAGATTCGCCTGTTGGAAATTGGTGGTTGCCCGCTCTAGCAGCGGCCACTGCCGCATCTTTGCCGCCATGAGCGCCTGGGCCAGATTGGCGCCAACGCTGAAATCGGGCGCGTCGTTGGCGATGACAATCGCGCGCCAGTTCTTCTGCGCCTCTTCGACGGCGGATCGCATCATGTTGGAGATGTCGTCGTCCACCGAGTTCATCTTGGTGTGGAACTCAAGCCCAAGCACGCCGTCGCCAAGATCAATCAGCGAGGCGCCCCGATTCTCCTTCACGACGCCATTGGACTTCTTGAACGAAGCCACTGTCACAGGGATCGCCACGGCAGGGACCGGCTGATAGGTATGGGACGTGAAATCGTAGTATGAGCGCGTGGGCGTCTGTGTGTAGAAGGAGCCAGTGCCGTTGCCCAGCACCTCCTCCACGAGCGGCGGCAATGCGCGCCCTTCAGCGGTCATGCGTTGCGCCAGCGCTTCCACACCCAGGGCGTCCCATGTCTGGAACGGACCGACATCGAAGTTGAAGCCCCACCGCATCGCATTGTCGATGTTGACGATATCATTGGCAATTTCCGGCGCGATGGCGGCGGAGTAGAGCAGCGTATCGGCTGTCTGCTCCCACGCCAGCTTCCCAGCCCGATCAGGCGAGCCAACGACCGAGCGAATACGGTCCAGTGGGTCGGGGTTGCCCTTCACGCTGTCTAGCGAAGAGAAATTCACCGACTCCTGCGGGCGATACTCCAGCGTCTTCGGGTCGATGGCCAGAATCTCGGACTTGCCATCCTCCCCCTTTACACGCTTGTAGAAACCCTGGCCGGTCTTATCGCCCAGCCACTTGCGCGCCACCATCTCACGCACGAACTCCGGCACGCGGAACAACTCGCGCTGCGGATCATCCGGCAGATTCTCGTAGAGATTGTCTGCGACGTGTACGAGCGTATCGATGCCCACGAGATCAGCGGTGCGGAAGGTTGCGGACTTGGGCCGCCCCATTGCCTGGCCGAATATCGCGTCAACCTCCTCAACGCGATAGCCCTCATCCAGCATGCGGTGCATGGTCGCCATCATGCCAAAGGTGCCAATGCGGTTGGCAATGAAATTGGGCCGGTCTTTGCAGTAGACGACGCCCTTGCCCAGGCGGTCCGAGCAAAACTCGCCCATGAAGCGCATCAGCTCCGGGTCTGTCTCTGGCCCCGGCACGAGCTCCAGCAGCTTCATGAAACGGACAGGGTTGAAGAAGTGGGTGATCAGGAAGTGGCGGCGGAAGTCTTCGCTACGGCCCTCCAGCAGCATCGTCGCGGGCAATCCCGACGTGTTTGACGAGATGATGCTCCCAAGACGCCGCACCGCTTCGAGCCGGCCATACAGCTCGCGCTTGACATCGAGCTGCTCGAAGACGGCTTCGACGATCCAGTCAACCTCGCCCAGCTTTGCGAGATCGTCCTCGGTATTACCCACCGTCACCAGCTTCGCGCTCTTCTGGCTATAGAATGCGGAGGCAGGCTTTGCCTTGATGGCGCGCTCCAGCCCAGTCTGCGCGAAACGATTGCGCACGACGCGATCGGTACTATTCCGCGCGTCTGGTGGGACGATGTCGAGCAGCAGCACGGGAATGCCCGCGTTTGCCAGATGCGCGGCAATGCCAGCTCCCATGATGCCCGCGCCGATGACCGCCGCGCGTTGGATGTTATAGCTCATAGTCTTCCTCTGTCTGCACGCACCCGACTACAGCCGCTCGATGATCGTCGCGACACCCTGGCCGCCACCCACGCACAGCGTCGCCATGCCAAGCCGCTTGTCCAGCGTCTCCAGATCATTCACCAGCGTCGCGATCAGGCGCGCCCCGGTGCAGCCCAGCGGATGGCCCAGCGCAATCGCGCCGCCATGCGGGTTCAGCTTCTCCTCATCGATGCCAAGCTCGCGAATGACCGCCAGCGACTGCGCCGCAAATGCCTCGTTGAGCTCGATCACGTCGATGTCAGAGAGTTGCAGATTCGCGCGCAGCAGCGCCTTCTTCACCGCTTTGACCGGGCCAATGCCCATAATTTCAGGCGCAACGCCAGCAACGGCCATCGAGATGATGCGCGCCTTTGCCGGGATGCCCAGCTCGCGCGCTTTCTCTCCCGACATCAGGACCGCCCCCGAGGCGCCGTCGTTAAGCGGACTGCTGTTGCCAGCGGTCACGGTGCCCCCGGCGATAAATGCGGGCTGCAGACCGGCCAGCGCCTCCATCGAGGTATCACGGCGCGGGCCTTCGTCGGTAGTGAGCATCGTGCCATCGGGCAGTCGCACCGGGACGATCTCGCGCGCAAAGGTGCCGCTGTCAATCGCCGCAATCGCGCGCTGGTGGCTGCGCAGAGCGAACTTGTCCTGATCTTCGCGGCTGATGCTGTACTGCTTCGCGAGGTTTTCCGCCGTCATGCCCATGGGGATATACGACTGCGCGAATTCAGTGCTCATCTTGCCCGGCATACCACAGAGCGCTATCCCCTCAGAGTTATTGATGAGCTTCGGATTGAAGCTGGGATTGAAACCGCCCATAGGCACCCGCGACATGCTCTCGACACCGCCCGCAATGATGAGATCGCCCTGGCCGAGCATGATACTCTGCGCCGCCATGTTCACCGCCTGCAGGCTGCTGGCACAGAAGCGGTTGACGGTCGTCCCGCCAGCATCGATCGGCAGACCAGCCAGCGCCGTGGCAATGCGGGCAAGGTTCATTCCCTGCTCACCTTCTGGGAAGGCGCAGCCGAGAATGACATCTTCGAGCAACGAGACATCAAGGTTGGGAACGCGCTCCGCCGCGCCACGCAGCGCGACCGCCGCGAGATCATCAGCGCGCACGGTGCGGAGCGCACCCTTCCCGGCGCGTCCAATTGGCGTGCGCACGGCACTGACAATAACAGCCTCTGGCATACTGTGCCTCTCCATCCTGTGATGACCTGTCCGCTGACCGTCCCGTCAGGTGAATCAGGATCGTCGTTCAATCGCACGCAAACGCTCGCCGCCGCGAAGCAGCCGCCAAATATCAGCCCTTGCGCGGCTTCAAAAACACCCACTCAACGGTCATCTCTGTAATGACCTGATCGGCGATATCGATGATCTGCACTGGTATCGTGAAGCGCGCCTTGCCCGACTCTGCTATCTGTGCGCGGGCAGCATTCTGATCGGCACTCGCGAAATGAGCCACTGCCCGCAATTCCCCGCGACCGGCCTTCAGGTAGCTGATCGAAGCGCTGGCGGCGATGGGAGCATAGCCATCCGCCAGCAGGGCAGGAAAAGAGGCGAGTACGATAGCGCCTGAAGCGACCTCGCCTAGCCCAAACTGGGCAACCGCGTGAACCGTTCCAACATGATTCAGGCGATCCTGCGCGGCAGGGAGAACCGCCTCAGCCGATTCAGCACCCACAGAAGCCACACGCGCGCCCACATGGTGGCTAAAGGGCACCTGCTCAAAGAGCATGCTATCTATCGCCGCTGCATCCATTCCGGATGCTCCTTCCCGCTTCCCACGCCAGCCCGCTCCCAAGGGATGAACATCCCCAGGAGCGGTCTCTACTTCAGCACGAAGCACTTACAGGGGATACGCGCCCTTCTCGGCCACGATGCCCGCCAGCTCGCGTTGCAGCGGCACGACATCGACCGTGGGATCGCCCAGATAGCGCCGCACCTTCGCCAGTTCGTCGCGCCGCTCGTCGCCCTCGAATGTCATCGTCAGCGCGCCTTCCATAGCGGCACGAGCCTCCGGCAGGAGCCGCAGCACGGACATCTGCGCCAGCAGCGCATGGGTGTGGGCGTCCACTCCACCCGCCCGGACCGCTTCGAGCGCGCGCCCAACAGCGCTATCCATCGCGTAAATCGCGATCAACTGGTTGGCGGCGTATTCGAGGAACTCCTGCTCATCCTCCATCGTCGACATGAACTTCATCGCGCCCTTCATGACCGAGTAGATCGCGGCGCGTTTCGCTCGCTCCACGAGGTTGACGCTCTCGCGCAGCACGCCAGGTGTCTCAGCGTCCGCGAAGTCGCCCGCCTGGCCGCTGGAGACCTGCGCCTCGACATCAGGGAAGAGCGAGAAGACATCGATCTTGCCAGCCATCGCCCGGCGGAAAAGCGTTCCAGCCGTCACGAGGCGATTGACCTCGTTCGTGCCCTCAAAGATGCGGTTGATACGATTGTCTCGGTAGACATGCGAAATTGGGTATTCGTCCATGAAGCCGTAGCCGCCAAAGATCTGCACGCCCTCATCGGCACAGCGCGCCAGCGCCTCCGTGCCGAACACCTTGGCGATGGAACATTCGATGGCGTACTCCTCGATGGCCGCGAGTTGTGCCTGGCGATCTTCTCCAGCCGCCACGCGCGCGTCTTCCACCATACCTACCGTGCGCAGCGCCAGCGTCTCCGCCGCATAGGTGTCGGCAGCCATATTGGCCAGCTTCTTCTTGATCATGCCGAAGCCAGAGAGCGGACGCCCGAACGCCTTACGCTCATTCGCGTAGGCCGCCGCCATATCGAGCGTGGCCCGCGCGCCTCCCGCACTGCCCATGCCCAACTTGAGGCGACCAATGTTCAGAATGTTGAAGGCTATCTTGTAGCCCTTGCCGATTTCGCCCAGCACGTTTTCGACAGGCACTTGCACGTTGTCGAAATAGACGGTGCGGGTAGAAGACCCCTTGATCCCGACCTTCTTCTCCTCAGCACCCGTCGAAACGCCGGGCCACGCCGTCTCGACAATGAAGCCAGTATGCTTGGTATCGTCCACCTTGGCAAAGACAACCATCACGTCGGCAAAGCCCGCATTTGAGATCCACTGCTTCGCGCCGTTGAGGATGTAGTGTTTGCCGTCCTCCGAGAGCGTCGCCCGTGTGCGAATGGACATGGCATCTGACCCGACCCCTGGCTCGGTGAGGGCATACGCGCCGATCAACTCGCCGGTAGCCAGCTTCGGCAGATACGTGCGCTTTTGCTCGTCTGTTCCATAGAAGACGATGGGCAACGTGCCAATGGTCGTGTGCGCTCCTTGAGCAACAGCGAACGATGCCTGGCGCATCTCGCTCGCCACCAGGCTACTGACGACCAGACCGAGATCAGCCCCGCCGTACTCCTCTGGTACGTCGATCATCAGCAGTCCCTGCTCGCCCGCCAGCTTGAGCAGCGAAGGCATCAGCCCCGGCTCCTGCGCGTCGATCTCATCAGACTTTGGAGCGACCTCACGCGCGATGAAGGTGGCCGCCGACTGCTGAATTTCGCGCTGCTCGTCATCGAGCTTCTCTGCCGTCAGGAAGCGCGCCTCGGTGACGGGAGTCATGAGAAAACCGGCTCCCGTTTCGACCTTAGACTCCGTTGCCATGTCCACTGTCTCCTTTGTTGCTGTTGCGCTGTCGCCCAGGCGAAGGGCTACTCAATGCCATAGGGCCGTACATACCGTTGCGGCTACGAGGTGGGTTGCGGCGTTTCAGCCGACTCCATCTCGGCCAAAGCCTGCTCGCGCAGCTCGCGGCGAATCACTTTGCCGATAAGGCTCTTGGGCAGCTCGGTCCGGAAGATGAACTGCTTGGGGACCTTAAACACCGCCAGCCGCTCCTTGCAGAATCCGTTCAAATCCTCAGCCGTAGCGCGCGCTCCCGGTTTGAGCACGATATAAGCGCGTACCGTTTCGCCCCGGTAGGGATCAGGTACGCCAATGACCGAGGCCTCCAGAACCGCGGGATGTTGGAAGAGCACCTCTTCCACGTCATGAGGAAAGATCTTATACCCGCTGGCGATGATCACATCCTTGATGCGATCCACGACGGCGAAGTAGCCATCGTCATTCATGGTGCCGATGTCACCCGTGCGCAGCCAGCCATCCACAAAGACCTTTGCCGTTTCCTCCGGGCGCTTCCAATAGCCTTTCATGACCTGTGGCCCACGAACGACGATCTCGCCAGGCTGGCCCGGAGGAAGGAATTTGCCCGTCTCAGGGTCGACGATGGCGGAATCAGTATTTGGCAAAGGCAAGCCGATGGTGCCTATACGCCGATCTCCAAATACCGGATTGCAGTGAGTCACAGGTGATGCCTCGGTCAGTCCATACCCCTCGACCACCCGCGCGCCAGAAACCGCCTCGAAGCGCGTTTGCACCTCTTTGGGGAGCGGTGCGGACCCGCTAATGCAGACGAGGATCGAACTGAGATCCTGTTTCGTCTTTTCCACTTCCCGCGCCAGCGCGAGATACATCGTTGGCACGCCGGGGAAGAGGTCGGGCCGGTATTTCTTGATGGCCTTCAGGGTATCCTTCACCTTGAAGCGCGGCAGCAGCACCATCGTCGAACCGCTATAGATCGTCAGGTTCATCGCTACGGTGAGGCCATAGACGTGAAAGAACGGCACGACGCAGAGATTCGTGTGATGTGTTCCAGGCGGCAAGTCATTCCATGCCCAGGATTGCGCCGCGTTCGCCACCAGGTTCCGGTGAGAGAGCATCGCGCCCTTCGGCACGCCCGTTGTTCCGCCGGTGTACTGGAGCACCGCGATATCGTCGGGAGCGGGTGGCTCGGGCAGCGCGTAGACTTCAAACCCCTGCCGTCCCTGCGAGGAACCGATCATCTCTTTGAATGTATGGTTGCCCGGCTGCCGACGGAAGGCGTCCATATCCACTTTCGGCTTTCCGCGCAGCTCGCGCGCTTCCACAAATTTGTAGCCAAACGCCAGCAGCGGCGGGAAATAGTCGGCAATATTCGTCAGGATGACCTGCTCAACCGGTGTGCGTTCGCGCGCGGAGGCAAAGGCTGGGTAGAACTGATCCAGCATCACGAGGAAGCGCGCGCCTGAATCGTTGAGTTGATGCTCCAGCTCGGAAGGCGTATAGAGCGGATTGGTCGGCACTACGATAGCGCCCGCCTTGAGCGCGCCGTAGAAAGCAATCGGGAATTGTGGCAGATTTGGCAGACTGATGGCGATACGGTCGCCTTTCTTGATGCCAAGTCGCACCAGAGCACGGGCAAATCGCTCGATCAGCGAGGCAAATTGCAGGTAGGTCAACTGCGAACCATAGTAATCAATAGCGATGCTGGCGCCATAATGGCGGGCGGCCCGATCAATCAGCCACGTAAGTGGCTGATCTGGAATATCCAGCATCGGGGGCACAGTTGACGAGTAGTAGCCTAGCCACGGACGCTTCAGATACAGTGAGAGAGCACCATCGTCAGCGCCGTCGTTGATGGGCCGTGCAGGCATCTGCGGTTCATCGTCCATCGTCATGCACCTCTTTGTGGGTTGGATCCTGGCGGCGTTACCTGCATTATAGAATCTCTGGCTTCAGAATGACGTGTAGCCAGCTAACGCCAAGTTTGCGGTATACTAGATGCCAGCTAACACATTGATCGATGCCCGAACACCCGAAAAGCGGAAAGGCACGGTGATCGATGCAGCTTCAGCAGACAGAACAACCGCAAATCCCGGCAGACGCCACCTTTGGTGAGGTTGTTAGCTTACTCCGGCGCAAGCGTGGGCTGTCGCAGGGCCAACTCGCCCGCGCGGCACGACTCTCGCGCACCTATATCTACCATCTCGAAACCGGACAGCGCCTGGCACCTTCGATACGCTCCGTCCGGGCAATCATGCGCGCGCTCGACCTCCGAGGTGAAGACCGCCTGACGCTCGCGCAGGCATTTACACGGCTCACCGGCAGTTATCTGGACGAGGAGAGCGACACGCTGGACTTGTTCGACCAGCGCGAGCTGGCGGCGCTCCTGGTCCGCAACAGCGCGTTTCCAGCCCACAGCCTGGACCGGCTCTGGCACATTAGCGCCTCGAATTCAGCTGCCCGCGAGTTGTTCGAGCTTGACCTCTCGGGCAGCACTGAGGTAGACAAGCAACTGCTCGCCATCGTCTTCGATGCACGCTACCGCACACGTTTTCGTCCCTGGGAAGACCTGGCCCGGAGATTGCTAGCCGAGTTCAAGCACAACACGCGTTCGCTGACCTATCTGCCAGAATACCGGACACTCTGGCGCTCGCTGCGAGCACTCCCCGACTTCCGTAGGATCGCCGACTCGTCGGATCCTGGCTGGGGGTCGGCAAGTTTTGTCTTCCAGATGCGCCACTCGTCGCTGGGCCCGCTCACGCTCCGCACCGCCGTCACGGTCTTTAGCGGCGCGTCGGACTACTCGATTGTCACCTACGTTCCCGGCGACCAGCAGACACTGGCAACCTTCGCGGCGCATGGGTGGCAGGCATGAGATCGGCCCAAATGGTAATAGACGACAATCATGCCTGGGAATCAAGTATGGGCAGCATGTTGACCACGTAAGATTGTTGTATGCTCAATCGTCGGAAGGAGCATGAGCCACACTAGAGTGGCGATCCCGCATGGAGAGCACCCACATGCCGTACCCGATTGGTCAGGTCTACCACTCTGGCCTCCCCATCCGTCGCCGTGCCACATTGGGCATGCTGCTAGTGATTATAGTGCTGGCAGCGATTCTCACTGGTTGCACGGCTCCGACCCAGCCGGCGGTAATGCACAGTCGCAGCAGCACCCCACCACACACTCAGCAAACACTGACCTACGTGGCTATCGGCGCGTCGGATGCGTTCGGTGTTGGCACGTATTTTCCGGATCGCGACAACTGGCCGACGGTGCTGACACACCTTCTCGGCCCAGACGTGCATCTGGTCAACCTCGGCATTCCGGGCGAGACGGTCGCGGAGGCGCGCAAGACCGAATTGCCCGTGGCGATTGATGCTCATCCCGCGCTCGTCACCGTCTGGCTTGGCGTGAATGACTTCGTTCAGTCGGTCTCCGTCGCTGACTACGAACAGCAACTCGAGGGACTGCTCCTCTCGCTGCACCAGAAGACTCACGCCCGTGTCTTTGTCGGCAATATTCCCGATCTCTCGCTCTTGCCATCCTTCTCCGGGTACGATCAGGCAACGCTTCGGGCGACGATTGCGCACTGGAATGCGGCAGTTGCGCGGGCGGTTGCGGCTAGCGGCGCAACGCTTGTGGATCTCTACACCTTTTGGAATGAATTGGCATCGCACCCCGAATACATCGCTAGCGACGGATTTCATCCCTCAACCGTTGGTGCGAGGCGTCTCGCGGAGGTATTTCAGTCGCAAATAGCGCCCTCACTACCAGCAATCCGGGCGGGGGTGGATGCCTCATGAACAGTGTCTTCGAGTTCTCGCCCGCCGCGCTTGTCACTCCGCTTGTCATCGCAACCGTTCTCGTGGCGCTCATGCTCATCTGGCAGGGATGGCGCTCACCCCACCTGCTGCGAATCGGGCTGCGCAACGTGCCGCGCCGCAAGCTGCGCACCGCCCTTGTCGTCTTTGGTCTGATGCTCGCGACGACGTTTGTCGCCTCAGCTATCGCTATCGACGATACCATCGTGCTGGCCGTCAAGAGCGTGGCAGTCTATAACCTGGGGCGCATTGACGAACAGGTTGACCGGCAGGGCGGCTCGATGGCTCCTTTCTCTGAGCATTTCGGCGATCAGGTGAGCGATTCACTCGCTGGCAACCCACATGTCGCCGGGGTTGCGCCCGCACTGCTGCAGCAGAACGTGTTGGTCGCCGATCAAACCGCACGGCAGGTACGTGGGGGTGTTACGGCGCTGGCAGTTGACGGCACTGATGGCGGCCCGCTCACGGCGTTCAGCAACGCGACCACGGGGGCTCCCGCCTCACTCACGACACTGCGCGATAACCAGATCTTGCTCAACCGTAGCGCGAGAGACCTGCTCAACGCGCATACGGGCGATACGATCTATCTCTACTCCGACCGCTGGCCCGGCCAGCGATACACCTTCACGGCGGCGGGCGTGGTCACTGGCGGGTTGCTCGGCGAGACGCCCAGTATCCTCCTGACCATACCCTCGCTCTCACGGATGACGCGCATCGAGAACGGGATCAACGTCATTTACATTGCCAATGCCGGGAATGGGTTGACTGGCGTCTCCTACAGCGAGGAGATCGAGGACACGGTTCGCGCCTCATTGCCGGACTTCCTGTCGGTACGCACTGTCAAAGCGGACGGGGTGGAGCTTTCGATTCGCGCGGAGGACATCTTCGGCCGCATCCTCACACTCTTCACACTTTTCGCGTTTGCCATTGGGCTACTGCTGATCTTCCTGATCTTCTCGCTGCTCGCGGCTGAGCGCCGCGCCGAGCTTGGCATGGTGCGGGCGGTGGGGATGCGCCGCTCGCACATCATGGTCATGCTGCTCTTCGAGGGCGCCACATATGATGCCGTCGCGGCATTCCTTGGCGTCGCATCCGGGCTGGGCCTCGGCGTGCTCATTGTCGCGCTTGTAAGCCCTGTCATCGCACAGTTTGGCTTTCCGCTGCAGTTCAATATTCAGCCAGCCGGGATGATCGTCGCGTATTGCATGGGCGCGCTCTTTACCCTTGGTACGGTTTTGCTTGCCACCTGGAATATCAGCAGGATGACTGTGGCGGCGGCACTACGTGACCTGCCAGAGCCGCCCACACCGCGACCCGGCATCGTTGCCCTGGCGCACCGCGCAGTAACTGGACTGGTCCACCCGCAACGCACATCCGCGAACGCCCTTACCGCCTGGGCCATGCTACTCGAAAGCACGATCACGACCGGGATCGTTCCTCTGGCCGCGGGTCTCTGGCTGCTCAACACGGCGATTGATCGCTTCGACGGATTGCTCTTTGCGCTCGGCCTCTCATCGGCGCTCATAGGAGGTGTCTTGCTCCTACGCGCGTTCATCCTGGCGCTGGTCATTCGCATCGCCCGGCGCATCGCTCCCGCGTCATCCGCGCTGATCGCGCCGCGCGCCACCGCACGTGCGGACCGGCTCGCGGCGCTGGTGCTCGGTGGTGGGCTTGCGCTCTACTGGTCGCTGCCGTTCGATGCGCTGCAAAGCCTGGGTCTGCCACGCTTCACCGGGGGCATCCCGATGGTGTTCGTGGCTGGAATGATGATGGTGTTTGGCGCGGTCATCGCGCTTGCGCCCAATCTCGATTTGCTCCTCATGCCCGTTTCGTGGCTGTTAGGACACATCAGACGTCTGCGGCATGTCACGTCGGTCGCTCTGATCTATCCCGCGTTCCACCGCTTCCGCACCGGTATCGGCCTCGCGCTCTTTTCACTCGTCTGTTTCACGATGGTCGTGATGGCCTGCATTGCCGCCTCGACAACCAGGAATTATGACAACGTGCCACAGCAGGCATCAGGCTACGACATTGCTGGCCAACCGCTCTTCCGTCCGGTAGGCGGCATTAACGGACTGAAACAGGGCCTCAACGCCAGTTCACCGTCAACGCTGGCCTCGCTCGACGCCATCAGCACGGCCACTCCGGTACCACTCGGTATCATCCAGCCAGGTGCACCCAACGCCGGATGGCGCGTCTATCCGGCCTCACAAATCGCGGGCGCCTTTCTCGACGGCACGGGACTGCCGCTTGCGGCACGAGCAGCCGGCTACACGAGCGATGCCGCCGTCTGGCACGCGGTGAAAACGCAGCCAGGCGATGTGGTCATTGATGCCAGCGCGCTCAGCGATGCCGATATCGCCACTCTCGACCTGAAAGCGCCGACGCCCGTGAGCGCGCCCCAATTCCTCGGCCCACCCATCGCGGCTGGCCTTCCAGGGCTGTCGAGCCTGGAAGCGCTGGGCAATTCCACCCCCAACATCACGGCTATGCCGCAAGGTGGCTTCTCAGCTATCGCCTCACTCGCGGCGGACCCGTCGCTCGTACAGAACTATCGCATCCAACTGCAACGCATTGCATTGGGTCGCGGCATGATTGCTCCGACTTCGCTCTGGATCGGCGATCTGCGCGGCGGATCAGTCATGAAGGTACGGGTTATTGGCGTGATCGACAACACGCACACGCACATTTATGGGCTGCTTGGCTCACCTGCGACCTTCGCTCCTATCGAGCAAGGATTACAGCCGTTCGGCAACGAGTATTACTACTTCAAAGTCCGGCCAGGAGCTGACGCGCACGCTGAAGCACTCGCCCTTGGGTCATCTCTGCTGGAGAACGGCTTCGAGACGACCATCCTGCAGGATGTGCTGCTCGATGTCAACGGCCCGCGAGTCTTCATAAGCCGGATACTGGTGGGTCTGGTGGGGCTGACGCTGCTGGTTGGCATGGCGGCGCTGGCCGTCACAGGCTCGCGCGCAGTCGTCGAGCGCCGGCAGCAGATCGGGATGCTGCGAGCGCTGGGGTTCCGCCGGGCGCATGTGCAGCTGATGTTCTTCATCGAGTCGCTGCTGGTCGGCATCCTCGGTGCGGCGTTGGGACTCCTGCTCGGCCTGGTGCTCTGCCGCAACGTATTTGCCGTTGACTTCTTTGCGTCCATCACGACCGGCCTGACACTGATCGTGCCGTGGCGCGAGCTGGCGATCATCTGTGCTGCCGCGATTGCCGCATCGGCGCTGGCGGCGCTGGTGCCTGTCTGGCAGGCTGGTCGTATTGCGCCCGCCGACGCGTTGCGCTATGAATAATCAAATGCGCCATGCAGTATGCCCCTGGGGAGGTTCATTGTGGCCCTGCACCATCAACATCCGACACCGATGGCACTGAAGCATCCAGATCAGGTGATCGTCGTGGCGCAAGACGTCAGCAAGGTGTATCGTACGCACGGGATCGAGGTGCCAGCGCTGGCCGATGTAAGCCTCAAGATTGGCCGGGGTGAGATGGTAGCTATCATGGGGCCGAGTGGCTGTGGCAAAACCACGCTGCTCAACTGTCTGGCGGGGCTGGATACGGTCGATCAGGGGCAGATATCTGTCGCTGGCCATACTCTCGCGACAATGCGCGACGGCGAGCGCACGGACTTCAGGGCGCGCACCATGGGCTTCATTTTCCAGAGCTTCAACCTGCTGCCGGTGCTGACCGCACTCGAAAACGTCGAGTTGCCGCTGCTGGTGCTCCGTGAGAAGCCACGAATTGCCCGCAGGCGAGCGCGCGAGATGCTGGAGGCGGTAGGGCTGGCCCACCGCGAGCGCCACCATCCCGCCGAGCTTTCCGGCGGCCAGCGCCAGCGGGTGGCAATTGCGCGGGCGCTGGTGAACAACCCGGCTATCGTCTGGGCCGACGAGCCAACTGGCAATCTCGACAGCGAGGCCGCCGATGAAGTGATGTCGCTCATGTCCGAGCTGAACCGTTCACGCCGGCAAACCTTCGTGATCGTGACCCATGCGGCGGATATTGGCGCGCGCGCCCATCGCATCCTGACCATGCGCGACGGTACGATACGACAGCAGGACGATTGAGCCTGCTCGCGGAGGATAAACGCCATGAGCGACAGTGACGAGACAACCAGCCCTTCAGAAGCTTCTAACCTATCTGGCGATGCAGCCGCTGCCACCGACGGAAGCCAGACCAACGGCCATCACCACACGAATCGGCTGATTGACCAAACCAGCCCATACCTGCGCCAGCACGCCCATAACCCCGTGGACTGGTATCCTTGGGGCGAGGAGGCGCTGGCGAGAGCCAGAGATGAGGACAGGCCGATCCTGCTGAGCATCGGGTACTCGGCGTGCCATTGGTGTCACGTCATGGAGCACGAGTCTTTCGAAAACGAGGCCACCGCGAAGCTCATGAACGGTCTCTTCGTCAATATTAAGGTGGACCGTGAGGAGCGACCCGATCTCGACGCGCTCTACATGGACGCGGTACAGGCGTTGACTGGAAGCGGCGGCTGGCCCATGACCGTCTTTCTGACACCCGATGGCGCGCCTTTTTACGCGGGCACCTACTTCCCGCCCGAAGACCGGTACGGCATGCCTGGCTTCCCGACAGTGCTGCGCCGTCTCGCCTACTACTATTCCTCGCACCGGGATGAGGTAGATCAGCAGGCGGCCGCGTTCCGCGACTTCTACCGCGAGCGCGACCAGAACCGCCTGCGCCTGCCGAACGATGTGCTTCCAGAGCAGGTGACAATCGGCGCGGGTGATCTCGACCGGGCTACCGCTCAGCTGCTGGAGCGCGCCGACACCGAGCATGGCGGGTTTGGTGGCGCGCCCAAATTCCCGCATCCGATGAACCTCGAATATCTCCTGAGGCAGGCATCCCGGCATACCAGCGATGAGGCCAAGGCGATCCTGCGGCCCATTCGCCAGACGCTCGATGTCATGGCGGCAGGCGGCATCTACGACCAGATTGGCGGCGGCTTCCATCGCTACGCGACCGACGCCATCTGGCTGGTGCCGCACTTCGAGAAAATGCTCTACGACAATGCCCTGCTCGCCCGAGTGTATCTCCACGCCTGGCAATTGACTGGCGATGCATCGTACCGCCGCATCTGCGAAGAAACGCTCGACTACGTCCTGCATGAGATGACCGATGAGGCTGGGGGATTCTACTCGACGCAGGACGCTGATAGCGAGGGCGTCGAAGGCAAGTTCTACGTGTGGACGCTTGATGAGCTACGCGAGCAACTCGACCCTGGAGATGCCCGGATCGTCGAAAAGCTCTGGGGCATCACCGAAACGGGCAACTTCGAGGGGAAGAATATCCTGCACCTGGCTCAGACGCCAGCCGAGGTCGCCACGGAGGTCGGGCTGGACGAGCAGCAGGTGCTGGATGCCGCCGCACGCGCCCGAACCCAGCTCTACGAGGCGCGACGCCAGCGGATCGCTCCCGCCCGCGACGACAAAGTGCTGACGGGATGGAACGGCCTGATGCAGCGGGCGTTCGCCGAAGCCGCCCGCATTCTCGACCGGGTCGACTATCGCCGCGCCGCGACGACAAACGCCCGCTTTCTGATCGAGACCATGCGCACCGACGGTGGCCTTCTGCGCAGTTGGCGGGCGGGGCAGGCGAAGATTCCGGCCTATCTCGAAGACTATGCCGCCCTGGCGAACGCGCTGCTCTCCACCTACGAGACGACCGGAGACAGCAGATTCTTCGCGGAGGCGCGCACTCTGGCTGATGAAGCATTGAGCCGTTTCTGGGACGACGAGATTGGGACTTTCTTCGACACGTCCGCCAACCACGAACAATTGATCGGCAGACCACGCGAGCTAACCGATAATGCGACACCCTCCGGCATGAGCCTGATGGCCGAGGTGCTGCTGCGGCTGGCGGCATTCACCGGAGAGGCGCGGTACCACAACTACGCCACACAGGTACTGGTGCCGCTGACGCCGGCCATGATCGAACAACCGCTGGCCTTCGGTCATCTGCTCTGCGCGCTGGACGACTTCGTAGGGCCGCTCGATGAGGTGGCAATCATAGGCCAGAGCGACAGCGAGCCAACGCGCGCCCTGCGGAACGTCGTGCAGCACCTCTATCATCCGCGCATGGTCCTGGCGCAGGCAGGGCCCGGCGACGCTCAAGCCCAGGCCACAGTGCCACTGCTGACAGATCGTCCTCTGGTGAACGGGCATCCCACAGCCTACGTGTGCCGCGGATTTGTCTGCAAGCAGCCAGTGAATCAGCCTGATGAGCTCCTGCTGCAGCTACGCGGCGCCTGAGGTCAGCCTTCCGATTATCGAGCGAGCGGTGACAGCCCGGTACGGGGTCCGTCACCGCTTTTTGTTATGTCCGGGAGAATCAGTCTTTGACTGGGGCCAACCAGCCCCGCCTAACAGTCGAGCGTAGAGCGCTGACCCGGTATTTTAAGGGCAGTCAAGGGTACTATCCACCTTTCAGAAAAGCCCAAAATGTGATAGAATTACTGGGTGGAGTACATACGGACGGGGAGTGCTGCAGACGTGAGTTCATCAATCACTTGTACCTGCGTTGCATTGCCAGCAATCTGCTCTATTTCCGCCCTCACACCCACAACCGCTCCGCGTTCTCGCGCATCTGGCGTTTCGCTGGCGAGATCACTCCCAGAGCGATTCTCCCCGGTGCCGGAGGCTTCATCCGCCTCAAGCAAAGGCAGGTAGCTCCAGGTGGCGTCAGAGCGCGAGACGCATAATGAGGAGGAATGGACTCAACGTATGGCGACTGTTGCTCAAACCAACGATTATACCGCTAAAGATATCGAGATCCTTGAAGGGCTAGAGCCTGTTCGCAAGCGGCCTGGCATGTATATCGGTAGCACCGACATCCGTGGATTGCATCATCTTGTCACTGAGGTGGTAGACAACAGCATCGATGAAGCGATGGCTGGCGTCTGCGATATGATCCTGATCACGATCAATGCCGATGGCTCGGTCTCGGTCGAAGACAATGGACGTGGTATCCCGGTCGAGCCACACCCCAAGAATCCCAAGCAGTCAACGCTCGAAATCGTCATGACGACGCTTCACGCGGGCGGTAAGTTCGGCGGTGACGGGTACAAACAAGGATCGAGCGGACTGCACGGCGTCGGCGTCTCGGCGGTGAACGCGCTGTCTGAGTACTGCCGGGTTGAGGTCAAGCGCGACAAGAAGCTGCACATGCAGGAATACCGCCGTGGGAAGCCACTCGCCCCGGTACGCGTTGTTGGCCATGCTGTTGGGACGGGTACGAAGACGACCTTCAAGCCTGATCTGGCGGTGATGGAAACCGGCGATTTTCAGTTCGACACGCTCGCGCAGCGCCTGCGTGAGATGGCCTATCTGAACCGTGGTGTGACGATCAAGATCGTGGATGAGCGTGAGGGCCGCGAGCAGGAGCAGACCTTCTACTTCGATGGCGGGCTGCGCTCGTTCGTGCGCCATCTCAACAAGAACCGCAATGTCATCATGGCGCGCCCGGTCTATATCGAGAAGAAGGTTGACAAATCGCTGATCGAGGTCGCGCTACAGTATAACGACGGCTACAGCGAGACGGTCTTTTCATTCGCCAATGGTATCAACACGGTTGATGGCGGATCGCACGTGACCGGATTCCGCACCGCCCTGACCCGCACGCTCAACGAATATGGGCGCAAGTCGGGACAGATCAAGGAAGCTGACTCGAATCTCACGGGCGATGACGTGCGCGAGGGTCTGACGGCAGCTATCAGCGTGAAGCTTCCCGAGGCACAGTTTGAGGGCCAGACAAAAGGCAAACTGAACAACGCCGAGGTGCGCAATCAGGTTGATCTGGTGCTATCAGAGGCACTCGCCAAGTACCTTGAAGAGACGCCTTCCGAGGGCAAGCGCATCATCGAGAAGTGCCTGAACTCCGCCCGCGCGCGCGATGCCGCACGTCGTGCCCGCGAGCTGGTGCGCCGAAAAGACGCGCTGGATACGACGCTTCCCGGCAAGCTGGCCGATTGTTCCGAGCGGATACCACAGCGCTGCGAACTGTTCCTGGTCGAGGGCGATAGCGCAGGAGGTAGCGCGAAGCAGGGGCGCGACCGCCACTTCCAGGCGATTCTGCCACTCCGTGGCAAGATTCTTAATGTCGAACGCGCCCGGCTGGATAAGATGCTTGCCAGTGAGCAGATCAAGAATATCGTCACGGCGCTGGGTACGGGGATTGGCGACAACTTCTCCGCCGACCGTCTGCGCTACTGGCGCATCATTCTGATGACCGACGCCGACGTGGACGGAAGCCATATTCGCACGCTATTGCTGACATTCTTCTTCCGCCACATGGAGCAACTGATCACGGATGGCCACCTCTTCATCGCGCAGCCGCCGCTCTACCGCATCCAGCTTGGTAAGCAGCGGAGCTATGTGTACAGCGATCAAGAGCGCGACGAGCTGCTAGCACGGCTCCCGGCTGGCAAGAATCCCGCCGTCAATCGCTACAAGGGTCTTGGCGAGATGGACCCAGAGGAACTCTGGGAGACGACAATGAACCCGTCCACCCGGACGATTCTGCAAGTCACCATCGAGGATGCCATTAAGGCGGATGAGATGTTCTCGATGCTCATGGGCGACGATGTCATGCCGCGCAAGCGCTATATTGAAGCCCACGCGCGCAACGTCAAGAACCTGGACATCTAGTCTTTCTGCACTGTACCCGAACGAAGCCGATGCCTGTATTCTCAGGCTCGGCTTTTTTCGTGGCCAGCGACAGCACTACCGCTCAGGTCGCCGCCCACGCGCAGGGAGCCGGCGGAAGAGGGGAGCGATCAGCACAACCGCCAGCAGCAACAGGACCAGGCCCACTGCGCCCCAAGGCATACGCGCCTCCATAGCGATAAGGAGCGCCCAGCCGAGCAGCGTCAACCCAACCAACATCAGCGACCCACCCTGCGGCAGCCAACTCGCCGTCGCGGGCGTCCGCACCCAGCGCAGAGCCGGTGGCTCCAGCCTTCCCAGCGCAATGCAGAGGCCATATATTGTGAGCGAGATGCCAACTAGGCTTACGACGAGCATCCCCAACGGCACAGCGTTCACCTGGCCGGTATCGAATGCCGCCAGCGCAAAGCCGCACGCTCCCAGCAATAGCGCGACGCACACCGCGCCCACGCCGAGCTGGTTCGACCTTTGAGCGGGGCGCTCGCGGACAGGAATGGCTCCGCGCGCTGTCAATGGACGACGTGGATCGTTGGACCGCGCACGCACCGCCGATGGAACGCGCGCGAGCACCCAGATGCCCCCACCCAGCGCGCAGAACGCAAGCAATTGCACCGTCAGGGCCGCCCATCGGGGCAATCCCCATGTCTCGAATGGCAGAAACAGCAAGAGCGGAAGCGCCAGCACTCCCGCAAGCCCTGCACATCCCACAAGCGTGCTCCACGTTAGCCGGTTCGGGAGCGGCCCATCAGGGTATTCCGCGATCGGCATTGGCTGCTGGTCATCGTTCATGGCGCGATCTCACTGTCTGCTTCCCGCCAGCGACGCTGCCGCTCGGAAGAAAGCCGCTGGAGCAGCGCAGCATAGCGGTCGCGCTGGGGGCGATGGCGGCGACGTGGGTCCCAGCGGATGCCCTTCTCGCCGTTGCACTTCCTGTGCGCGATGCCAAGATTGTTCAAATCGTTTGTTCCTCCCAGGCTACGCGGCAAAATATGCTCAATCGTCGCCCCCTCGCCTGTCTGCGCGTCGAAGCGTAACGGTCCTCCACAAATCAGACAGCGGCCAATCCACATATCACCGTGCCGGACAAACGTCGAATCGGTCATCGCGATCTGGTTCATCAGGTCGGCATGTGACATACAGTACTCCCGTTACCGGCTAGTCATTCGCGTCATTTGGGCGCTTGCCCTGCGTGCCGGGCTGGTAGCGCGGGTCGGATTGCTGCCGCTGGCGATTCTCTTCGTTCTTGGCAATGTAAGCCGCGTAGACCTCTTCAGCGCTAAATCCCTGATCGAGCGCAAGCTGCACAAAGAAATGGAGGATGTCAGCCATCTCGAAAAGCCGCTCCTGGCGATTGGTCGCGAGATCGCGCCCGTTCTTCCAGGGCTTCCAGTTCAACTCGTTATCCAACTCGCAGCACTCATGGACAATGGCGCGCGTCCAGGTGGTGCAGCGGTCCTGTGGTGGCCAGCTATAGAAACCGTCTGGGCGCATCATGTGATAGTAATCCGCCAGATCGGCCTGGCGAGCGAATATGTCGCCGAGCATATCAATCGCAGGGGTATCTTCTTGGGACCTCATAGTGGAACTCCAGTATGGCAATGACGTTCGATCAATCGTATAGTACTCTATGACGCAGCGACAGTACTGTATGGAGTAACCTGAAAGCGTATCTTTCCTGAGAGATAACGGGAAGCTATCATCCAAGGCGCTCTCATAGCGCAGGAGAAGCGCCAGCGGCTTCCGGTATCCGAAGGGAGGGTGGAGCGTGTCGCTCCGCAAAGCGCGGTCAGTCGAGAATAGCCAGATGCGGGCAAAAGATCCACCCGATCCCACGCACGATGGAGAGCGGCTTCAGCGCCTCTACGAAGACAATCTGCATGTCATCTACCGCTTCATCTACAGCAAGGTTGGCAATCGGGAAGAAGCCGAAGATTTGACATCGCAGGTCTTCATCAAGGCGGTACGTAGCCTTGATAGTGAGCGCGCGACAGCAAGCATTCAGAGCTGGCTATTTCAGGTGGCGCGCACGACGATTGCCGATCACTGGCGCTCATTCTATCAACTGCGCGCGCGCTCGCTCGATGATCTCTTAGAAGCTGGATGGGAAGGACCGGCGGAAAGCGCGGGCAATCCGGCGCCAGCCCCGCCACAGGATCAGGTACGACGCATTCTTGAGCGGCTGCCCGACCACTACCGAGAGGTATTGACCTATCGCTTTCTGCACAATCTCTCGATCAAGGAGACAGCCCTGCGGATGGGCCTCTCTGAGGCAAACGTCAAAGTACTGCAATTCCGCGCACTCAAGAAGGCGGGCCGCCTGGAACTGGAGGGACTCTGACACCAGGAAGAAAGCGTTCACCCGCGACAGTCAGCACTAACGATGCTAACTCGCTACATCTGGAGCACCGATGGGACCGCATGACGACGAGGACAATCCGATATCGCCCGACGAGGCCAAGACGCCTTCCGCGGAGACCGTGGAGCAATATCTGCGCTTGCACGACCATATCGAGCAGCTACGCCAGGATAAACGCCCCCCACGCCCCGGCAAGTTGTCACCCGAGGAGGCCCGGACATATCAGGCCGCGGCACTCTTCCACGCCGCCACGCCTGGGGCGGATGAACCCGACCCGGAGTTTATCTCGTCCCTTCGAGAGCGCCTGGAACAAGAGATCGGCGTGTCGCCAACCACTAAAGCGATACGGGCTGCACGGGCGCGTGTCTCGCGCCGTGGACTGATCGCCGGCGGACTCGGTGCCGCGGCTGCGGCTGCGGTCGGTGTGGCCGTAGGCAACGCCCTTCCTCATCCATCGAGCCCGACAGCGTGGCCATCCGTGCTGGTCAGCGATGGTCATGGCTTCTGGCAGGCCATCGCCCGTGCGGACGAGATTCCCCTGGGTGGCGTAAAACGCTTTGTGACCGAGGCGGTTGTGGGCTTTGTGCGCCATACCCGCTCAGGCTACGTTGCGCTCTCAGGAGCCTGCACGCATATGGGCTGCCTGCTCAGTTGGAACGGCGATATGCGAACCTTCGACTGTCCATGTCATGGTGGCCGCTTCACCGAAGATGGCCATGCCTCGCCCGATTCTCCGGTCGCCTACAGCCCACTTCCTACGATCAGGACAAAAGTTGAAGGTGGTCAGGTATGGGTCTACGTTGCCAAGGCACAGACACCTGACCCTTCGCAGGATTCCACCCCAGATCCGAATTCCGGTGGCGGAGTACCTGGATATTACGTTCCCTAACGCTCAGAATGGCTCAGAATGGCTCAGGTGGGAATTAGGCGCGCAGACGAGACGGCAAGATTCCCAGCGACTCTCGGTATTTGGCCACGGTCCGCCGCGCAAGGTGAATTCCCATTTCCTCCAGGCGGTCCGCCAACTCCTCGTCGCTGAACGGCCTGGCGACATTTTCTCCGGCGATCAACTCGCGCAGGTAGTCTTTCGCGGCCAGAGATGCATCAAAGAAGTCATCGAAGGCAACTGTCCGGCCCTCGGGCAGAAGCACGTATTTATTGGCAGCTGCCCGGCTTACGGTAGATTCATGCAGCCCGACGTAGTCGGCGAGCTGGCCGCGGGTGAGCGGCTTGAGGTAGCGAATCCCTTTCTCAAGGAATTCCGACTGGAAGTAGATCAGGGCATTCGAGATCGTGGAGAGCGTTTCCCACCGCTGGCGCATACAGGCGATAAAGAATCGTGTTCGGGTGACGTAGTGACGGACGTGTTGCTTGCCATCCTCGTCCAGATCGTCTGGCCTCGTGTGGTGCGTCCGCGACTGCTGATACAGGGTCCGGTAGATGCCACTCATACCGAAGTTGAACCGTCGCATCTCGACAACCTCGGCCTCGAACCCGGTTGCCGTTTTGCGAATGACGACATCTGGCCTGATGACCATACTGCGCTCTCCCGGCACCGTCAGCCCCTGGCCAGGAACATCGCCCGACTGGAAGGCATGCGCTGGATAGGGATTAAGGTTGGCGCGTATAAACTGCCAGGCACGCTTCACTTCGGGCGTCGTTGCGCCAACGGCTCGGGCAATCTCAGCAAAGCGATGTTCCCCTAGCTCGCGCATATAGCCTGTGACGAGTTGCGCCGACAACGGACATACCTCGCCACGCGCCTCGAAGAGGCGAAGCTGAATGAGCAGGCATTCGCCAAGGTCACGCGCGCCGATGCCCGGCGGTTCGAGCGACTGCAGCAGCGAGAGGGCCGATTCGACGCGCTCCAGTGAGACGGAAAGCGTCTCGGCCACTTCTTCAGGCGAAACCGTCAGATAGCCGTGTGAATCCAGGCTTCCGATGAGGTATTCGACGATGGGATAGTCGTCATTCGAGACCGATGCTCCAAGCTGGCGCAGCAGATACTCATGCAGCGTCCCACCGGAGCGCACGAAGTCGAGCGGGTCGTAATCCTCGTCGCCTGTGCCCGACCCACGCAGATCGCCATAGTCATCCCAGCCAGCGATCTCGTCTCGTCCGTCAGCCGCTCCCCCCGCGTATTGCTCGCAGCGAGGACACAGACCCGAACTCAGATTCGTTCCGCACCGCTGGCACAGGCCAACCTCATCCACCTCCAATGCTGGATTCTCCGCAACTTCCTGTGCGACAGCCTGTTCAAGCTCCTGAGCCGAATACTGTAGCATCTTGATCGAAGCGATGAGTTTCGCCGAGATGTTGACGGATTGTTGTTGCGAAGGTAGTTGTAGCTGGTCCAGGATCATACGGCACGTCCCAGTCCCATCACCAAGGAAAATCGGTTATCCGCGCACACACAGCATGCGCTGGCCACTAACCGATACCAAGTTCCCAGCGAGCGTCTTCGGTCATCTTCTCGGGCGTCCACGGTGGATCAAACGTCAGGGTCACATTGACCCGCTCGACGCCTGGCACCTGGCGGGCATGATCCTCGACGTCTGCCATCACCTCTGGAGCAACCGGGCATCCTATAGCCGTCAGCGTCATCAGAATATCGACCGTGCTGCCCTCGATGCGAACATTGTACACCAGCCCCAGATCGACGATATTCACAGGAATCTCTGGGTCGTAACAATCACGCAACTGCTCGAATATCTGTGCTGGCTCAATGGTTGTCTCACCAACGATCTCGTAGTTCTCAACCTCGTCGGACATGCCCTATCTCCTCAACGACGCGTGTGGCTTCGTTTCCGCGCCTGTGTAGTTGTATGGGTGGATATGCGCCAACCGCATACTCCACTATACTCCAATCCGCCTGAACTATCCAACGTGGGTAAGGAAACCTGAGAGTCCGCCTACGGATTCACCTGTCAGGCGCATCAGTTCGTCAAGGGCGGCGCGCAGAGCAGGAGTCATTGGCAGCGTTCCCCGCACCATGCCATCGAGCACTTCGTCCATAGGGAAAAGCCGGCCACCAGCGGACTCAGTGGGATGGAAATGATACGGACCATCCGACCGGGCCACATAGAGAGCGGTCATCTCCGTCTCAGGCTCAGACCGTATGAGCACTTTGCCCAGATAGGTCAGCGGCGCCGCGATACCAAGCTCCTCAGACAGCTCCCGTTCCGCCGCGGCGGCGTAATCTTCTCCGCTGGCAAGGTGACCTGAGGCCGAAGCGCAGAAGTAGTTGGGAAATAAGTCTTTGGTCGCGGATCGGCGTTGCAGCACCAGCCGCTCATCACTCGCAAAAACGAGCACCTGCACGCTGCGATGAATGAGCGCTGGATTCCGGTGAGCGTCGCCCCGGCGAACCCGACCGATGACACGATCATCGAGGTCAACGAGATCGAATATTTCGTCTGGGTTATCGGGCGGCAATGACCCGCCGCCTCGTTGCGATGCAAATGGTGGGTCTGGTGGTACTGGCATGGAAGCCTCTTGCGCATTGTACCATCTCGGCTTCTCCGGGCGTCTACGCCGATGCGACAGGCGTCACGACGAAGTCAGTCAGATACGGCCACCCAGTGGCGCTTCCGTTCCCCATAGCCAACACCCCCCACGAGGTGAACGCCAGTGGGGCGGTCGCAGGATCGGGTGTGTCCGTGACCGTCGTGCCAGATGCCGCGCTGGAGCGCGCCGTTGCCGTTGCCGTTGGCTGGGATGTGGCAGAAGGCGCCCGTGCTGATGTGACGGTATCGCTGAGGTCCGGACTCCACTGCCCTACCTGCAGCCATGCCGTCCCATCACCGCTGACCAGTGCGATAAAGGTGCTTCCGTTCCGCTGCAGACGCAGCCAGACCGGGGATTTCGCGCTCACCTTCCCAGACAGGCATGGTGTTGCCGATTGCTGCATCATTGGGCAAAGGCGGACCGTTCCGGCACGATCCACCATCAGCGTAAGCCAGTCGCCATCATCCTGATAGAGTACAAGCCCGACGTTCCCACTGGCAGGAAGCGTTCGCGGACTCGCCACCCGCACTGTCAGCGACCCATCACCCGAAGCGGCAGCCTGCATCAGCGCGCCGACGCCATGGGCACCCGGAATAAGCACCAGGCCATCGCCGCCCGAGCTGACTCGAGCACTCGCATCTAAGCGAGTCCACCGGCTGTCGAGGTGTCCGGAAGAGAACCCGTCACTAAACGTCGCTGATGCTGGCACCGACCCGGCGCGCACCCATGGGTTTGCGTCCGATTTGCCTCCAGATGCCTGGGCGGCCATATCGGGCAGCAATGCCTCGGACATCGACTGCGCACCGCCGATCAGCACATCATCGCCCGCCGCCGCAACCAGCGCGCTATTCTCCGGCCCAAGCGCTACCGCCGCACTCGACGCCGTCTCCGACATGCCCGACGGGCGCACGGGCAACGTCGTCCAGGCAGGCATCGTCTGCTTACCATTGGAGCCTGGCACGGGCAGCGTACACATATAACTTGAGGAGTACCCGGAAGCATACAGGTGAATAGCGCCGGACTGAGACCCCGATGCGCCGGTACTCGTTGCGCTCGCAACCGCGACGCCGCTCAGCAGCGCGGTCACCTGCCCGGGGTTGCCGGAGATCGCCGTAGCGGTCCAGCCGCTTGAAAGGCGTGTCGAGCGGTACCACCAGAGCGCGCCGTTGGTATCAACCGTAAAGAGGTTGAGCGGGCTATCTGGCCAGGTACCAATCCAATTGTGCGCGCTGGGTATCTCGGGCACGATCACCAGCGCACCAGCGACCCTGGCACCAGCCAGTTGTGCCCCAAGCGAAATCCAGCCACTCCATGCCGGCGGGAGCTGCGTCCCGTCAGCGGTCACCATCGCGTCCTGCCAGATACGCATATAGATATGGCCATCCGCGCCCACAGCAAAGACCAGCGGAGAGCCAGAGCCAGGCGCGCCAGCAAGCGCCAGCCTGCCCTCGATGCGCGCGGTGGACGGCTCACCAAGCGAGGTCCAGTTTCCCAGTCGATCTGGAGGTCCCGCACGCCACCAGACGTTGCCGTCATTTCCGAGCGCCGCCACCTGAACTCCACCAGCGAAAAGACTCGCTACTGGAGCACTTGCCAGACTGACCCCAGGAGGGGCACCAAGCGCGGCCCAGAAGACGCCCAGTGACGTCGGGGAAGTGCGCGCCGCATAGAGATTGCCATCGGCACCGAGTACATACGAGTAACGCAAACCGTTGCTGAAGATGAGTGTCGCGGCGGATTGCCCTCCGGCCAGCAGCACATCCGGTGGCGTCCCCAGACTACGCACCTGCGCCTGTGGCTGGCTTGCGGCGTTCGATGGGGCGAAGAAGTTCTGTGTAGACCAGGTGAGATCAGCCAAGGTGCCGCTCTCGGTCACGACGGTAGTCGAAGAGAGGGAAGGCAGGCCGCCAGGGAATTGTTGCGATACCTGCCCATTGGTGTTCACCTTCTGGCCTGCGGTGCTACTTCCAGCCCTGGCGCTTGGGAATTGCCCCGTATTCTTGACGCTATGCAGCCACCCATACGTGCCGCGGGAATGCCCCATCGTCCGCAGCCAGCGCCACGTCGGAAGCGTTGTCGTGTGTTGTGTCGAGCCGCTAAGCACCCACCGCGAGCCAACCCTGGTGAGCGCCAGACGGTCGGTTGGATGATCCTGACTGCCCCACTTCACATTCTGCTCAGCGGTGATAACCATACCATCACGAACCGCTGCCACCACCGCGATATGCCCGCCATGCGCCCCATCTGGTCCAGCGGGCCAGGGATTGCCATGTGCATCGAGGTACCCCCATACGAGAATATCGCCCGGCACTGGTGGAGTGCTGGAGCCATTGGGATACATCATAAAGTCGGATGGATGATTCACCGGCAGCCAGAGGTCAGGCGCATTGCCGCCGGAACGTCCCCAGGCCGCGGGGTTATCGCCAAAGGCCCAGGCAGAAAAACGCACGATGAGCTCAGGGCATTGGAACGTCCAGCCGTATCCATCACTGGTAGGAGAGCAGCCATGCTTCACGCTGTCGCAACTGACATTTGAGCCGTTGGGAGAGACACTGTTGATGCCATTCGAGCAGACATCCACGCCGAACCAGCCTCCAGGCGCGCCATACCCCGGCAGGACCGTTCGCCCCCATGACGGACCGTTGGTGATCGTCGAGTCAAGGCCTGCCAGCCGCGCACAGCTCGCCGTCGGAGAGACGCGCAGCGCCCGGGCATCCGCAGAGGGCATACCCGATTGCAAGGTGAGCAGCGTGGCCATCACCAACGTGGTGCTCGTCAGCACAACGAGCAGTAGGCGAACGAGATGAATCCGCAGCCGATTGCCTGGCGCGGGAAGTAGACCCTTGAGGCGAATTATCTGCCGGTTGATGCCGTCCAGTGTCACGCGCAGCGCTCCCTCCTGCACTGTCTGCACGTCTGCCAGTTACTGACCCGTCCACGACGTGCAGCGCCACTGATGGTCACAACGATGTGTAGGCATGAGCGGAAACATCGCTGATACCATCCGCCCGGTCTTTCCAGTTAGACAGACCCCCCGTTCCTGGCTACATGTAAGCCCTCCGTTGTTTGTATCCCACTGGAAGATCCCAGCGCGTAGGTCTCAATCGCCCGTGCCCATCCTTCTTCGCCGTTACTTCCCGTCACCACACGGGCGCTCGCGCGGACGCGCCGAGGCGCATGGCCCATGGCCACACCCAGACCCGCGGCGCGAAGCATCGAGGTGTCATTGAGGCCGTCGCCAATCGCCATCGTCTCTTCAATGGGGATGTTGAGCCGCCGTGCCAGATGCGCCAGGGCATTCCCCTTGGATACTGGAGAAGCGAAGAGAGTCAGCTCGGCAGTGCCGTAGTTCCCGGTATGCAGCAACTGCCGGCCCCAAGCGGGCGAAGCGAGATCGACCGCCACACGCCGTAAGATCGTGAGCGGCGCAAAAGCGACCAGGCGAACAGGGTCTATGCCTGCGTCGCACAGTGCGGCGACAGGACGAAAACGAATCTGCTCCTGGAACATTGGCAGATAAGCGGCTGTCCATTCGGGATGCACGGCATCTTCGGCGACGTGGAGATATTCCTCCATGTGATCGGAGAATTGCACAATCGGCTGAATGCCGTAGGAGGCCATAGCCTCCGCCGCATGTTGGGCAGCCGCGCGGTTGAGCGTCGCTGCGCTGAGGATCTCGCCATTGGGGTACGAGCGAGTCATCGCGCCATCGAAGACAATCATGGGGCCCTGGAAACCGACCGTCGCCGCGACCTGAGAGGCGCCCGTCCACCGTCGCCCGGTCGCAAGCGCAAGCGTTACTCCGCAAGCAGACAGGGCCTGGATGGCCGCGTGGGTTCGTGGCGTTACGCAGCCCTGCGGGTCGAGGAGAGTTCCATCCACATCAGTCGCCACCAAACGGATCCGCGCCACACCGCCCCCCATTCGTCCCGATACAACCGCCCCTTGCCCCGTTACGCGGGTGGGTTACGCCGCCACGACAGTCTGCCGCTGAGCGCCCCGGCCACCCCAGCGAGCACAATTAAGCCTGTCGCCACCGCCAGGCCGGTATCGGCGCGCCCACGCCAGAGGCTGAATGTGGCATGATCGGGCACTCCGCTGATACGCTGCGCGGATTCCATGCCCGAAACGAAAAGCTCGACAGCGCCACTACACACAAACCACGCGCCCGCCAGCATCACCACAAAAACGCCTACCCTGCGCCAGCGGCTCCTGCCATGAGCAATGAGCAAGCCGCCCACCACAATCTGTCCGAGGCCAAATACCAGCGATAGGACGAGGTTGACCGGTGGCAATGACGACGTAACCCCCTGATGTATATCCGACGAGTGTTTTCATCTTCGCGCCTCAACCTCTCACTGTCAAGTAGCTGAGACAGGCTGGCGGCGCAAAAGTGGCACAAATAGGACAGACCGTAGTAGCATAAAGCTACGAGCATGAGGAGTTCCCACACCACTGGGAACGCGTAGACGAGGCGGCAAAGTTGCCGAGGGAGGTTATGCCTGATGAACTTGCAGGGTACGCACATCACCTGGCTCGGTCACGGGACCTACATATTCACCACTCCTGCTGGCAAGACAATCCTGCTCGATCCCTGGGTACAGAACAATCCAGCCTGCCCCGACGACAAGAAGCAACTGGGCAAGCTCGATGCGGTGCTGATCACCCACGGCCATTTCGACCATATTGGCGATGTGCTGACCGTCACCGCCGAGAGTCAGCCCGATCAGGTGGTTGGCATCTTAGAGATGGCCCACTGGCTGGAGAGCAAAGGCGTTGCTAACACGATGGGCTTCAACATGGGCGGCACCGTCGAGGTGGCTGGAGTCCAGGTCACGATGGTACGGGCGGATCACAGTTGCGGGATCATCGACGGTGACGTGATGGTGTACGGCGGCAATCCAGCCGGATATGTCATTGACTTTGGCAACGGCGTGCGCGTGTACGCCGCGGGCGATACCAATGTCTTCGGCGACATGAGCATCATTGGCGCGCTCTACAAGCCACAGGTAGCGATTCTGCCCATTGGCGATTTCTATACGATGGGCCCACGCGAGGCTGCTTATGCCGCGCGCCTGCTCGGTGTCGAGACGATCATCCCGGCCCACTACGGCACATTCCCCGTCCTCACGGGCACGCCGGAAGGCTTGCGGCAGGCGCTGGACACCATCGGGCTGAACAATGTGGACGTTCATCGTTTGGAGCCAGGTCAGACGGCGGAGTGAAGCATTTCCACTTTTTCGACGCGGATCTGGAACCTGGTGATATAGTTGTGGAGAAGGGATGGCTGCCTTTTCTCATCACGAGGCAGCCAGCTCCCCAGTGAGTCGCTGTGGCGGAGGCGCAATTCTCTTATGGCAGACGAGCTACGACATCGGAAGCTAGCCCAGGCCGATGCGGAATCCGGCGCCAGCCTGGAACCGATAGACGACGAGGCAATCCCTGCGGATGGCCCGCTGGTAGACAGCTATGGCCGCCGCATCAGGAATCTGCGCATCTCCGTCACTGACAAATGCAACTTTCGCTGTGTCTACTGCATGCCCGCTGAAGGGCTCCCCTGGCTCCCGCGCGCGGATATTCTCACCTTTGAAGAGATTACACGCATCGCGCGGGTTGCCGTAGGGCTAGGCGTCGAGCAAATCCGTCTTACCGGGGGCGAGCCGCTGGTACGCCGTGATATCGCTGAGCTTGTCGCCATGTTGCGTACTATCCCAGGCTTGCGGAGCCTCAGCCTGACGACGAACGGCGTGTTGCTGGGCCGCCTGGCCCGCCCGCTTGCCGAGGCTGGCCTGACACGAATCAACGTCAGCCTCGACTCCCTCATCCGTGAGAAGTTTGCGGAGCTTACCCGGCGCGATGCCCTTGAACAGGTATTGGCTGGGCTGGCGGAGCTTGAAAAGTATCCGGCGATCCACCCGATCAAAATCAACGCGGTCGCCATGCGCGGCTTCACCGAATCCGAGGTGCTCGATTTTGTCGAGCTTGCCCGACGCAAGGCGTATTCTGTGCGCTGGATCGAGTTCATGCCGCTGGACGCCGACCAGATCTGGCGCAAGGAAGATATCCTTACCGGCGCGGAGATCAAGGCAATCATCGAAGCCAGCTACGGCCCACTCGTGCCAGTCAAGACCGATGACCCCTCTGAGACGGCACGCCGGTATACGTTCGCCGATGGCGTCGGTGAGGTTGGCTTCATCAATCCTGTGAGCGAGCCGTTTTGCCGGTGGTGCGACCGCATCCGTATTACCGCGGAGGGACAACTCCGCACCTGCCTCTTCGCCCTCACTGAAACGGACTTGCGCTCGGTTGTGCGCTCCAGCCAGGACGACGAGACACTAGAGCGGACGATTCGTCGCGCCGTCTGGCATAAAGAACTGAAGCACTACATTGGCGACAAGCGATTCCGCCGCACCGCACGCAGCATGTCGATGATCGGGGGATAGCTGACGCACGACCTGGACGCGCAGGAACACGGAAGCGACTCAACCGAGGATCCGCAGCGCCTCTGATGGCGATGAGGCAACGGAACAGCCAACGGAGAGCAGAGCCCGGTACAGTTCGGTTCCTCGCCCGGAATAGTCGCGCGCGCCAACCCCGGCAAGTACTGCCTCCTCGTGCTCAGCCACGGCGGAAGGCTCCAGCAGCACCACGCGGCATCCCGCCTGCTTCGCGGCAGCCACGGCATCTATCAACCCGATATTGCCTGGGCCAAGCGGCGCCGGACACAGAATGACTGCTCGCGCCTCCAGCATACGCTCCCGCGCAGCTTCCAGCCCCTCCTGCGAGACTGGGCTAAATGGCGGCTCGACGATGCAGGAGGCGGCCAGTCGTTGCGCCAGGGCATAGTCGCTGTCGCCCGCATTGAGCGGCCCAGCGCTAAAGATGATGCACGCATCAGCCAGCGCGCGCATCATCAGCTCGCCGGAGCCACCCCCAGCGATTACGTGAACTGTCGCAGGCGCTACAGCAAATGTCCGTTCCGCTTGCCAGAGCAGTGAATCGCTTTGGCCGGGAGGCAATACGCTGAGGAATTGTTCGCCTCGCAGGATGCCAACGCGCACAGGAGTCTCATAGACCGCAGAAAGCAGCGCAGCATCCAGCACACGCCCTGGCGGCCCATCAGCTATGATCTCTTCCCGGAATAGCACCAGGCGCGGGAAGTAGCGCGCCGCCAGGTTGAGATCGTGGAGTGCCGCCAGCACAGTCAGATTGCGCTCGGCATTGAGGCGGCGCAACAACTCAAGCACCTCGATCTGGAAGCGAATGTCGAGATGCGCGGTCGGCTCATCCAGCAGCAGGATCGGCGCCTCCTGCGCAAGTGTCAACGCAATGAGCACGCGCTGTCGCTCGCCGCCGCTCAGATCATCGAAGACGCGATCCGCCAGGTGCGCGACGCCGGCCGCTGCCATGGCAGCCTCGACGGCTTGTATATCTTCGCGATGGGGGATGCTGAGCATATCGTGATGCGGTGTGCGCCCCATCTCGACAATCTGCCGCACGGTGTAGGCAAACTGCACCGAGAAGTCTTGGGGCGCCACGGCAATCCTGCGAGCCACGTCGCGCCGTCGCAGCCGCCGCACCTCATCACCCCGCAGCCATACAGAGCCCGCCTGAGGGAGCAGCACGCCAGCCGCCAGTTTGAGTAGCGTGGACTTCCCCGCGCCGTTTGGCCCCAGCAGCCCAACCATCTCGCCATCAGCCAGATGAAGCGTCACATCCCGCACAACCTGGCGCCGTCCATAGGCAAAGCTGACCGACTCGAAGGCGAGTGCGCGTTTCAGAGAAGCGGGCATCGGCGTATTCGTGGTCACGCGCGCATCCTCTCTACCACTGATAGCGGTTTCCCGCAGCGCGCAGCAGCCACAGGAAGAACGGTCCGCCCACCAGTGCCGTCAAAACGCCAAGTGGTAACTCCGATGGAGCGACCAATACTCGTGCCAGCAAATCGGCTACCACGACGAATATCGCGCCTGCCAGCGCCGTCGCCGGCACAAGCAGACGATGGCGCGGCCCAAGCGTCAGGCGGCAGAGATGGGGGGCCACCAACCCCACGAAGCCGACGATGCCACTGATCGAGACAGCGGCTCCTACTAGCAGCGCGGCTACCATCACGATGACCAGCTTGTACCGCTCGACGTGCAACCCCAGATGCTCAGCCATCACTTCGCCGAGCGCGAAGGCATCGAGCGCCGGAGCGAGCACGATGCCCATGATGATTCCCCCCACCACCAGAACCGTTACCACCTGCGCCTGTGTCCAAGACTCCACATTCACGCTGCCGCTGATCCAGCGGTAGAGCGACTGGAGCCGCAAGCCCAACCGATCATTCAAGGTGAGCAGCAACGTCTGGGCAGCGGTCAACACCGCGCTCACCGCGACACCAGCCAGGAGCAGGGTGACGACTGGCGTGCGCCGATTGCGTGTCGCCAGCAGATACACCAGCGCCACAGCGGCGAGCGCGCCAGCAAACGCCAGGAGCGCAATCAAGCCGAAGCCGAACCAATATGCGGTAAACGTCGCGGGCAGCAGAAAAGCGACAGTTGCCCCCAGCGCGGCTCCGGATGAAGTGCCGAGGAGCAACGGATCAGCGAGTGGATTACGCAGTAAGCCCTGAAACAGAACGCCGGCAACCCCCAGCGCAGCGCCCACCAGCGCCGCGCCAACGACGCGTGGCAGGCGATAGAGTAGCAGAATCGCCTCATCCGAGGCTGGCCAGGAAGGCTGAACGTGAACGATGTGAGTCTGGTTGAGCAGGATGGCAGCCGAGGTCAGTGGTGAGATGGAGACAGCACCATATGCGGCGGCGAGCGCCAACGCGGCGAAGAGTGCCGCCGCCAACAGGGGCAGCGCGGCAGGCCGCCAGGAGGAGATATGGCCGCCCAGAGACCGTGCTCGCGTCGTTTCCCGTGCAGGCTTCTGCGGTGCGGTGTCTGCGTGCCGTATGCGTTTGGGATCTGCCACTCGTGCCACTGTGCCTTCTCCCCTACGCAAAGAGATCAGGATGGAGCATCTTGGCCACCTGCTCAAGCGCATCCACGAGCCGTGGGCCAGGTCGCGCGATGATATCCGGGTTGATATTGTAGACGCGATGCGCCTGTACCGCGGCGATACCAGACCAGCCTGGCCGCGTGTAGACCTGCTTCGGATCACCGCCATACTGCGGATCTTCCGTCAGAATGATGACCTGCGGATTAGCGGCGAGAATACTCTCCAGGCTGACAGCCGGAAAACCGCCGTTCGCTGTCTTTGAAGCGAAAATGTTGCTGCCGCCCGCGTCCACCAGCACATCGTTCGCGAACGACCCGCCACCCACGGCATAGGGCGGCGGCGGCGTAAAGCCAACCTCCATGTAGACGCTGACCCGCGTCGCATGTGCCACCTTCTGCTTGACGGCGTTGATGCGCTGTTCCAGCGAGTGTACCACGGCATCGGCGGTTGAAACGGTATGAGTCAGCTGGCCAACCAGACGAATCTCGGTGAGCGTTCCCTGCAGATCGGCAACGGGTAAGGCAATGACAGTGATGTGCGCCTGCAGCAGCGCTTTGTCGGCCTGTGTCGTGAACTCGCCCCAGCTCAGAACCAGGTCAGGATTGAGCGCGATGATCTGCTCGACATTCGGGGCACCATCGGCGCCCGTGACCTTCGGCTTGGCCGCCATATCCGCCGGATAGTTGGTGAACGAGTCAACTGCTACGACACGCCCGCTGGCTCCAACGGCTGCCAGCATTTCGCTGTCACCGGGGGTCAGCGAGACAATGCGCTCTGGCGCTTTCTCTGGAATCGTGATAGGCGTGCCGTGAGCGTCGGCGCTTATGAGCGGTTTTTGGGCAGCGGGCGTTCCGGCTGAGCCGCTCGTCGAGGGACCACATCCAGCCGCCAGCAGCGATACGCCGACGAGCATCGCCAGCAGCAGGAGCATCGGGTTTCGGCGCGAGGACAGAAGGGTTATGCGCAGCATAGGACCAGTCCTCCAGAACAATGCGATGCCGGAGTGCGCCGGGTCCGAACGCATGCATTGCCAGGTAGAGCAGACGACAAGCGACACCCACATGCACTCCGCCGGGCGTCCAAACAAAAAACCCTCTTTCTCGACATGGAGAAAGAGGGCAAGCCTGAACCGGCGTTGCTCTCACCTCTTTGGCGCGAAGGAATTGAGCAATCACCCTGGAGGTCGGTCTCCTGGCTTCTGGTCTACGCTCAGACGAATATATCTCGCCTGAAGCACGTCTCCGCCTTCCCATCGCCAGTCAGCGATAGTGGCTCATGTGGAGACGTATTATCCCAGTTACAGTGGCGCGTCCGCATCGGCATCTCACCGATTTCCCCGGCAGACCCCTGCGCTCTCGCAGGCATCTGCCACCTCGCGGGGCGTACATGTATTCGGTTGTCAGCCAGAGTATAGCGAGTGGTATTGAGCTTCGTCAAGCGCGGGCAGATTGCCCTGGTTCAGCGAAAGAGGTGTTGCCAGAGCGAGACGCCAGCGACCAGCAACGGCGCGATGACTAGCGCAGGCAGGTAATTTGCGACTCGCAGATCGCGGATCTTGAGCAGCTTCAGGCCCACGGCCACGAGGATAAGTCCCCCGGCAGCCGTCAATTCCGTCACCGTGTCGGCATTGCCCATCAGCAGCGGGGCGACCGCATGCGCGCCGAGACTCATCGCGCCCTGATAAATAAGAATCGTGAAAATCGCCAGCAATACCCCCCAACCGAGGGTTGCCCCAATGGCAATCGCGGCAAAGCCATCGAGCGTCGCCTTGATTACCAGTTTGGTCGTATCGCCCGAAAGCCCGTTATCCAGGGCCCCCAGAATCGAGAGTGGACCCACACAAAACACCAGGCTCGCGGTCACAAACGCCTCGCTCAGCGTTGAGCCAGATCGTGCCAGCTTGTGCTGTAGCCAGTTGCCTGTCCGTTCGAGGCCAGCCTCGATATTGATCATCTCACCGAGAATCGTGCCAAGCAGCAGGCTTCCCAACAGGATGAGAGCGTTCTTCGTCGTCAGTGCGCCCTGCAGGCCGATAAGCACGGTAAACAACCCCAGAACGCCAAACAACGCCTCATGGATGCGCTGAGGCAGCCGATCACCAGCAAGGGAGCCGATCACTCCGCCAATCAGCACGGTCAGCGCGTTGAGCAGAGTGCCATTGACCGACGAAAAGAACGTCATAAGTACGGCGGATCCTCTCTTGTCGTAGTGGCTCGAGTATAATGACACTCGCAATCATACGCCAGCGGCGGATGAATGGTGTATCGCAATCAATGGAGGAATCGTGACTGCGCCAGCCGTATTCGTTCCCGCGTGGGCCAAGATCAACCTGACCCTCTCGGTGCTAAGGAAGCGTACCGACGGCTATCATGCGCTTGCCTCGGTCATGCAGACAATTTCGCTCCGCGACACGCTCCGCATCCAGGCAACTGATGACGCGAACGTGGCGTGTGTGGTTGATGTGCCCGAACTGGCTACTTCCGATAATCTTGCGCTACGCGCGGTTCGCCTGTTGCGGTCGGAAGGATACCTAGCTGGCGGCGCCATGCTTGAACTGCACAAGGAGATACCCGCTCAGGGGGGACTGGGCGGGGGAAGCAGCGATGCAGCCTCGGTTCTCACGGCGCTCAACCGGCTCTGTGGGCTGAATCTCGACCAGACACGTCTGCAAGAGCTGGGCGCGCGGCTTGGTTCCGATGTGCCGTTCTTCATCCAGGGCGGGACAGCCTTAATCGAAGGTCGTGGTGAGTTTGTCACCCCGCTCCCCGATTGTGAGCCGCTCTGGCTCGTCATCGCCCGCCCACACGTCAGAATCTCGACCGCGGCGGTGTTTCGCTCGCTCGCCCCATCGGATTACGCCGACACTGGGGAGACCGACGCAGTGGTAGAGAGCATCCAGCAAGGCGCTCCGCTGCCGCTTGACCGACTCTCGAATGCGCTGGAGCCAGTCGTTATGCGATCCTGGCCGGAGGTGGCGGCCACACGGGATAGCCTGTTACAGGCAGGCGCGCCAGTCGTCCGTATGAGCGGAAGCGGGCCGACACTCTTTGCGCCGTTTCGCACTCTGCTCGATGCCGTCAACGTCTATGAGCACACCCGCACTGCCCCCTACGACACCTGGCTCTGTCATACCGTCTCACGAGCTCACGTCTGGGGCAACTTGCCGGAGAAGAGATAATCCACGGGCGATTTTTCTATCTGATTCGGACGGGGATGCCATTATGGCCCGTCGTTCGTCATACGTAATAGGCACTCAGTGCAAGGTCTCATGCAGGGAGCCGTAATGGATGAGTCCGATGCATTCTTGGTAGCGAGAGCGATTCGCCGCGACCGGGAGGCATTCTCCCAGTTATATGACCGGTACGTGGATCGAATCTATCGCTTCATTCGAATCAGAGTGGGTAATAAAGAAGACGCCGACGACCTCACGTCTGTCGTGTTCTTCAATGCTTGGCGCACTATTGATCACTTTTCGCCAAAGCACGACGGTTCCTTCCTTGCCTGGCTCTTTACGCTAGCACGTCATGTCGTAGTTGACCGTTATCGCCGGGATCGCGAGGTCATGTCGCTGGACGCCATGGGCATCCACCGTGCGGACGAAGCGATGGTCAGCCCAGAAGATGATCTGGATTCCCGGCTTACGATCATGGCCCTGCATCAGGCGTTGCGATTATTGACCAGTGAGCAGCGTGACGTCGTTCTGCTCCGTTTTATCGAGGGGCTTTCCGCGCGCCAGGTGGGGATCATTCTTGGGAAACAGGAGGGGACCGTGCGCGGCATGCAGTTCCGTGCCATCGAGGCAATACGCCGGGCCCTGCATCTTGTACGTGAGGGTGATACGCTTGACTGACATTGAACAACTGTTTGACAACCTGCTGGACGACGTCGCCTCGGGCAAGCGCAGCCCGGAGGAATGTGTGGCCCTGTGTCAGGAGACATATCCAGAACTGGTTTCGTCCCTCAAGCTCGCACTCGCATTGCGAACCGCCATACCCAATGAGCAAGAGATCGAGGCCGCGCGAGTAAACGCCCGTCGCAAGCTCGACGCGCTCCTTGACCAGGACGAGGAAGCTTCTGCCGGACTGCAGGGTATCCGCGTTCGGCCGTCACCCAGGCGAAAGACCCGCTGGCTCGTCGCCGCACTCTGCGCCGCGGTCCTGGCGCTGGTCATGTTCGGCGGCTGGCAGCTTTCCACTGCCACGGCAAGCGCCTTGCCCGAGTCGCCGCTGTATACCATCAAACGCGGAGATGAGAACATCCAGTTACAGCTAGCATGGTCGAGCGCTACGCGTGGCGATGTACTCTCGATGATCGCCTTGCATCGCCTTGACGAAGCGCGGGCCGAGGCAGCCCGGAACAATACCAGCCAGGCGCTTTCGCTCATGGGTGAGTGCGATGCCGCCACACGCCAACTCATTGGCCTCGTCATCACGACCCAAAGCCAACGCCAGAATGACGCGGCCCTCACACGTGCCTTGATGAGAACAATGCAGGCAGAATATGATGCGCTTCAGCAGGAACGCAGCAACGGGGCATCCATGATGGTCCAGGCGCTGACCAGCACCATGACCAACCAGCAGAGCACATTGAACGCAAGCCACATTCAGATGCCACCGATGGCCACACCTGTTCCCGTAACGCCGACGCAAGTCGCCCCACCGGGCGCGGCGACCCATCCCGCTGCCACGCCTCACCCGACCCAGCAGCCCCACGCGACGCCAACCCCGCGGCCAACCACGCAGCCGAACTCGAAGGGCAATGGGGGCAACAGCAACGGAAACAGCGGTAGTGGCAACAGTAGCAACAGCGGGAATGGCGCTGTGAACAGTAGCAGCAGCGGCAGCGGCAATGCCAGTGGCAGCAGCAACAATCACGTGAACAGCAACGACATGGGCCACGGCAAGTAGACCCACTGGCTTGTTCTGGCAGGACAGCGACGCAAGCCCACATGTTCAGCCGCGGCCCACCCATCGTTGCATCTCGATGGTAGATGCTCTGTCCGACCAATTCTTTGGCAGTATTCGCATACGTACCGAGGCATACGCTATGCTATGCTATGCTGTGTTGTGCGCATTATGGAGTGGTGAGTCTCAGAAGACCATCACATCCGGTTTCGCGGATGTGTCGGCACGAATGGGAGTGGTATGACAGCAAAGAAATCCAGACTGGCTCCAGTCGTAGACCAATACCAGTCTGCCACTCCTTCGGCGCCTACCTATGATCGACGTATACCGCTGGAGCAACGGGCGCTGCGAGTCGTTCAGCGTATTCTGAAGCGGCGGGCGCAACGGTTGCTCTGGCATGGAATCGGTGTAATCGGATACGCGATCCGCCGTCGAAACGCCCCAACAGTCCCTTTGCGTCCTGGTGATCCGTCGGTCCATCGCATCCTGATCGTGCGTGTTGACCTGCTGGGTGATACCGTACTGACCACGCCAGCGGTCGCGGCACTCCGGCGCGGCTACCCCAAAGCCCAGATTGACATGCTGGTGCAGCAAGCGACTGCTGATGTGCTGGCGGGTGAACGCGACATTGCCCACGTCATCACATACAACCCACAAGCACTGCGGCAGAAGAACGGCTGGCGCGCGGCGCTCGGTCTGCTCCGGCGGCTACGCAGAACTCGCTACGACATCGCCATCAGCATTTCAGGTGATATTGGCAGTATCCTGACGCGTCTGACCGGGGCCACACGTACCGTTGGCTATGCGGGCGAGGCGTATCCATACATGCTGACCGATCCAGTACCCGGTCGCCGCTATGACGTCACCAAGCACGAGACGCGGTACGTGCTGGCGCTTGCCGAGGCCGCAGGAGGCATCGCGGTATCCGAAGACACGCGGCCTCGACTCCACGTACTCCCCAAAGCGCGGCAGGAGATGGCAACCATGCTTGGGCTGGCCCGCGCCAAGCTCGGACGCCAGGGACCTGTCATCGCCATGCATGCGGGCGCACGCAATGGACAGGCGAAACGCTGGCCTACAAGCCACTTTGCCGCGTTGGCGGACCAGCTCGCTGAAGAACTGGACGCGCTGGTGGTGGTCACAGGTGCTCCCAACGAAGCGTCACTGGCGCGTGACATCACATACTATGCGCAGCAACCCCTGCTCAACGTCAGCGGTAAGACAACGCTCGCTCAGTTAGTGGCGCTCCTGGCCGAGAGCGATGTGCTGGTCACGGGTGATAGCGGCCCGATGCATATCGCCTGTGCCGTCGAGACGCCTGTCGTGGTGATGCACGGACCAACCGATCCCGCGCTGAGCGGGCCAGCCGCTCCGGATGCGATTGTCTTGCGCCACAAGCTCTGGTGCTCGCCGTGCTACGACGCCAGCGCTACCGCGGAATGTCGCTTCGGCAACCCTGTCTGCATGAAGGCGATCAGCCCGCGGTCAGTCAACGCCGCCGTTCAGCGGCAGTTGCGGGCCCACGGCTGGCAGCCGTACCACGACGCGGGAGACACTGACCACATGCCCGCGTCATCGCGCTCGTAACGGATACATAAGCAACGGGCTAGGCAGACGCTGACATTCTCCCCTATACGCCGTCATGAGATGCCCGCACCCCTACGGGACGGCTGAAGTTACCGATCATTACATCTGGCGTCTCGCGCTGGAGCGTCTCGACAAGCGCTCGCATGCCCAGCGGGCGCCCAGCAGGCTTCGGCACGCGCGGCCAGAGCACTTCTGGATCGATGTTGAGATTCCGGAGCTGTACCAGTCGCACACCGGTCTCACGCAGAAAGTCTATGAGCGCCGCAACCTCATCTTCACAGTCAATCAGACCTGGGAAGCAGAGCAGATTGATCGAGCTATACACGCCAGCATCGCGCGCCAGAATCAATGACTTCTTGACATGCTCGAACGTGTAGCCGATAGGCCGATAATAGGCGTCGTAGGTTTCGCGGCGGGCAGAGATCGTGCTGGCGCGCAGGCTATCAAGCCCAGCGGCATAGAGGCGCGCGAGAGCATGGGGATTGCTGGCATTGGTATTGATGTTGAGGGTCCCGCGATGCGTGTGCGCGCGGATTTCGCGAATTGCGCGCTCGATGAGCCGGAACTGCAGCAAAGGCTCGCCTTCGCATCCCTGGCCGAAGCTGAAGATGGCATCCTCGGCGGTATCCAGGTGAGCCACAGCCGTGTCAATGATCTCCCGCTCGGTCGGGGCAAAGGTTAGCCGGTCTTGCGGCGAAACCAGCCCTTCTTCTTCCTGCTTGGAGATACACCCTACGCAGCGCGCGTTGCATCCCGCCGATACAGCGCATGCGCCTTCCCAGCGTCCGAAGAACAGATTACTCGCGGTTGGGCAGCGATAGTCGAGCGCGCAATGCGCATGATGGGCCAGCAGCCGATTATCTGGCTCGGCTGCGAGGCGCCGATGCACCAGTTGCTCCAGCCGCCTGCCATCAAAGTTGCGAGCAAGCCAGCGCTCAGGGTTATCGGTGCGCAGCGCGGCCACATAGAGGCGCCCTCGCCAGCCAGCTACCGCCGTGTAGCCAAAGAATGGCAGGGGCTCCGTTCCGGGCGCCTTTTCGTATCCCGGCAGCCGGACACGTGTGTAGCCGATCGGAAGCAGTGTCGCGAGCGCCCATCCTCGCCGCGCACTCACAACTTGTCGCTCACCCCGATCATCCACCCCAGCAGCCAGGCGTTCAGGCATCATGGAGAGTGTCGCACCATCCGGGAGCGGAATCAATTCGGCGCGATCAAGGGGAATGCCATCGTAATCTACGGCGCGCAGGGAGCGACGCTCGCCGACGGCGCCATCAGATGTGCTATAGACGACATAGGGATACTCTGCGGTGCGTGACATAGCCTCTCATCAAGCACTAATCTCATCTAATACGGTAACTCGGCATTGGGCAACAGGCCAGGCTCATCATCAACCGGATCCAGATGTGCGCCCTTCAAACTCTGCTCGAACGCCTCTGGCACTTCCGCGCTTGCCGTCCGTGGGGATGTATCAAAGAAGCCCTCGTCATAGAGGAAGGTAACTACAATATGCTCCGCCGAACTGGACTGCGTTACCTGGCGAATTGCTGGATGCGCGCTCTCCAGCCAGCCATTGATCGCGTCTTGAAGTCCCTTGATCTCTCCACCGTACATGCCGGTGGAGAACATCTTCACCCGAAGCATATCCGCCCCTCACAGACCTGATATGTCACCACGGAGTGTCTGTGCGCCTGCGACAGCATTGACCATAACCGCTGCATTGTAGCACACGAAAGGAGAGAGCACACGCGAAGAGACAGGCAAATCGCAGGGTTCCAAGACGACAGTCAGCGAGAGCGCCAGCGCTCGACCAGGGCAAAGGCAGTTCGCCAGACGCCAAGAAATATCGTATTGGTCAGCAGAATTACCAGCGCAAACGACACGGGAACGTTGTGATCCGGCGCAATCGCCCAGCGGAGCAGCAGCGTCACCGGCCAGGAGATCACCCAGGCCAGCTCGGTGCGCTGGAGCATGCGCAGTGGCCTGGAGGTCGCGCGCCGCCGAAACGCTCCCACAAATGGCGAGACCGCAAACCAGCCGAGCGCGAAAGGCAGCGCCGTGGCGACGATCTGGCCGAGCGCATCGAGTCCGGCGGCTTCGGCATGTGTGCGCCTTCCCAGTGCGGCGAAGAGCACGAATGACGCCGTATCACCTACGACAAGCGCGGCTGTGCGCCAGGGAAAGCCGTTGCCCGGCTGAGAGGCGGATGCTGGTGCTTTTTCGCTCGTAGTATCAGTTGTCATAAGCGGCAATATGTCTCGCACGCTGGCACGAAGGCAGTGCCTGATGTCACGTCACCGTTATCTGGCGAGACCGGCAATGGCCACGATGATCGCCAGATGCACAAGCATTGTAATGATGGTGCCCCAGAAGAACACCTTGAACCACGTTTGGTCGGTCAACTGCCCACGTCGCGCTCGTCGTGCTTCGGGTGTGCGCTCGGTTGAGACCACACCGATCGCTACGCGCAGGCGAAGCGGTGACTGCACCGGAGCCTGTGCCATCTGCAGTTTGACGGCGTCATTGCACGTCGTACACAGCATCCACGACTGCCGGGGCGGCGGAACATCGCCCGTCTCTTCCAGATAACAAATCGCACTGCCCAGACGTCGCGCGCAGATGGCGCAACGTAACGGACCCGACTGTTCCTCGGACTCTGCAGGTTGTGTGCTGAGATGCAGGCGATTCATAGGCCATAGACCTTCCTGGCCACCCAGGGACCAGCGTTTCTGGTCCCTACAATGGATTGCATAGGAAAGTTATAGCACGCCATGACACATTTTGGCCGCACGACAGACATGTCGTGTCCTAGATAAGGTAGAGCACTGTAAAGAGCAGCACCCACACCACATCCACGAAGTGCCAGTACATCTCCGCCGCCGATACCGCGAAGTGCCGATCCTTGGAGAAATCGCCACGAAGCGACCGGAAGAAGCAGATCAGGAGGAACAAGACACCAGCAGTGACGTGTGCCCCATGGAAGCCTGTCAGCGTGAAGAACGTCGACCCAAAGACGCCAGTACTCGGGCTGAAGTCCGCATGGGTGTACTCCCATGCCTGCCCGCTCAGGAAGATACTTCCCAGGATGACCGTCAGGATCAGGCCAATGGTCAGGCCGCGCTTGTTGCCCCTGGTAATCGAGCGGGCGGCATAGTGCATCGGGAAGCTACTCGCGAGCAGGATGAATGTGTTGATGAGCGGCAGAGTCCGGTCGAACTCAACGCCTGAGGGAATCCAGGATGCCCCTCCGCCTGTCACGCGGATACGCAGATAGAGGTACGAGGCGATCAGATTCGCGAAGAATATCGCCTCGGACGCCAGAAAGAAGACCATGCCGTACCAGCCGAATGATCGACTTGTATGGCGCTCGCCTTCTTCATGGGTTTCTGTCGGGCTGATGGCTGCACTCATGCTGTGTATTACCTCTCTATCCAGGGACGCGATGTCGGTATGCTCAAGTGAAACGTGTCTTCTCTAGTCTAGACCTGCTCGAGACCAAAGCCGATGATACTGATCAGAACCAGCACCAGTCCAAAGGCTGAGACGAGCAAGGTCGTCGGCAGGACGAGAAAACCGCTGAACGTGATCAGCGCGGAAATCGCCAATATCAGCGGCCAGTAGCTTGGGCTTGGCATATGCGGGCCAGTATGCTGCTCCTCGATGACACCAGCAAAGGCGGGCTGCGGCGCCACCTCCACCGGACGCGGCGCCACGATCTCGCGCACGATGGGCGTGAAGCCGATACTGGCCATCAGGCGGTTCGACTCTTTCAAGTCGTCCTCCTCGTTGCGGACCAGGAGCGCCTTCACATTCTTGAAGACCCAGAACTGGCCGGCGTCCAGGCCCTTGGCCAGCGCATCCAGCTCACCGTCCTGGCGAATGAATGTCGCCGTCGCGCCGCTCGGATGCGTATAGATGACCTCGTAATTTTCCGGCATGCCGCCATCTCCTCAACTCGTGATAGTGGTCGTCGCCCGGCAGGCAGGCGCAGAACACAGCTTTAACTATTTTACCATGAGTCCGGGACGCCGACGAGTCCCTAATTTCTACTGATCGGCGCCCTGCCCTGCGCTGGCCTCCCGCTCGCGCTCGCGCACCAATTCGCGCACCGACTCCAGGTCTGTCCGTACGCCGCGAATCCGTAGCGCGATCCAGCCAAGATATGCCAGCACGCCTGCCCACATGATGATGTAAGCGATTACCAGATATGTCCCACCTTGCATTGGCGGCCCCCTATCATCTCCCTAGCGTTCAGGACGCGCTTATGTCGCCGTCGTCACCGTATTCCACTATTGCGCGCAGCCGCTGGGCCTCGGTCGTGTAGCGTTCGAGGCGATAGAGCTGGAGCATCAGAAAAGCGTACAGCAGCGTGAAGGTCACCAACGCCAGCATCAGTGCCAGGAAAGCGGGCATTGGCATATTCGACGACGTACCCTGCAGCACATAGCCATCGGGGTGCAGCCCGCGCCACCATGTCACCGCAAAATGCACAATCGGCACATCCACGAAGCCAATAATGCCCAGCACCGCCGCGCCACGAGCACTGCCCTCCGTCCGGCCTCCATAGAAGCGGAGCAGGAGATAGGCCACGTAGATGAACCAGAGCACCAGCGTCGTCGTCAGGCGCGGCTCGCCGTCCCACCAGGTACCCCAGAACGCTTTGCCCCAGATGGAGCCGCTAATGAGCACCAGCGTCGTAAAGACCACACCAATCTCCGCCGAGGCGCGTGCGGCCCAATCCCAGCGCGAATCCCGCCGCAGGAGATAGACGATGCTTGCGACGAAAACGATGAAGAAGGAAAGATACGCCAGCCAGGCCATCGGCACATGGAAGTACATGATGCGCTGGACGTCGCCCTGCACCGCATCCGTTGGAGCATACAGGAATGCTGCCCAGATCGTGAGCATCATACCAAGGGCGGTAAGGCCGCCAAGCACATACTCACCATACTGGCGGATGGGTTGCAGCCAGCCGCCACGTTGTGGATGCAATGCGATCCCCTCGTCTGGGGCCGCTGGGTGAGAAGTCAGAGTCTTCATGGCTATACCGCCTAATCCTCGACGACGTACTGAAAGACGAGCGCTGAAATCGTGACAAAGATAATATCGAATGCGGCAAGCAGTCCGGGCCACGGCGGATCATTCACCACCGGAACCACGAGCGACTGCGTCGCACGTACCGCGCCAATCACCACTGGAATCAACAGTGGAAAGACCAGTAACGGCAGCATGATCTCTCTCGCGCCCGTCGTGGACGCGACAGCCGCAAAGATCGTACACATGGTGGCGATGCCGACGGTTCCCAGCACCACAATCACCACCAAGGCTCCGCCCAGAATTGGCAGATTGTAGATGGCGGCGAAGAGCGGCACAGCGACTACCTCGACAACCCCCAGGAAGATCAGGTTGCCAATCAGCTTCGCCAGAAAAATGACCTGGCGGTCTACCGGGCACAGCAGCAGGCGATCCATCGAACCGTGCTCCTGCTCGGAAGCGAACGTGCGCCCCAGGCCCAGCACGCTGGCAAAGACAAACGCAATCCAGAGCGCACCAGGGGCGACGGGACCACGATTCTCTACCCGCAGGTCAAACGCAAAATAGAAGACGACCAACACCAGCGCGGAGAAGAGCGCCATTGCCACCCATACGTGACGCGCGCGCAGCTCGCTGCGTAGGTCCTTGCCGACAATAGACCAGAGTTGCTGCCAGCCGGTCTGGAATGAACTCATCGGCCGCTCCTCCTGGCATTGGCATAGAGCAGGCGCAGATCCGGCAACGTCATCTCATCCGACGGGCCCGCATAGGCGACGCGCCCATCCGTCAGCACCACAGCGGCATCACTCCAGGCCAGTCCGCGCTCAAGAGTATGGGTCGTCAGCAGCGTTGTCTTGCCCGCGGCTCCGCGCTCGGCAATCAGATCATGCAGCAGCCTGATGGCGTCTTCATCCAGCCCGGTATCTGGCTCATCGAGCAACAACACTGGTGGATCATGCAGGATGCCTCGCGCCAGCGCCACTCGCTGCGCCTGGCCCCGCGAGAACGTCCCGGCCCGGTCATTCGCGCGGCTGCGCATCCCTACCCGCTTCAAGAGGGCATCAGCGCGCGCCTCGCCATCCGGCAGGCCATACATACGAGCGAAGAACAGCAGGTTCTCCTTCGCGGTCAGCTCATCATAGAGTAGTGGCGTGTGGCCGACATAGCCAACCACCCGCCGCACCTCGTGCGCCTCATGGAGAGCATCGTAGCCCGCAATGGTAACACTGCCCCGCGCTGGCCGGGTGAGCGTCGCAAGAATGCGCAGTAGCGTCGTCTTGCCCGCGCCATTTGGCCCAAGCACGGCAATGCACTGCCCCGCGACGACCCCAAACGAGACGTCGCGTAGAACAGGACGTAACCCATAGGCTTTCCGCACCCGCGCAACGTCCACCGCCGTGCGCTGTTCCTGTTCTAGCGGCATACGCCCGTCCGTTTCAGCCGTAGCGGAGGGCATCGAGAGCGCATCGGCGTTCATCGGCGGCCTCCACTGCTCTGCTCAGGGGTAGCTTCCTTATGCCCATCCACCTCCGGCTGCACGCCCTCAACGCCAGACGCACCCGCGCCGCTAGCTGATACGATGCTGGTCTGCTCAACGGCCAGCAGTTCGCGCAGACGGTGACGAATCTCCCTGTCGCGCTGGCGGAGCGCGCTCTCGGATATCTTCCCGGTAGCGTGGAGTCGCTCCAGTTCAAGCAACTCGCGCAGCAATCGCTCACGCGCATCCGACGTATCTTCCGCCGCTGCCTCAGCACTCGCCAGCACACCCGTTGCCAACGATGGGCTGGGAATCAGCCGCAGAGCAGCCGCGATATTGCCCCGACGCACATACAATGCCAGCGCGAGCAGGGCGAGAAGCGCCAGGATGGCGGCAAAGATCGAGAGCGCGCGCGCGTCCAGATTGCTCCTCTCGCCCGCCTCTGGCAGACCGGTCAACCGCAGTGACACCTGTTTGCCCGCCGCCGCACTGGCCACAGTGAAGACCTGATAGCGCGAGCCGAGGCTATCTATCAGCCCCTGCGCCTGGAAATCTCCCCCGTTGACAAACATATCAGGCGGCACCAGCACGACAACCCGCGCTGTCGG
>DASUWS010000319.1:0-2802 GCA_036378295.1 Ktedonobacterales bacterium
CGCCGTCAGATCGTAGACCTTCGTGAACTTCTCGGTGAGGTAGCGGCGGAAGTAGTCCGGGTTGGGCTTCTCGCCGGTCACGCGCTCCATCAGCCGCTCCGGCAGATAGACCGCGCCGACGGAGTACATGCGCTCGCGCAGCCAATCCAGGATGAACCGGGTATCGCCTGAGGCCAGCCGCTCATCGAGGTCAGGGAAGGTCTTGCGCAGCGTGGCGTAGATCTGCGCCGCGTAGAGATTGCCGAGCGTGTACGTGGGGAAATAGCCAAAGCCGCTCGTCCAATGAATATCCTGCAGGATGCCCTCGGAGTTAGTGGGCGGCTCGATGCCCAGATACTCCTGATACATCCCGTTCCACGCGCCCGGCAGCGACTCAACCGCGACATCTCCGTTGACCATCGCCTTCTCCATCTCGTAGCGCACGATGATGTGCAGGTTATAGGTCACTTCATCGGCCTCGACACGAATCAGGCTCGGCTTCACGGTGTTGAGCGCGCGAGCGAACGTCACAGCATCTACGCTGGCAAGCTGCTCTGGATAGGCCGCTTTGACTTTGTCATACTGGCCCTTCCAGTATGCCTCGGAGCGACCAATGGCGTTCTCCCATAAGCGCGACTGCGACTCATGCGCGCCGAGTGACGCGCCACCCGCCAGCGGAGTGCGTGCCAGCCGCGTATCACTCCCCTGCTCATAGACCGCATGGCCGCCCTCGTGAACTGCCGCCATCAGTGCCGCCTGAAGGAAGTGCGGGTCTGGCCGCACCGTGACGCGCACGTCGTAGGGTGTGCCAAAGCTGCTGGTGAAGGGATGAGGCGAGACGGCGATGGCGCCACGGGTGAAGTCGTAGCCTATGCCCGTCAGCAATTCGCGCGCGAGAGCGACCTGTGAATCCGCCGGGAAGTCGCCCTCCAGACACGAGGCGTCAATCGTGTGGCCGCTTTGCTGAATCCGCCGCAGCATCTCGACGCACACCTCGCGCACTGGACCAAAGAGCGCGTCTAGCCGCTCGCTGGTCATCCCCGGCTCATAGAGATCGAGCAGGGCGTCGTAGCGGCTCACCTGGCCCGGTGCGCTCAAGCGGTCGGCAACCTCACGCTGGAGCGTGATCGTCTTGCCAAGCCAGGGCGCGAAGAGCGCAAAATCGTTGTTCGCGCGGGCGCGACGCCACGCCTCGAAGGCTGCCGACTCGGTGCGCGCTATTTCCTGCACCAGCCCGGTTGGCAACTTGGTCGCGTGATCGTATTCCCGGCGCGTCTGGCGCACCAGCCCACGGTCGGCGTCGGTATAGGGTGCATTCGCCACCACGGATTCCAGCTCGCCGAGCAGCTCGCCAATGCGCGTGGCAATCATCCGCTCGTGCAGAATACCCTGGAAGGTCGCCATCTGCGCGCCGCGCACCTCACCAGCGCCCTCCGGCAGTTCGGTATTTTGGTCCCAACTCAGCAGAGCGCCAATAGCGCCGAGATCGGCAACTTCCCGCATGCGCTCCAGCAGATCCTGGATGCGGGCATCCGATGTGGTGAAGGTTAGCTCGCCATTGGGCTGAGATTGTGGAGTCGTCACCGTATATCCCTTATCTGTTGTTCGGCGGTGGCACAGTCAGAAGTAGCCACTCCTCTACGATACTACGATACGATACCGCGTATCCGAACATTTGCCTATCGCCCCGGATGCCGTCGCTTCCACTCCACATTCAGCGCCGCCAGCGCCAGCGAGGCTCCGACGATAAGAATACCCGGCACCAGCGATAACATGCCTGGCCCTGCCGAAGTCTTTTCGAGCGTGCTCCCGCTCGCCGGGATATGCCTGTGCCCCCTCGATGGCGGCGCTCGCGCACTCTCACCTTTACTCTGCCTCTGACTCTGACTCTCATCCTCACTCATATCAACAGGTCCGAGCGACTGGGTAAACGCGGCGACCGTAAGTTGTGGGTGCCGTGGATTGCGACTCTTGAAGATGTGGAAGAGAAACCAGAGAGACGGCAACAGAATTGCCATGCCCAGCACCGCGAAAATCAGCAGTGCGGAGAGCGTCGCGGCCGGGCTGGCGGCACTTTCCACGGTGACGTCGGGAATGATGAGATAGGGATACTGCGCGACGCCCCACGCCACCAGGATGCAGGCGGTTTCGGCCGCCACCAGCACACGTGCGGCCCGGTAGTATCCCCGCAGCAGGCAGAACGCGGTCGCCAGGCCAATCAGCACAGCGCCGAGTGAGAAGGGGAGCGCTTTTCCCGTCAGGCCGCTCCACAGGACCGGCGATTCGCTATATGCCAGCACCGCGGCAATCGCGCCAATGAGCGCCGTCACCGCGCCGGCGATGATGGCGCGCGGACGAAATGCCTGTAACAGCTCTTGATCATTCGCGTTCTGCGCCTCTACGGTCAGATAGGTCGCGGCGAGCACGGCGCAAAGACCCACTGCAAAGAAGCCACAGCTCAGCGCGAACGGGGTGAGCCAGGGCATCCAGATATCGGCGACGACGACTTCGTTGTGCACATGGATATCGCCTCCGGCGATTGCGCCCGCCACTGTGCCGAGCATGAACGGGGTGATCGTGCTGGCAATGCTGAAGACGGTTCCCCAGGTGCCCCAAAGCCGTCCCTGGGCGCCGTACTGCCAGCGGAAAGCATAGGCCGCCCCGCGAAAGATAATGCCAATAAGAACCAGCGCCAGCGGAATAATGAGCGCCTCGGAGAGCGCGGCGTAGACAATGGGAAACGCGGTCCAGGTGACGACCAGCACAAAGACGAGCCAGACATTGTTCGACTCCCAGACCGGCCCGATGGCATGGGCAAGGGCT
>DASUWS010000320.1:0-5257 GCA_036378295.1 Ktedonobacterales bacterium
ACTCAGCGCCATCGCGCGGAGTGACATTGATGAGCGGCTCCTGCGCTTCACCCTGCTGCCGGGAGCGCTCGCGACGGTCGCGATGCTGGCGATGGTCGCGGCCCACATTCTCTGGAGCTTCGGCCTCTGGCTGGACGCCCCTACCCATTTCTGGGGGAATGATGGCATTCTCGCCACGAGCACCCTGGCGGGAACGGTGGTGCAGGTACTCATCATGCTCGTAGCCACGTTGATTGCCTTCCGTGCCCTGGTCTGGGGCGTCTCGGCTCGTCGCGCTACGCCACACCTCGCGTAGAGGAGCTTTCTCCCTCGCACATTTCGCCGTCTGCCTGGCGTCGCCCATAGTGGGCGCCGCCTGGATTCGTGCGCCCATTTTTCAGGAAAGGAGTGCTCTCCGATGCAGAGTGGCACCGACGACGCCCTCGTAGCCATGAACCTGTGCAAATCGCTGCTGCTGGGGCGCGAGCACATCGAGATTCTCAAAGGGATCGATCTGCGGATACATCACGGCGAGCTTGTCGCCATCGTTGGCCCATCGGGGTCGGGCAAATCGACCTTGCTGGGCATCATCGCCGGACTGGATACGCCAACCAGCGGCCAGGTGCTCATTGATGGAATCGACGTCACCCACATGCGCGAGGCGCAACTGGCGGGAGTCCGTAACCAGAAGATTGGCATGGTCTTTCAGGCGTTCAACCTCATCCCGACGCTGACCGCCCAGGAGAACGTCGAGGCGCCGCTCGCCATTGGCAAGCATCCGGGCGACGCTCCGGCGGAGGCTCGCGCCATGCTGACGATGGTGGGCCTGGGGCATCGCTTCAAGAACCGCCCACACCAGCTCTCTGGTGGTGAGCAGCAGCGCGTCGCGATTGCCCGCGCGCTGGTTACGCATCCTGCTATTGTCATCATGGATGAGCCAACCGGCAATCTCGACCGCGCCAACAGCGACAATATCCTCCGTATGGTGCGCGATGTTCAGCAGCAGACCGGCACGACATTCATCATCGCGACCCACGACGCGACGGTCGCCCAGGGGGCGCAGCGCACCATTCAACTGCTGGATGGGAAGGTGGTGGCATGAGACTGCGCATGTATTGGCGCTACGCGACGCGCTCGCTCTGGCGCGGCGGACAGCACTCGCTCTTCGCCATCTTCTGCGTCGCCGTCGGCGTGATGGTGATTGTCGCGCTGCAACTGGTAGGCATTATGGTGAATGCGGCGCTGATAACCAACATTCGCGCCTTGCACGGCGGCGATCTGGCGGTCCATTCCGAATCAGGTGCGATTACCGAGGAGCAACTGAGATACTTCACCCAACTGCAATCCCAGGGAACGATTACCGCGTATTCGCCAGCCATCACCGTCGAGTCCACCACGGCGATAGATGGAGACCTGCAGCGTGTGTCATTCTGGGCCGTTGACCCGGCGACTTTCCCACTCGCCGGGACGATGCCGCTCATCGAGCCAGCCAGCGGCTCCATCGCGACGCTGTTGCAGAGCGGGGGCGCGGTCGTCACAGACACGTTGATGCAGCGGCTACATCTCCACATCGGCGATACGCTCGTGCTCGCGACCACCTCGGGACGCACCGGGCGCATCACGATTGCTGGAGAAATCCCGACGACAGGCGTGATAAGCGGGCGTACCGAGCTCCTGATCTCGAAGCAGACGTATGCCCGCTTCGCCAATCCCACAGGCATTACAACGGGATACACCTGGGTCTTCGTCAACGTTCCCGGACACGCGGATGTGGCAGCCGCTCAGATCGCTACACAGGTTCAACAGCAGTTCCCCCAACTGGGTGTGACGACCGTTCGACAGACGCAGCAGGATGCGCAATCCCAGATCGACAGCATACGAACCTTCCTGCGCGTGATTGGGCTGTTGGCCCTGCTCATTGGCGGGGTAGGCATCATCAACACGATGCAGGTATTGCTGCGACGGCGCTACCTCGAAATCGCAATGCTCAAGACGCAAGGGTACCGCCAGCGCAATCTCTTGATGATGTTCGGCATCGAGGCGTTCCAGCTGGGGATAATCGGTGGAGTGGCTGGCGCGCTGCTCGGTATTGGCCTGAGCTTCGTCGTCCAGGCCCTGGTCGAGCGTGCCTTCCTGCTCACGATTCCAACCATCGTCGACCCGCTCACGGTACTCTCTGGTGCAGCGATAGGTGTCATTTCAACGCTGATCTTTGGCTTGTTGCCTATTGTCCAGACGAGCGCGGTGCGCCCGCTTGCTGTACTCCGCGACATGGGATCGGCGGGCGCTCGCACCAGCCGGGTGAAATCTGCCGCGCTCCTGCTCACCCTGTGCGTGCTCTTCTTCCTGCTGGCACTCGGTATCCTGGAGAATGTCGTCGTGACGCTTGCGGTCGTTCTTGGCACGGCCATCATCCTGGGACTGTTGTCCATCGTGTTCTCGCTCGTCGCGACTATCCTCAGTCATTGGCCAGTGCCGAGCCTTCGTCGCGCCGGGTCGCTGCTGGCGCTTGCACCGTTCCTACTGCTGGGAATGCTGCTCCTACGTCTCGCGCCCGGGTTTGGCCTGTTGCTGCTGGCACTGGTTGCCATCGCACTGGTGATCGCCTGCCTGCCCGCTGCCGCTCGTGCGGAGGTTCAGCTCTCGCTGCGCAATATTGGGCGGGCGCGCGTCCGCAGCGCTGCCACCCTGGTTGCGCTCTTTGTGGGCGTATTTGCCGTTGGCCTGGGATTGGTGCTCGGCCAGAATCTCAAGGACTTCCTGTATACGCGTGGAGCAACCGTCAACCCGGATAACGCCTACATTCTGGCGAGCAGCCAGGATGCGCCGCTGGTCGCCGCGCAACTGGGGCAGATGGCCCATGTCAGCAATCAAAAAGTCTCCTGGGCGGCTCCTGCCCGGCTTGTCGCGATCAATGGGCAGCCAGCGCCAGGTCAGACGGGGGAGGGGGAGACAGGCAACCTCAGCGGCATCACTGGATTCGATCTGGCGCACAGTAGCCTGCCCCAGGCCACACCACAGCAGGGGGCGCAGGATCATCGCACCGGGCGGCTGCTGACCGCGGCGGACGCCGGAACACTCAATGCCGTCTTCCCCCTCAGCCAATCGGAAACTCCCACGCGTCTCAAGCTGGGCGATGAGGTCGTGATGGCCAGCCTCGATGGGAAGGCCCAGCAGACCTTGCGCGTCGTCGGCTTTTACACTGGCCTGGGCACATCTGCTGATCTTTCGGCTATCCTGGTGGATCGCAACGTGGCCATGACGTTGGGCCAGGGGCATCCGTACACGATCTTTGCCGTCCGCCTGCCAGTAGCGTCTCAGACCGCGGATCTGCAGTCCATCAAGCAGGCTGTTCCCGGCGTCATCACGCTTGGGGATGTGGCGGCGATGAATCAAATTGACACCATTCTGAACAACATCATTCAGGTCGTGGAGTCGGTCGCGTCGTTGGCAATGTTTGCCGGGCTGGTGCTGATCGCCAATACGGTAGCCCTGGCGATGCTGGAACGGCGGCGCGAACTGGGCATCCTGAAAGCGATTGGCCATACCAGTCGCGGCGTTCTGGGCATGGTGCTGGCCGAGCATGGCCTCCTGGCGATAGTTGGCGCATCGAGTGCGCTCTGCCTGGTAAGTCTGGCCGCGGCTCTGCTTACTCAGATTACCTTTCAGACGACAAGCCTGCCAAGCGCGTCGTCAACCGTTATTCTGGCGCTGGCCGGGGCCACCACGGCGCTTTGCATGCTGGTAGCAGCGGGCGTTGCGTGGCGCTCGACCCGCATCCGCCCTGTCGAGGTGCTCCGCTACGAGTAATACCAGATTCGCTTGAGATGGTGTCCTGCAAACAGTGCGCCGTAGCTTGAAACGTTTGGTGTGAGTTCTTTTTGGGGAAGTACCGGTGCATCCTGAGCCGGGGTGCATTCGCTCGCGTATTCGCGCCACGGCACTGCCTCGTGCCAGTCCCGGCTTTACGGCGACTCGTGCTCATGCACACCAAACGTTGAATCCTACGGCTCACCCTGGCCCCAACGTACCCGCTTGCCGTGAACGCGGGTTCCCAAGCGCTCAGGATGAGCCGCAGGGCTTCAACCTGCGGTAAGTGACTCGCGACGAGCACGCAGGGCGGCGGCAGCTCGCAGGGCAGGGGATGGGTGAGTGGTTTGCCTTCGCTCATCACATCCGAGGATGACGATGCCGCTTACTCGTCATCCTGCGCGGGCCAGATGCCGCTTGACTGGAAGGGAGGGTTACTTCGCCCCGGCTCTCCGGCAAGATCGGGCTCTGGGAACTGTTCATCTGGAGAGGGAACCGGATAAAGATCCGTCCGGCGTGTCCGGCGGCGAGGGGTCCGCCACGATTCGCCGTTGTGTGGGCGCGAGACCGGTATTGGTGGCGTGTCGTGCCTGGATGCCAGCGTTGGGAGCGGAATGAGCTTCGGGGTAATGGAAGCTGCCCGCGCTTCATTCTGGTACGTGACGCTCAAGCGCGGCGTGCGCAGCAGCGCCACGAGTTCATCCACCAGCGTGCCTGTTGGGGCGGGCCATTCTGGCTCCACGCCGAGCCACTCGCGCTCTACCGCGCGAATGATCACGCGTAGCGCACCCTCAAGGCGCAATCGTTCCTCGCGGTCGCGCTGAAGCACCTCCATCCGGGAGCCGGTATCCATAATAGCTTCGGCGAGCAACCGGTAGCGGCCTTCCGCCGTAAGTGGGGCGACACCATGCCCTTTCAATGCCTGGATTAGCGCCGATTCGAGCCGGCTGGTGTCATCCTGCACTTCCTGGTGGAACTGTGTCACCAACCGGCGCAACACATCGGCTTCATGGCGACGTGCCCGCGCGATGGCCTGGGCGCGCTCGCGGCCCGACTGAATCGCCAGCAGGAGCCAGAACGCCGCCAGCACTCCAGCGACAACACCCAAAACATCCAGGAGCGTAGTTCCTTGCTGATCGAGCGCAATGACTGGCTTGAGTCCGACACCGAGCGCGAGACCCGCAAAGAGCGCGTAGACCAGCAGCGCTCCCATCGCGACACCGCCCGCCAGCCATGTGCTCCCCATCAGCAGCATGATTTCTATCATCGCCGGAGCCAGCGCCAGCAGTGATGCGCGTGGGCCGAAAAGGACCAGAGTCCAGGCCAGCAATAGCAGCTGCGAGAGCGCCAGAATCCGCGGCGCATAGCGCCTCATCGCAGCCGACTCGCTGACGCCGTACGCAATCGAGCCGCCCAGGCCCGCGATAGCCGCTCCGATCAGCATCCATGACCCCACCGCGCTCTGGTT
>DASUWS010000321.1:0-22636 GCA_036378295.1 Ktedonobacterales bacterium
CGCGGTGGCCAGATGCTCGGGCGCGCCGGTAATCAACGCCGAGCCACGGTCCGCCGCCAGCTCGCGATAGCGTGAGAGCGCGCGAATCAGAATGAAGCTGACAACGTACGTGATGACGGACGCCAGAACGGCTACCAGCACGAGCATTCCAGTGTTGTCGTTGCCGTTGCGACGCCCGTAGCCATAGCCGCCGAACATCGAGGACCACATGAAGCTCCGCACGATCAGCGCGGCGACCATCGAGAAGAACGTCGCGATGGTCATCACCAGCATGTCGTGATTGATGATGTGCGTCAGCTCGTGGGCGATCACCGCCTCGATCTCCGGCTGCGATAGCCCGCTATTATTGAGCAGGCCCGTAGTGATGGCGACGGTGGCGTGCTTGGCGTCGCGTCCGGTTGCGAATGCGTTCGGAATCGCTGTCTCGACTATGGCGATCCTGGGCTTGGGCAGATTCGCCTGCGCCGCCAGTCGGCCAATCATCTCGTGCAGCTGTGGCGCCTGCTGCTCGTCAACGTACTGCGCGCGCATCGAGGAGAGCGCGATCTTATCGGAGAAGAAGAACTGGAAGACAGCGATCAACACCGCGCCGATGACGAGGTATGGCCACGGAATTTTCAGCCACGCCAGCACACCGGCAAAGACGACATATACCAGTCCCAGCAGAAACATGGTCAGCACCATGCGCATCGCCAACCCAGCGTCTGGCTTATACCAGCGTGGTTTACCCAGCGTTGCCATATGACATAGCTCCCCAGCGACTTCGGCCCCAGAGAGGGTGCGCTCGCTGCATCGTGTTTCGTAACGATTCGAAATCCAGAGCGGGCCAGCGATCGTACGGTGACTCCCTGCCGCGCCCCTGGCTCCACATGCTCATGAGATATACGCGCCAGCCCAGTCACAGGTAGCATAGCGCATGCCCTGTGCCGGGTCCAGGTTCAGATGCTTCCATGAGAATATTCCCATGTTTCACCTGGCTTCACCTGGGTACATGTGGCTTCACCGTGTCCGCTTGATGTGTCTGATTTGTGCCTGTCGTCGTGGTGCTGCTCGGCTCCGGGCTAACCGTGTTGTTGCTGCGTGTGACGCCACCGATGGGCCAGGGGCAGAGATTGCCCCAGCCCAGCGCACTGCCATACCAACGAAGGGGCCACCAGAGCGAGTTGCCCCGGTGGCCCCTGCAGAACTATTGGTCCTTGTCCTGGCGCTCTTTCGCTTTTTCTTTTTCCTTGAGCGCCTTGTAGTAGTTGCGCGAGCGCGGATGCCGGTCGTTATCTTCGTAGGCGGGCCGCACGTCGTCATCGCTGCCGCGCCGGCCCTCGATGCCGTCTATGATCTCCTGCAAGTCGTTGTAGATGGCGTAGTTATCTATGGCTTCGCGCTGTCGCAGGAGGTGGCGCAGCATCATCATCTGCGAGAATGACGTCGTGCTGTGGCGCTCGGATTCGGCGCGCTTGATGAATTTATCTACCAAGGCAATGGAGTCTTCGCTCGCGCCATTCTGTTCCAGTTGGTCGCGAATGGATTCGAGCTGCTCATACGCATTCATTGCTTCCCGCTCCCTTCAGGCGTACTCTCGTGAGGCTCGCACAGAATGCGCGGTGGGCATTCCAGCAGATGATTATACCGCATAAAGAGATACGTCGTCATGTTGCCATGCCGAATCCCATCCTGACCCGCCACATGGTATGCTGTGCAGCAGCGATATTGTCTGAGCCGCCGCATCGGTGTTTGCCCGCTTCCAGTGGGTGAGTAGCGAAGAGGAGAAGCCAGTGTTTCAGCGCCTGAACCGGTATGGTCTATCGCTCTATACCGTGGTGCTGCTCGTGCTCTGGCTGATACTCGCTGTCTATTTCATCACGCACCCCGATCCAATCAGTATCATTGCGCTGATCGTCAGCACAATCGTCGCGGCAGCCGCCATAGTGATATCGCTTGCCTTGAGGCGGGCCCAACTTGCCCCTTTGGAGCATGACGGGGCGGGCGTGGATGATGCGTCGCCTGGCGCGGCGAACGGGCACTATGCGGCTGGTGCGAATGGCGCGCAGCAACACGAGACGGATGAGAATCCAGCAGAGGGAGGGCACAACTCATGAGCGAGCCCGCGCCGCGAATGTACGGTATGGAGCGGCAGTTGCAGATCTATCTCGCTGGCATGCAGGGGCAACGCCCGACGACGCCAATGACCTACGAGCTTCTGGAGGAACAGGCACGCCAGAAACTGAGCCCGGAGGCATTTGGCTACGTCGCGGGTGGAGCGGGCGGCGAGGAGACTATGCGCGCCAATCGCGCGGCTTTCGAGCGCTGGCAGATTGTGCCGCGCATGCTGCGCAACGTGGGCGAGCGGAGTCTGCGCGTCCAGGTGCTGGGGGAGACGCTGCCTGCCCCGCTGTTGCTCGCGCCCATTGGCGTCCAATCCATCGTCCATCCAGAGGCTGAGGTGGCGGTTGCGCGGGCGGCAGCCTCGCTTGGCGTCCCGTTCATCCTCAGCACCGCCTCATCCAGGACGATGGAAGAGGTGGCGCAGGCGGCGGACGCGGTGGGCAAGACGCCGCGCTGGTTCCAGCTCTACTGGGGGCGCGACCCGGAGTTGACGGCGAGCTTTCTCGCGCGCGCCGAGCGGGCGGGCTACAGCGCCCTCGTCGTGACACTCGATACTCCCCTGCTGAGCTGGCGCGAGCGTGATATCGCGCTGGCCTATCTGCCCTTCCTGCTGGGCGAGGGTATCGCCAACTACGTGAGCGACCCCGTCTTCCGCGCCTCGCTGCCGCAGCCTCCCGAGGAGAATCCCCAGGCAGCTATCATGCGCTTCGTTCAGGTGTTCTCCGACCCGACGCTCACCTGGGACGACCTGAAGTTCCTGCGCGAGCATACTCGCCTGCCCATTCTGCTCAAGGGCATCCTCCATCCTGAGGACGCCCGTCGGGCGCTCGATGCAGGCGCGAACGGTCTCATCGTCTCAAACCACGGCGGCCGCCAGGTGGATGGCGCAATCCCATCGCTCGATGCGCTCCCAGGCATCGTAGCAGTGGTACAGGGACGCGTGCCGGTCCTGTTCGATAGTGGCATCCGGCGCGGAGCCGACATCTTCCGCGCGGTGGCGCTGGGAGCGCAGGCGGTGCTGCTGGGCCGACCGTATATGTGGGGGCTAACGCTTGGCGGCGAGGCAGGCGTGCGCGATGTGGTGCTCAATACGCTGGCTGACCTCGATCTGACGCTGGCCCTCAGCGGCTATACCTCCTGCGCCCAACTGACTCCAGAGGTGCTGCGCCGCGCGGACAGGTAGAAACGCATAGCGTCTGCCGAAACCACGCATCAAGGGCACTTCTGGCGCCTCCTCCCCTACCTCGGAGCAATGGTCAGGGGAGGGGCGTACGCGTGTGTGGTCTTGCTCACATCTAAAGTCCTGTTTCGGCTATGATGACTTGACCGCTGACCGTCTGCACTGGTAGGCTTAACATCTGAACAGTTGGGCAGGTAGTGGCGGGCAGGATGGTCGAGCGGATGGGCAGCATGCGCGGGTGGCCAGTGGGCAAGGAGTCGAACCAGGGATGGGTATCGCGCCTTGGAGTGTCATTCCTGGTACTGCTGGCGCTCTCACTGGTCCTGACCAGTTGCGGCCCATCTTCTGACGCGAAGAGTGGCCCGCTGGGTAATGGCGCGTCTGTTGCTATCGCCACCTGGCAGTCGAGCAAGCCGTTCGACCCTTCCGAGGGTGCACCGCTGCCGACGTATCGCATCGTGGCGGCATACGGCATCGTCGGCGGGGTCACGTTCAACGGTCCGGCTTCCAATCTCGACCTGCTCGATAGCTATCTGCCGCAGCTACAGAACCTCGGGAAGCAGTACGCCCAGCTTGACCCAACTCATCCCGTCAAGTTGGGCATTGATCTGGTCATCAATGTCATCCAGCCCTGCTATGCGTTTCCCAAGTTCTGCGCGTCCTGGGCCGATGACGCCACTCTCCAGGCGTACGTGGACTATTGCCAGAAGCACGATCTCTTACTCTTCTTCGATCTCCAGCTTGGCGTGCAGCCGGTTGAGGATGCGGTCAACACCCATCTGATGCAGTATCTGAGCAAATACTCCTTCGTCAATCTGGCGCTGGATACCGAGTTCCATTTCCCCAACACGCCGCAGGGCTACGCGATGGCGAAAGGCTATCCCTGCTGCCTGGGTTGGATGGACGCCACCGAGGTCAACTGGACCATTGACAAGCTGGCGGAAATCTCCCTGCAATACCACCTGCCGCGTAAGGTGCTGGTGGTGCATCAGTGGAATGCCGCGGTGCTCACCAATAAAGACAAGATCAAAATCAATCCTAACGTCTCTGTAGTCCTGCAATCCGACGGCTTCGGGCTGACCTCGGATAAGCTCTATGACTATCAGGTATTTGTGCAGCAGCACATGATTCAATATGGCGGCTATAAGATCTTCTTCCAGTATCCCGGGGCGGGAGCGGGCGATAATCCAGTGCAGACACCCGAAGAGGTGATGCAGGTATTCCCGCAGCCGCTGTTCATCTCATATGAATAGCAGCATGCCAGAGATGCACAGAAGGACGCTGATCGTTGTCTGATCGTTGCGCGCTAGCTGAGGATGACCTCATGTTCTGGAGAAGTGCGGCACGGTAGGCCGACGCAAAAGGAGTGTTTCCCCGGTGATTCATGCGCCCCGCCCGTCGCGTCTCGCCTCGCTGTTCCTCTTGTTGCTCTGCGCCCTGCTCTCCGCGTGTGCCAGTGGTGGTGGTGATGCCAAGAATCTAGTCCTCGTGACGTTTTTCCCCACGACTGGTCTAGACGCTGACATGGGGCTGGCGTTGCAGCAGGCGGTTGATCTGGCCGTCAAGCAGAACGGCACTCTAGCGAACGGCTACCGGCTGGTCGCGCAGCATATCGACGAGGCCAGCCCATTGCACGAGGGGGCGCTGGCGACGGCGCTCTCCAATCCCCAGGTCGTCGGCATCGTTGGCCCCTATAGCAGTGAGACGGCGGTGGTGGTGTTGCCGAAGATCGTGGCGGCGGGCGTCATGACGGTCAGCCCGACGACGACGCTTCCCGGCCTGACGCTCTCTGCGGCGGCCACAGCGGAGAACGTGCCATTCGATCAGATTCACCCGTCGGGAAAGCCGCTGGTATTCTTCCGGCTGGCGCCATCGGACGATGTGCTCGGCAAGGCTGCGGCTGATCTGGCGGTTGCTCCGGCCGCGTCGCATGGGTTGGCGGCCCATACCATCTTTGTTGTGGACGATGCGACGGCTTCTGGCAAGGCGGGAGCGGAGGCATTCACCACAGAGCTGAAGGCGAAAGGCGGAACAGTCGCGGGCGAGCAATCGCTTACGACGGGCGTGAATGATAGCAGCCAGTTTGTCGTCAACGCTATCATCGAAGCCCAGCCAGATCTCGTTTTCTACGCCGGCGGGCTGAAAGGTGGCGCCGCGCTGCGGAGCACCCTCACGCTGACCGGCGCGCCCCAAATGCCGATTCTGGCCGCTGGTCCGGTGGCAAATAATCCAGGATGGAGCGCGGCGGTAGGCCAGCCGATACTCTCCGCTCCCGCGTCAGGTGTGCTGCCCGCTGCCGACCTCGCGCAACTCGACTCAGCCAAGTCGTTCGCCTCGGCGTGGCAGGCGGCATACTCCGGCAAGGCAGCGCTCCCACAGGCCGCGTTGGCCTATGACGCGACAATGGCTGAGATCGCGGCCATCAAATCAGTTCTCAGCTCTGGCAAGTCCCCGACGCGAAGCGCCATCGCGACAGCGCTGGCCGCGACGAAGTTCAATGGCGCGACCGGTCCCATCGCCTTCGATCAGTACGGCGACAGCACAGCGGCACCCTCATTCTCCGTCTATAGTTGCGATACCAAGGGCGCGTGGAGCTATCAGACCACTCTGCATAGCTAGCTAGCGCACCTGTATCGGTAATACTGGACGACGGATGAACGGGAAAGGGTTACGCAACTGTGTGGGATGATCCGGGCGCCACGCAGCCGGTGAAAAGTTACAGTGTTGGCGAGTCGACTACGCTGATCGAGACACGGCCAGAGCCACCGCAAAGCAATTCCTCAAACACGTCTTCGGGCCACCCGCTGGTGGCGCATCTACTACAACGACTGTTGCCGCTGGCGAGCGCGCTCATGATCTTCGCGGCATCATGGCTGCCATGGGTGACGCTGGGTATCAAGTTTGACCCAGGATTCGCGCCGCATTATGAGATGCCAGTAAGCTATATTCCACTGGGCGGCGCGGCAGGCCTGGATATGCTGCTCGCGCAGAATCCTCTTACTGCCCCGCTCGACTTAAGGGCGGGGCGCGGTCTCTGGTGGATTTGGAGCGCCGCGCCGTTCTTTGGCGTGTTGCTCAGCTTATTTCTCCTGAGGCAGCGCTTCGCCGCGAAGAGGCCGGTGGTGCTCTATGGCTTCTGGCTGGTGTTGGCGACCGTCTTGATGCTTCCGGTGGTGGTTGGACTGCTGACGACCGTCGGGCCGATGAGCTGTTTCCAGGTCTGCGCCCCCATGCCTGTACTCAGCCGCGCGCCGCAGCCGGGACTCTGGCTGGCAATCGGCGGGCTTGTGCTTGGCTGGGTCGCGGTTGTGATGCACCTTCGCGCGCGGGCGTCTGGAGATGCTCTAGCAATAGCATACAGTGTCACCCCAGCGCGCTTCTCGCCGCGTCACCTGCGTGGGGCGGCGGTCACGCTGCTTGGTGGAGCGCTCTGGGCATTTGGGCTGTATGCGGTGCCGTGGGCCACGTCTGGCTGTACTGGGCTGCACCTCTCGCTGAACCACTTTGTCCGTGGGACGTGTAGCGGGTTAGATGGCTATGATGTGCTCACTCCCGGCCTCGGATCGCACGGCTCCCTTTCCTGGCCGCTCCTCGTACTCGTATCTATGATTGGACTCTTCGTCGTGATCAGCGCCTGGCTGCCGCGCCTCACGCGATCCACCTGGATCGCGGGGCTCGTGTGGGGCCTGATGGCGACCTGGCTGTTCATTGTTGGCGCTATCGGCGTGCAAGCTACGCTCGCGTCTCCTCCGGTGCTTACTACCGCAGGTCCAGAGGTTTGGGACCCCAACTATGGGATTTTCGTCTGCGCGGCTGGCATCGTCCTGGGCTGGGTGGGCATTGCGTTGCTTGCTCGCGCTGAGATCTCCCAGGCCAGGCAAGTCGTGTGATTCCGTCGCTGGCTTGCTGACACTGAGATGCTTTGAGGCCATGACGGCTCGCGTGCGCTATTGCTTCGCGTTGTCTCATACCAGTTTCGTCTTGACTGTTGGAAGATGGGACAACCCTCACCCCCAGCCCCTCCCCTACAGAGGGAGGGGAGCCAGACGCAGACGCCACCTGCCCTCCCCGTGAAGGGGGCAGCCGCGCGAACCGCAGGCGAGAAGCGCTGTTGCAGGCGCGGAGCGGCAGCAGGCCGAGGGGCCGGGTGGCCCACAGGGCCGGGAGGGGACACGAGCGACTCCCCAATGCACAAAGCACACAGAAAACACCATCACGCTGCGGTGAATGGGGCTGATTCGCCGGGCATTCATGCGCCGGAGCGCTCGCTACGGGACAACATCCCACGTGAACCCAGTCTCAGCCATGCTTGCCCTCGCGCTCGGGGATGTGTGCCTCGCGCAACTCGCGGAGCCGTTCCTTGCCCAACTCGTCGAGTGCCTGTTCCCAGACTCGCTCGTACGGCTTCAATTGCTCGACGATGGTGTGTGCCACCACATAGTTGCGAAACCACTTCGTATCGGCAGGCACGATATACCACGGCGCCCATGGGGTGCCACATCGGGCCAGCGCGTCTTCATAGGCAGCGACGAAATCATCCCAGAAGGCGCGCTCCTGCCAGTCGCCAACCGAGAGCTTCCAGGCTTTGTCTGGGTCCTGTTCGCGCTCCAGCAGGCGCCGCTTCTGCTCATCCTTTGAGATATGCAGAAAGAACTTGAGTAGGATAACCCCGCTATTTGTGAGCATCTGCTCAAAGGCATTGATGGCGTCGTACCGCTCCTGCCACACTTTGCGCGGCACGAGATTGTGTACCCGGGCCACCAGCACATCCTCATAGTGGGAACGGTTGAAGATCGCCATCATGCCACGTGGCGGAGTTCGTTGGTGAATCCGCCAGAGAAAGTCGTGCGCCAGCTCTTCGGCGGAGGGCGCTTTGAAGCTCCAGACGTGGCAGCCAGTCGGATTGATGGCGCTCATGACATGCTTGATCGTGCCGTCTTTGCCGGAGGTGTCCATTCCCTGCAAGACGATCAGCACGCTCTGCGTAGCCGCGCCATAGAGCAAGTCCTGCTGGTGCGCCAGCCGCGTCTCCAGCTCCGCTGATTCGGTCTCGATAGCTTTGCGATCGAGATGTTCGAGCTTGTCCGTCGGGTAATCGCTCAGCGAGACATCTTTTGGCTGCGAGTCTACGATACGAGCTGTGGCCACCGGCACCCATCCCTTCTCAGGCATCAGGGCATCAGGGAATCATGAATTGGCCATCTACCGGAGTGAATGGATGGACCTATTCTACCGCAAGCGCCACGCCAGCGTGGCATGCGGCCTGCATGAAGAATGCTCCACAGTGCCAAGACATGGCTGACCGGCCATGGAAAGATGAGGAGGAAAGAGGTAGACAATGGCAGATGCCGATCTCGTGTCCCAGAGTCTCATAAGACATGTGACGGTTTCACGGCGTGGCGCCGTTCTGCTCTGGGCGGCTGGATTCATCCTGCTGCTGGTGATGTCTGTGCTGGCCCATGGGATAGCACAATTCCCTGGTGATGCTGGCATTGTAGGCTCGCTCCAGCCCCTCCGTGGCACGGCGCTGGCGAAGGTCATCGACTTTCCCAGCGAAGCGAATCAGCCGGTTCCGGGTGCGGTACTTGCATGCGCCATCATCGTGGCGCTTGTGCTGCTGCGGCTGATCATCGAGGCCATTGGGACAGCGGTAGCTACGTTCGGCACTGATCTGGTCAACGTCGTCATCAATGCCCTGGTGGCGCGCCCCCGGCCACATAACGCGCACGTGCAGACGCTCGGTGGCCTGGGCGGCCACAGCTTCCCTTCAGGCCACGTTGCCCATGTCACTGCGCTCTTCGGCTTTCTCTTTTTCCTGAGTGTGCTCTTGCGCAGGGCGCATCCCGAGTGGCGGGTCTGGGTGCTGTTATTCCAGGCCATCTGCGTCTACTTCATCGCGTTGGTCGGCATCGGCAGAGTCCTGGAAGGAGCGCACCAGCCGAGCGATGTGCTGGCGGGTTATCTCGTCGCGGCGTTGACCTTGCCGCTGGCGATCATGTTCTACTATCGGCTTGAGCGCTGGTGGCAGCGGCATCACCACGAACACAAAACGACGGGGTTCGTCCCTGCGTCCGACGACGCTGCTCGCCCGCGCGGCTAACCGCTGGGCTATGCGTCAGCCGCTGCGACGTGGGCCTCCCTGCTCTTGCTCGAAGCGAATGGCTGGAGCGCTCGCCTCAGCCACGGTGGCACCTGCTTGAGCAGGATGAGATCCTCTGCGTCGAGCGGGCGGATGATGCGCAGGCAGACCACGAAGAGCGCGGTGAAGATGATCAGGTTCATACCGAGCAAAAGCCCTTGCTCGATGAGTTGGCGAATGTCGGGGAACCAGTTCACCGCCTGCACAATAGTCGCGGCGAGCGCCGCGGGCTGCCAGAGGATCGTCACGACGGTCGGCACGGCGAGCGCCAGCAGCAGCTTGACGATGAACGCCAGCGGATAGGGCCGCTGTACCAGGATGCGCGCGAGCACGAGCAGGAAGATCTGCGCGACCAGCCGCCCGATGCCGACGGCGAGCAGTGCGCCGAGCGCCGCGAACTGAGGCACGAGCACTGCGCCAGTGACAGCCAGAATGCCAAGCGTCGCCCAGCGCGAGACGACTACCCATTGCTGCCGGCCCAGCACATAGAGCGCCCACTCGTGGGTTGCTCCGCCAAGGATCTGTGTCAGCCCGTTCAGCGCCAGAAAGACGGCCAGCAGCGTGCCGGACTGCTCATAGTTCACGCCGAAGAGGATGCGCATGATCGCGGAGGCATGGGGGATACAGAAGGTCACCAGCGGCACCGCCAGCAAAACCTGTAGCTTGCTCACCGTGCGCCAGCTGATCGCAAGTGGGCGTAATCCGCCTTCATACGAGACAGACATAGACGCCATGCTGATGCCGCCAAGTCCATCGGTGAAGAAACGCGCGCCCGCGTCTCCCATCTGGTAAGTGCTCTTGAAGTAGAGCAGCTCGGTGGGCGCCACCGCCGCCAGTTGGCCAATAGCGACCGGCTGCACCAGCGATGAGTTGGGCAGATCGGCCAGCCACGCCGCGATGCCCAGCCTGAGGGTGGGTCTGAGCATGCGGAACCCCTTCCCATTCGGGCGTGCCTGGAGGACGCGTTGCATCACGAAGAAGAGGATGACCGCGACGATTGCCGCTGGCGCCGCCTGCGCCGCGATGGCTCCATCCACTCCGGCGTCGAGTGGCTGGACGAGGAAATAGGCAAGCAGCAGCAGGAGTAACTGGCCCAGGCTGCCGATGATGAAGACGATTCGGGTATAGACGAGCGCGATGAGGAGGTTGCTGAGCAGGGTGGAGAGGCCGGTACAGACCACATACGCGGCGATGACGATGCGGTGATCGAGAATCGCCTGGACCGTAAAGCTCTGGCTGATCTCGATCCCCTGCTGCCAGTGGAGCTGATCAACCGCTGTGACGAGCGCCGGCAAGCCCCAGACGACAAGCGCTCCGACGGCCAGTCCAACGACCAGGCGTATGGCGACGATGCGGTTCGCGAGCGAAAGCGCCAGCGCGGGTCCACCTTCGGTCAGCGCGCGCGGGAGGAAGACGGTTCCGGCGCTGCCAAGACCCAGCGAGGCGACATAGTAGCCGAGATTGGCGATGGTCGCGACGAGGTCAAAGACGTTGGTTTCGGCCTTTGGCAGCGAGCGCCGGATAACGATCTCGAAGATCAGCAACGATAGGAACAGCCAGATAGCTCCGGCCTGATTCCATAGGTAGCCCGTCGGCGTCCTGCGAATGAGCGCCTCACCGGTTTCGGAAAACGTGGCTGATGTCTCGCTGGGGGCGGGAACCTGCTGGCTCTGCGATGTCTGCTCGAAATTCCGGTCGCTCTCTGACATCGGCAAAGACCTCCCCCTCTGCTCCACAGCCCGTGCTCTCACTTGTAGCGCGTGTGCCGTCAGAAGTCAATGCGATAAGCCAAGAATAGCGGGTTTGGATGTGTTATTGCCTGCTTGTGCTACGTAGTCTGGAGCACTGAAGGGGTGATAACGGCGTATGCCATGTGGGTAGTGTGGTGGGGAGAGTCTTGCGCTGGGGTGGAGGCAAGCGGGACGTGCGGAGCGCCTCTTGGAGTTGCGGTGTGCTCTCAGGAGAAACCGAAACAGGCAGGAACCGCCACAGGAAGAACTGTAGCGGTTCCGTTGGTGGGATTTGCCTGATCAAGATCAAGCGTTGGGAATCTCGATCTTCACCCCGGTATTGAACGATGTGTAGGTCAGTGTCGCGTCGAGCGAATCGCTGCCTCCCGTATGCACGACCATCTTCGCGGGCATATAATCCGACTGGCGGACGAAGATATCAATGGTTTCGTTGTCGCCACTGCTGGCGCCGGTTACCGTCCCCTGGATGTGCCACGTTGCCACACCATTCACCTGCTCGGTGCCAAGAAGCTTCGTATTCGAAAGCTTGTCATACAGCGAGCGCACGAGCATGTCAGAGCCGGAGCCACTGCCCGATGAATCCGTTTCCTTCTTCCAGGTATTCGAGGCCAGTTGCGCTGGCGCGGTGATCCTGGTGTAGGTCGCGTTGTTGGTTCCGTCCATCACTTCCTCAAGGGTGATCTTCGTGCCACTGACGTCCATGTTCAGCGTCATGGAGAGGACTGGAGGATTCTCGGTTGCCTTGCCATCTCCGGTCATGTCCAATGCCGTACCATTCGAGGTTCCCTTCATCGTGAGAGTGAAGGTTTCATCAGCGAGATGGACGTTTTGCGCCTTCGTGAGAATCGACTGCGCCGATGGGGTTGCGGTTGGCTGCGGCTTCGAAGCGCTCGGACTACCAGGCACAGCACAGCCCGCGAAGGCAAGCAGAACGGCCACAGTCGCCAGCAGGACGATGAAGAACGGCCGGGGCCTTGACGCGTGGGATCCCAATCTTACCAGGGCAGTCTCGTGACGAACGAACCTGAGCATTACTTCTCCTGAGTCTAGTACTAATCCCAACAGGGATGCTGGACGATCCATAGGGTCGTGATAGGCACGAACCGGGCGCCTATGATATCATACCGCCTTAGTATTGTGCAACGGTCCTGTTTCAAAACTAGCGACTCGGTGAAATACCGATGAACTGGTTGCTGGCCGCAGTCACGTCAAGGTCTGGTATCGACGGGAGTTGGCGCAGACGAGCGAAGGCCCATGACGCTCCCAGCGGACCGAAAGCGCCACAGGCCTCATGGTTCCTATGCGGTTCCCCTGAACGCCTGGTTAGACGTTGGGAAGGTCGATCTTTATCCCAGTGTTGATCGCTGTGTAGACAATGGTGAGATCAAGTGCCGTGTCGCCGGTCGAATGGACGGTTATCTTCACCGGAAGATAATCCGATTGACGGACATAGGCGTCAACTGTCGCGTTACCGCCAAGGCTGGAGTCGTCCACCGTTCCCTGGATGTGCCACGTCGCCACACCGTTCACCTGTTCGCTGCCGACGAGCTTGACATTGGCCAACTTCGCAAGCTGTGAGTTCGCCTGCAGGTCTGAGCCAGATATCGGGCTGGACGACGTCGAGGTCTTCGTCCAGGTTTTCGTGGCCAATTGTGGTGGGGCCGTGATCCTGGTGTAGGCCGTGTTGCTTGCTCCATCGACGATTTCGTCCAGAGAGATGGTCGTACCGTTTACTTCAGTGCTAAGTGACATTGATACACGAGCCGGATTCTCCGTGGCCTTGCCGGTTCCGTCGACCTTCACTTGTGTCCCGCTTGCTGCTCCCTGCAGTGTGAGCGTGAAGGTTTCATCCGTCAGGTGCGCGTTCTTGGCGTTCGTCAGAATCTGCTGTGCTGATGGCGTCGCGGTTGGTTTTGGCTTCGTAGCGCCCGGACCACCTGGCACGCCACAGCCAGCGACGGCGAACAGAGCAGTTGCTGCAAAGATGATGGTGAAGAACAGATTTGGCCTGATTGCGCGTAATCCAACCGCTATAAGCCGATGACGATACAGCCTGAGCATTACCCCTCCTATACCTCCCGACAACTCCCGGCTCGGTAGCCGGGTAATCATGTGGGTCGTGGCAGGCACGAACCGAAAACCATTGTACTTCATGGTTGCTTTGATGAGATCTTCTATTTCAGAGGTCTCAACACGGCAACATGGGCACAGACCGTTCGCCTGTCGTGCTCGCCTGCCGCTGATCTACCGCGATAGTGGCGCCCTTATCGGTGAGGCCAGCTACTGGATTGTTTCCTGTCCATTGGTGCAGGAGCATCAGAAATCTGCAGGAGTTGCCTTGACACTCGACGATGGCCACACTTATACTCCTCGCTAGCGTGTCCTATTGGCCGGGTCACTGAGGAGGTGTGCAATGTGGATTAGCAGCACAAGCATGAGCGGTAGCCCCTTCTGCCGCCAGGCTGCGGTCATTGCGCCTTCCTTCACCGGAGGTCATGTCTTCGCTGTCCTGAGTGCCGGAACAGGCAGCCCTCGAAAGAATTGCGGAGTCAGCGTCTTCACCACGTGGCTTCGCGTCTCCCGAATGCGTATCCGCTAGAACGTCGGGTTCCCCAGAGAACTACGGGTCCGCGGACCCGTGGCCGACCGGATTTCCATCATCCATCACCGTCCTTGTGCGCTGTTCTGCCGTCTCTGTGCGGCTTCGTGGGCCTTTTGCGGCCCGTTTCAGCATCAGTATCTGTACGTAACTCAGTGCGCCTGTCTGTCTACTCCAGTTCGTTGCATGCCCCTTTGGGTTATCACGACATGTGGTCACGACATATGGTAAGGAGGAAACGTTGTCTCTCACTCATGTTCCAGCGTCGCCTCATGAGGAACCTGCTCCCACGGAGCCGTTACGCCGTCCGGGCACGCTCTCGCCAGAAGATCTGGCCGGCCTGGATGGCCACGACGCGTTGCGCATCACATCCGTCTCGAAGCATTTCGTCAAGAGTGGACGCCCGCGATGGTTGACGCGTGGCGCGAACCAGCGTAAGAGTACGAAGATTATCCGCGCGGTGGATGACGTCACGCTGACCATACACCGCCGCGAAATCTTCGGCGTGCTGGGCTCCAATGGCTCCGGCAAATCGACGCTGATCCGGCTGATTTCTACACTGCTGCTTCCCGACGAAGGCAACATCGAGGTCTTCGGTCATGATGTCCAGCGCGAGGAGCGCGCGGTACAGCGGCTGATCAACCGCGTCAGCGTTGAGGCGGCCTTTTTCCGCAAGCTCAGCCCCATGGAAAACCTGCTCTACTCTGCCCGGCTCTATGGGTTGAGAGGGAACGTCGCCCGGCCCGCGATTACCGAGATTCTGACACGCCTGGGCATCAAGCGCGACCGCATCACGCAGCCGCTGGAGAACATGTCGCGTGGGATGCAACAGAAGGTGGCCATTGCGCGTGCATTCCTCACCTCGCCGATTCTGCTGCTGCTGGATGAGCCAACCACCGGACTCGACCCGCGCTCCAAACAGGACGTGCAGGTATTCATCCGCGAATTGCGCGATACCCACGACGCCACCATCCTGCTGATGACGCACGATATGGACGAGGCGGACGCTCTCTGTGACCAGATTGCCATCATCGATGGCGGGCGGATTGTCACGCAGGGAACGCCCGATCAACTCAAGCGAGATGTGGCCGCTCAGATGGGACTGGACCATCCCGCGAGTCTGACCGAAGTCTTCCTTGCCTATACCGGCCGCGATTGGGAAGAGGATGAGCCTGAAGAGGACGAAGAGGACGAGGACGACAACACCAACCACCAGGAGGACAAATAGACACATATGATCGGTCTGGCACGAGAACGAAGCGCTCAGCATGCCGCCAGAAAGGCGGCGCGCTCGGCGGGCAACGAGATCAACAAGGGATTCGCGTTTGTCGAGCGCAACTGGTATCTGACAAAACGGTATTGGGGCTGGGAGCTGTTCTGGATCATCTATAACGTCATCAACGCGTTGAGTGTCACTTATATCGCGCCCAGCGCACAGACGATTACCGGCACCGCCCTCAGCGAAGCCAAGGTAAACCAGTTTGTTCTCTATCTGGCTATCGGCACCGCCGTCTGGACATTTCTCTCCGTGGTCTTCGACAGCGTGACCGAAACCGTGACGATGGAGCGCTGGGAGGGTACCATCGAATACACGTTCATGGCGCCTGTTTCGCGGGTGACACATATGTTCGGCGCCTGTGCCTATGCCCTGATTCATGGCATGATCATGACTGCCCTGCAGCTTGGCATCATGGCGCTGTTCTTTCACCTGGATCTCTCCCAGGCCAACTGGCCCCTCGCGCTCGTCGTGTTGGCGGTGGGCAGCTTCTCGTTCATCGGCTTCGGCACGGTGGCTGCCATCCTGCCGATGCTCTATACGGAGCGTGGCGCGCAGATGGCATACATCATCCGCGCGGTCATCCTGCTGGTCTCGGGCGTCTACTATCCGGTCACGAAGCTGCCGGGTTTCTTGCAGGCACTCTCGGTCGTCTCGCCCGCAACGTACGTGCTCGATGGCCTGCGTGGCACGCTGATGCCCGGGGCTGCCTCATACAACGCCTGGCAGGCGATCTGGCCATTGCTGCTCTGCGCGGTCGTGAGTATCCCGCTCGGTCAGTATATATTCCATCTGGCGGAGCGCTACGCCAAGCGCACCGGCAAGCTGAAGCGCAACGGCTAGTCGCATGCCGTCTCTACCCCTTCCCCGTCATGGGGAAGGGTGACTTTCTTTCGGGGCATTCCAACCCGGTGCCACATTGATGCTACAATAAGGGCAGTGTGCCCTCGCACCAGGCAATTGAACTATAAGCGTTTCAGAAAGACCGGATTGCATAGACAATGACGGACGATTCATCCAGCTCACCTGACGACATGTCCACGCTCGACGAGCCAGAGCAGCCCGACGAGGCGAGTGAACAGGACGATGCGGAGAAACCGCTGGCCCGCGTCCGTTATGGGCTGGGCAAAGAGTTGCAGCTTTTCCCCGACGCCTTCGTCATTGCGCACCTGGAAGAACACACCGAGATGCGCCTCAACCTTGCCAGCATTCGGCGACTGATTCTGGCGCCTGGCGACCCCAACCCCAGCAAGCTGATCCTGATGTTCGAGCTGGACGATGGCAACGTCATCATTGGCGCCGAAGGGATGAGCAACGTCCGCGACTTCCGCAAGCTCTTGCCTGAGCTCCAGCGTGTGGCTCCGGGCATCGAGCTCGATCCGCCCGACATGGATACGCAGCTTGCCCAGGCGCTCGATATCCGCAAGCGAAGCCTGCTCGGCTGTTATGGTCTCGTCGTCGGAGTTTGCTTCCTGGCGTGGATTCTCTATCTCGTCATCGCGTACATTGGCTCGCGTGGCCACTGACAACGCACCCGGTGAGTGGGTGGCTTTGGATGAGCGCGCCTTCGGGCTTCGGCACGCACAAATGCCAATATCCCCGTCGGATTTCGTATGACACCTATTTCGTCTGGGATGTTGGTCGTTGCCCCCTTGTGGCCCGGCGGGCCGCCTACCCCTTGAAGGGGAAGGTTCCCCAAGCGCATCTGGCCCCTCTCCCCAACGCGGGGGCAGACACGCGAGCCGTCAGGCGGGAAGCGTCGCTCCAGGGGCGGAGCGGCTGCGTCCCAACGGCCAGCGATATGGCCTGGCCTGGCCGTTATGGCTTGAGGTGGTCGGCGATGTATCGCTGGACGGCGCCCCAGTCTCCGTTGGCTGGCTGGAGAATATACTGGCCGTCGCCGGAAGTCCCATCCTGGAGCACGTTCTGATTGGTCAACCCAACCATCGTCGCGTGATTGATGTCCGCTTTCATGGTGAAGAGGCTCAGGTCAGCCAGAGACATATTGGTATAGATCGTCTGCTGGAGCGCGTCGAGTCCCCCCAGCAGTCCTGGCAGCGCGTTCAGCGAGCGCGCGCGGTCAACGATGGCATGGATGAGCAGGAGTTGACGCCGCGAGCGTGCGAAGTCTGTGCCCTCACTCGCTGGCGATGTGATATAGCGCGCCCTGGCGTATTGAAGCGCGCGTGCGCCGTCCATATGCTGCCAGCCAGCCTTGAAGGTGGCGGTGCCATCTCCGGGCAAGCCATCACCGCCGACATTGATAGCGCTCCAGCCAACGGGCACATTCAGATCGACACCGCCAAGCGCGTCTACGAGCGCGCGGAAGCCGCTGAAGTCCATGGTGAGCCAGTAGTTGATCGGGAGTCCCGTGATGTCGGTGACTTTGCGCGCCGCCTCAGCGCCACCCGCCACCGGACCCGCCTGCATGCCATCGAAGCCATTTGCCACGCCATCCTCATAGGCTGAGTTGAGCTTGCCATAGTTGCCCGACCCAGGTGGCACCTGCACCCACAGGTCACGAGGCACCGAGATCATCGTCGTCGCATTGTCCTTCGGGTTGAGGCTGATGACGATCATGGAATCGGTCAGGTTGGTGCCCGGATGTTGTCCGCCGCCATATCCCATGACGAGAATATTGACGCGGTCGCTTCCAGTCATAAAGCCGGTCTGGGTAGTGAGTGGCCCCTGGGTCGAGATGGCGCTGCCAAAGTCCCACAGGCGGTGCGACAGCAGGCCAGCGGCGATGATCATGACCAGCGCGAGCACCAGCAGCACCCGGCGAACTATAGGCCAGCGTCCCGCGCTCGCGAAACGCCTCGTCACCGGGGCTCTGCGGCGGCGCGAGGGGACCGGAGAGCCCTCTCCGGGCAGGTCGCCCGTTAGTTCTGGAGGGAGCGGCGGAGGTGCGATATCCTCCGGTTGCTGTGGAGGCAACGTCGGAGCATCCCACGCTGTATAATTCTGTGGCGTTTTGCCAGAGTGTGGCATAGGTGTTTCCTTCAGCCCAACGATGGTTTCTCCATCGTCCTATCGATTTGCGCCAGATGCTTAGTAGACGTATCCAGGTCTGCGATCTGGCTTGCCATCATCGGAAGTGTGGCAGAAATCACACCATGATGTCCAATCCTTCCCCTTATCGTAAACTACGCCCAAGGGGCACGATGTGTTGCCATGTCTCTTGTCTGACGCTATACTGGAGGCTGGCGCGTTAGGCAGGGGCGCTCAAGATGTGACTGTGATCCGGAGAACCCGGAGGCTATGCGTGAATACCTGTGAACAATGTGGCGCCGATGCGGTAGACACTCGCGGAGTATGCCGTATCTGTGGCTGGCAAGCCTGGGATCATAGATACAGTGACGAGGACGATGCGCCTTCGCTCGGTGAAACTCGCGCTGCGGATATCCCGGCTGGTGGCTTTGGGTCATCTGGCACGGGGTCGCCATCTCCGCGCGGGTCCCGCCTGAGCCAATTCCATGCCGACGCGGGTGCTACGGCACTCGTGGGCGGAGCAACCAGCGGTGGGCGATTCTGCGGCACCTGCGGCGCTCGCCTTGATAGCGGCACGGCGTTTTGCGGCCAGTGTGGCACGCCTGTTGCCGCGAGTACCGCGGGCGGGCTGACGTTTGGGACCAGCGGATTGCGGCCCACCGGTCAGGAGAAGTATCATGTCGGCGGGTGGTCCGATGGCGACGGCAACGAGCTCACCGAAGCGATGGCCGGAGCGCCTACGTACAACGGATTGACCCGCCCAGGTGTTGGCCCTGGTCTGCCTCAAGGGGGCGCTCCCTTCCACCCCAGTGGCTACGGAGCAGCGCGACCAGGAGCCGCAGCGCCTTCGTCGCATACGACCCGGCTCGTTGTGGGCGTATTCTGTCTCATCGGCAGTATCATCAGTGCAAGCGCCGCCATCATTCTGGCAATAACCAAATAGTCGTTTCAGAGTAAGGGACAGGCCCCGTGAACCCAGGTACTCTCCCGGCAGCCAAAATGGCGGCGCGGTCGCAAACGCCAGCAGGTGACCAGCCTATCAGTGATGAAGATATCCAGGCTGTTGCCGCGTTTCGCTATGCCATCCGCCGCTTCCTGCGCTTCAGCGAACAGGCCGCCCGCCGCGAGCACATCACGCCACAGCAGCACCAACTGCTGCTTGCCCTGAAGGGATTCCCCAATCGCGACTATGCCACCGTCTCCGAGCTGGCGCATCGGCTGCAGATGCGCCAGCATAGTGTTGTGGGGCTCATTGACCGCATTGCCAGGCAGGGTCTCGTGCGGCGGGAGCGGGGAAAAGAAGATCGCCGTGAGGTGTTTATCTACATTACCCCCAAAGGCGACGAATTGCTGAACCGGCTGACGGAGATGCATCGTCAGGAGCTCCACGCGATGCACTACGCCCTGGCCGATATCACCGCGTAGCCTGGTCTCGCACCTCGCCCGGCCGTCCCTGCGCGGCCACATCAGGCGCGCGATCATCCTCTCCCCAGGACGGCTGAGCTTGAGGATACTTGCGATAGAATCGGCGACCGAGTATCCAGCCCAGGCGCCCGAACCCGATCACACTCAGGACGAACAGCGCCACCACCAGCAGCCCCGCCACGACCGGCGGCACAACACCCGCTGCGTTGAGCCATGCCACGAATGTCGAGCCGAGAAAACCGCCGATCAGGCAGGCAGGCATCATGCCGAGCAAACAGCCCAGGTAGCCGCCATGGGTTGGCCAGTCGTAGCCAGGGGGAACGGCGCCCGCTTCGGGCAACTCGGCTTCCATATCAGGCGTTAGGTTGCCGCGTTCGTTGTGTCTGGCGTCTGTGTCGTGTGCAGTGCGCGATGCTGTCCCGCTACCGCTACTGCTCTCGCCGCTCGTGGCCTCCTCAGGCGGCAGATCGTCTGAGGGGCGTGTCTGATCATCCACTGGGGTTCGCCTGTCTGTTCTTGCCGTGTTGTAGTGTTGCCGTCTCGCCGAATCGTCTGACGTGCCTTGGCAGGTCATGCTGTCCTTAGAGTGTCCCGAACTGGCGGTCTCCGGCATCTCCCAACCCTGGACAAATGAAGCCACGATCGTCGAGCCGCTCGTCAAGCGCCGCCAGGAATATGGGTACGTCGGGATGCGCCTGGCGCAGCTTCAGTAATCCGTATGGGGCGCCAATCAATGCCACATACCGCAGATGGGGCACGCCATAGCGCTTGAGAATATTAAGCGCATCGATGGCCGAGCCACCCGTAGCCAGCATAGGATCCACAGAGAAGCATACCTGGAGATTACTGGATCGTGCCAGTTGATTGTAATACTCAATGGGTTCGAGCGTCCGCTCGTCCCGCCGCAAGCCCAGATGCCATACCGCCGCATCAGGGAGCACCTGACGAAACCCCTCCGCGAGACCCAGCCCAGCGCGCAATATCGGCACGATCCCGACGCCGCCCGCCAGCAGGCTTCCTGTCATTGACTCCAGTGGGGTCTCGATCTGCACGGGTTCCAGCCGCAGATCAGTCGTAGCCTCATACGCCAGCAGTGTGCCCAGGTCGCGCACGAGGCGATAGAAGGTGGATGGCGAGGTGTGTCGGTCGCGAAGCCGCGTCATCTTGTGTGCGACGACGGGGTGCCGCGAGAGATGCACGTGTGGTAGCGTCAGCACTTGTTCCCGCGTCGGCTGCGGGATTCCACGCATCGGGTATTCCTGAGCATTCACGGCGTCGTTCACCCATGACCCTCTCTACTCTCTGCCTCGCTGCACCATATTTCATGTGCCGGGCCGCGGACAATCCGTCGCAGTGTCGCACATCAGTCGCGTTCCTGGCAAGATTGCGGCTAGCCCTGCGGGAGCGTCAGCACGCCATAGTGGAGCTTCAGCAGCAAGATGCGCCGCACTGAGTCGTCGATACGGGACTTGGGAATGGTGCCGTTCTGCACCGCCTCCTTGAGGACACGGACCGTTTCGGCGGTGGAGGCGATGGAGTACGTGCTGCAGATGATATCATTGCCTGCTTCAACGGCGTCGAGAATGATCTGGTCGAACGAGTAGTGGGAGGTCAGCCCCGCCATGTAGATGCCATCGGTGACGATAACGCCCTGAAAGCCGAGCTCGTCGCGCAGGATTCCCGTCAGCACTGGTTTGGAGAGGGATGCGGGCAGCGTCGGATCAATGGCCGAGAGTACGACATGGGTAGACATGATCATCTGCACCTGGCCGCTGGCAATCAACGACTTGTATGGTGCCCAGTCAATTCGTTCGAGGTCCTGCTTGCTGCGATCCAGAGTATACAGGGTCTGGTGCGGGTCCGCGGGAACGTCGCCCAGACCGGGGAAGTGCTTGAGTGTGCCGATGACATGCCCGCTGGCCTGCAACCCGCTCAGGTACGCGCCCGCCATCTTCGTCACCTGATCGGGCGTCGAGCCGAATGTGCGCCCGCCCAGGTCGCCGAGACTGGTATTGGCGACATCTACGACCGGCGCAAAGTTGACGTTGACGCCGATGTCGTATAACGACTGCGCGTCTTCCGCCCCGCGCTGGCGCGCGACATCGGGGTTGCCCGTCGCGCCGATCTGGCCCGCCCCAGGCAATGGCCCATCTACCGCCTGGAGCCGGTTGACGCTGCCGCCTTCCTGGTCGGTCGCGATGAAGAGGGGCAGGTCGCCCTCGGCCTGTATCTGTGTCGTGAGCTGCTTGACCTGATCGGCGCCCGTGATATTCCAGGCGTAGAGCACCACTGAGCCGAGATGAAACTGTTTGATGGTGTAGGCCAGCGTCGGGTCCATCTCGGTTTCGAGGAAGCCGAGCATAATCATCTGCCCGATTTCCTGATCGAGCGACATGTGCGCGATGAGCTGGTTGACGTAGCGCAGTTCTGCCTGCTGGCGCGCAATGGGTGCCCAGTCCTGCGGATGCCATCCGGGCGGGGGATTGATGCCTCGCAGGTAGCCACTGCTATGGCCCGCGCTCACTGATGACGACGAGAGTTGATAGAGCATGGGTACCAGCGCCACGACGACCAGGAGGACGCCAAACGCGGCGAGGACGACTGTTCGGCGCTTGCGCGCGCGTGGTGTGTGGGTCCGGCGGCTGTGCCCGGCGGGAGGTGGCGGCAGGATGCCAGAGGGGATCGTGGGGACTGCGGCAATCGCGGGATACGCGGGAGCCTCAGCAATACCCGGCGCGCCGGAAAGACGCTGCCTGGCAGTGGCAGGCGAAGGCGCTTCAGCCGAATAGGGCACGGCGGGCGAGTCCGCGGGCGCGCTGACTGGCGGCATGGTCGCTCTTACGCGCATGGTAGGCATCTGCTCGATCTGCTCGATCTGCCCTGCCTGGTGGGCTGCTGGCGGCGTGGTCGCCCTCGTGCGGATGGTAGGCATCTGCTCGATCTGTTCGATCTGTTGTTCAGCCGAATGGGCTGGCGGCGCGCTGTGGCGCCGAGTATTCCCCTCGGCGGGCGCATCTCGCAGGGAAGGCAGCGGAACGGCTGGGCCAGCCGTTGGCATCCTTACCGTGAGCAACTGCTCGAAAAAGGTATCGCGCGTGTTCGCTTCCGGTTGCCCTTTATCATCCTCATCCATTCGCACTTCCCGCTCAATACAGGTTGCCTGCTACAGGGC
>DASUWS010000322.1:0-15913 GCA_036378295.1 Ktedonobacterales bacterium
CTCTGTGCTGGTGAAGGTGCCTCCCGGCAGCTTCAACTGTGGGGCGGTTGGCGCGCCACATCCAGCAATGGCGAGGCATACGATTCCCGCCAGCACGACGACAAGCGCACGCGGAAACCACTGCCGATGAGCTTGTTTCCGTGCCAATAGACCCCGGTGGCGTTCGGCGAAGCCACGCATACTCCCACTTCTCCCCTCGGCTGAAGGCATGTCAATCAGGCGCAGCCTACTATAGCGTGTGGCCCGCGCGCCGTCAATTTAACGGCCTGAATAGGTTAACTGCTGAGTAATACTGATTTCGGGTGACTGGTGGTTGCTCACGAGTGTCCGCTGTAGTCTGAATGCACGGACGAATAAGGCGCGCTCTCCCAGGGACAACCACTCTCCTGGATGTGTTATGACGCGTGGACGAAAGGGGTGGATACTGCCTGTGAGTGATCAGGACAACGCATCGCACCATCATGTCTATCTCGGCCTGGGGAGCAACCTCGGTGACCGCGATGCCCATCTAGCGGCGGCCATCGAGGCGCTTGCGCCGTTCGTCACAGTTGAGCATATCTCCTCGGTCTACGACACAGCGCCGTTGCATTATACCGACCAGCCGCGCTTCCACAATCTTGTCTGCATGGGGGAAACCACGCTCCCCCCTCTTGCGCTGCTCCATGAGGTGAAGGAGATCGAGCGGTGTCTCGGACGCCAGGCAGGGCCGCGCTATGGGCCGCGCGTGATTGATATTGATCTGTTGCTCTACGACCAGTTGATACTGCAGTCGCCAGAATTGACCATTCCTCATCCGCGCCTGGCGGAGCGCGCGTTCGTCCTTGCGCCGCTGGCGGAAATCGCGCCAACACTGGCGCATCCCGTGCTGGGCGAGACGATGGCGACGCTGCTGGAGCGTCTCGCGGAGAGCGACGTGCAGCGGGTAGGACCGTTGCCCCGCTTCGGTCGCTAGAGTATAATGCCCCGGTGTGGATAGCTCACGTGCCTGACCATATCTGATCCATACAATGTCTAAGATGTCCCGAAGATGTCTCGCGCCCGCTATACGTAGAGAGTAATCACATGCCACAGGATTCTGTACTCAAAGGCCGGCTGGAGGGATTTCGCTCAGCCGAGTTGTTGCAGGTCATGGGGCTAAACGCCAGCACGGGCGCGCTTCACCTGCATGCGGAAGATGGCCGCACGGGTCTGGTCTATGTTGAGGATGGCTCGATTGTCAGTTGCTCTGAGCTGGATACCGAGGCGCTGACCCTGGGTAATGTGCTGCAACAGCTCAATATGGCAACCTCCGAGCAGATTGAGCACGCCTACCAGTTGCAGACGCAGGATCCGCTGGGCAAGCGTATTGGCGAGCGGCTCATCGATCTGAACATCCTTACCCATGATCAACTGGCGCTGGCGCTCAAAACGCAGGCGCTTTGGACGTTGCGAGAGATGGCGCTCTGGCGTGAAGGCTCGTACGAGTTCCATCCTGATGAACGCGCGTCCGCTATTTCCGGCGCGTTGCGACTTTCCACGACTCAGGCCGTCATGGAGATGATGCGCTACGAATCGGAATGGAACGATCTCGCGGAACAATTGCCCGACGGTACCCGCACCCACCTGGTGCTGGCACCAATGCCCCCGCCGCAGCATCCACTCCAGTTCCCCACGAGCGTCTGGCGGATCATTGCCCAGGTCAACATTCAGCATAGCGTTCGACGTATCGCTACCGCCGTGCGGCAGCCAGAAGAGCAGGTCGCTCACCAACTGGCGACTCTGGTGCGAGACCAGTTGCTTTTGCCTGTAGGGACCACAGCCGCGCCGGGCCTGCCCGATGAAGCCGAGCGGCTCAGTATGAATCATTTCAATCTGTTCGCGCTCGTGCAGCGCATGGAACAGGACTGGATCAAGAAGAAGTCACCGGTCGATCAACTCGTCGCGCTGGCCACGTTTATCAATCTGACGATGCTTGCCCTGGAAGAAGCCTGCCGCAGCCAGAACCTGGGATTCGCGCCCGACACGCTCTCGATTCTGCTCGCCCGCGAGCGGCTTACTGGCATCGACGGCTATGAATTCAAAATTGACCGCAATCGCATCGATATTGACGACTTCGCGGCATTCTGCAAACGCTCGTTTGATGTCAATATGCGCAGCCATCTTCAGGTGGGGCCGGAGTTTTATCATCTCGCGCAAGAAACGCTGCTCCTCGCCCTGGGGACCGCGTTCGAGGCGATCAACGCCCGCATCGCCTCGCCGCGAGTGCGCTCACAGAACAAAGAGGTCTGGGACGCTCTCTTTGCGACATTTCGCGGGCAGGCCCTTGCCGAGGAGTGACCTTTCGGCGCTAGTATGACGGCGCTCTCTGGCGGGGCATGCAGGTGTCAGATGTGTCAGAGGTGCCAGACGGCAATCCGGCACACGGCACAGGAGGAATTGCATGGATTCATTCGGTTCTTCTCCAAGGAGTTCCAAAGCTGCGCGTACACGGCCACTACAAGACCTCATCGATATGGATGATGACACCTCAACTGGCAAGCTGGTCATGGTCGTTGACGATTCACGGGTGATTTGCCGAATCGTGGAATACTCGCTCGGACACTATGGCATCAGCACTGTACCCTTTTATAGCGGCGTTGACGCGCTCAATGCGCTGAACGAAGGCACCGTTCCAGTCCCCGATCTCGTCTTGCTCGATATCGGTATGCCCCACATGAGCGGCTATGATGTGGCCAGCCTCCTGACCCACCGGCGCGAGTTCCGCTCGGTACCTATCGTCATGCTCTCCGGGCACGACGGCATTTTCGACCGTCTGCGTGCCCGGCATGCGGGTGCCGATGAGTTCATCTCCAAGCCCTTCGATGAACAGGATCTGGTGCGCAAGGTATTCCCGCTGCTCGATCTTGAGCTTCCTGGCAACGATTCAGGCGGCAAGAATTGAGCGGCACGAGGAGACTGGATGCTGAGTGGGGGCTCTATGACGACTTCGCATGAGGATGAATCGATTCCCACCCCAAGGTCTGCGGGCGCGCAGCCGCCCCTGAGCCTATCGCAGTTGCTCACGCTGGCGCGGGCGCACACTATCGACGAGCAGCGAATCGCGCTGGAGCAGGCGCATCGCGGCGAAACGCCTGTCGCGCCGCCTGAGGGCGCTCCGTACCTGCTCTTTACCTGCGCTGATGTGGCGTGCGCTGCGCCGCTGACACAATTTCGCGAAGTATTGCCTACCTTGCCGACCACTGTTGCGCTTCCCTTCAGCCCGCCCTGGATGCTGGGCTTCTTCGCGCTGCATACCGAATTGATTGGTCTGGTTGATCCCGCTCCATTCCTGTTCGAGTCGCCGGATTTGGCGACGCTCTCGCGGGCGCGGTTGCGCAATGGGCGTGTCATCTTGCCTGGCTCCCCATCGCCCTCCCGCGAAAACTGGCGCCTGGCGATGCCAGAGAGTGGGCCGACAGCCCTGATTATCGGCTCTGGCGAGCGTATGCTCGCGCTGGTCGTTGGTCGGGTTGGCGATGTTGCTTACGCCAAACCCGGTGACATATCTGCGGATGCGGACGTGGCCTCACTGCCGCGGGCGCCGGCGACGCGCTTTCGGGCCGGAGTGTATCGGGAGCCTGGCGGCCAGATGGCGTTTTCTGTCCTGAAGATGGATGTACTGCTCGATACCCTGCTGGATGCGCTCAAAGTGGAGGCAGCGGGCTATGAGTGAGCTATCTGACAACACCCCGGCCCAGAAAGCGTCTGGGGGGCTTGGCCCGCGTCTCGATACCGTACGTGAGCTTACCGAGATACTTGCTCCATCTGCTGTGGGGGAGCAGACCAGTGAAGAGCTTCCCATCACTGCGGAGACTTTCCGGCAACTCAGCGCGCGCCTGGGGCGACTCCTGGGCCTGGCGGGAATGACGGATTGCGCCCGTGCCGTCCAAACCCTCGACCATGCCGCCGAGCAGCTGCCTTCTGATGAAAGCCTGCGCAACATCGATGCCGTGCTGGTGTATGTCCGCGCGCGTCTGCGCGATGTCGCGCTGATGGAGAGTGACGAGGCCGCCCAGGGGCCGGGCGATGCGGCGGACACCTCACCTTCCACGGCGGGGAGCGATGACACTCTGGTATCCCCGTCGCCAGCGATCAGCGGAGACGCAAGCCGCGCCGGTACGACCCAGGCCAATGAGGGCGACGACGCTGCGGCGGACGCGGTTGACGTAAGCCAGTATTCGGTCAAGACACAGGCCGTCATCCGGAAGTTCACAACCGCGCCGCTCCGCCAGCGCACGCCAGGAGAGGTCGTCCATGTGAAACAGCGGTCCGCGCGCGACGACCGCGACCAGATTCCAGAAGAGCTGCGGCGCGAGTGCCTCTCAGAGGCTACGGGCGATCTGGCAGATTTGCGCGCGTTGATCGCCTCGTTCGGCAAAATGCCCGGCCATCTGGACGCCCTTCGCGACATGGCGCAGCTTGGCCACAAAGTCAAAGGAACCGTATCAACCTATCTCTTTGACAGGCTGGCTGAGATTCTGCTCGGCTTCGAAGGTGTGCCACGAGTCTTGCAGCCCGTTGCCGTGTCGCGTTCGGCGGCATGCCTGAGCCTGTTGATTCGATTCGCTGATGTCATCGAAGCTGCCCTGCACGAGGCAGGCGAGCAGGGAGACGCGAGTGAGGAGCGGCTGCGCGAGGCCCAAGCCCTCGTAGCGGAAGCACAGGTGCTGGCCTCAGCAGCGGACGCGCCGGGCGCCGGTTCGGGGACTGGCGCGCAGGAAGGGCCGCCGCCTGCCGTTATTCCTGTGCTCGATCGCTCCATAGCGCAGCCTCCCGGTCCGCACCGTGGGCTCGTTGATGAGGATGTGCTGCGTGTCGAGCCGCGCCAGCTCGATCATCTGATGCACCAGTCCGACGGCCTGGCCATGAATCGCGCGATGCTGGCACAGACCAGCGAGGAAATCCACCGCATTCAAGAAGATATGGACCACGTGCTGACGCGCCTTGCCAGCCTGACCGCGCAGCTCACCGATTTGCATCCCTTTATTCGCCAGGTTGGTGAGCAGGTGCCAGCGGGGACAAGCGGGCCGCGCTGGCTGGTGCGGCGAGAAACCAGCGGGGGCACGTGGGATGACCTGGAGCTAGACTCTTACACCATCTTCGACGATTCGCTGCGTAGTCTCTCTGAAGCCGTGCTGGACGCCAATACGCTGAGTAGCTCACTGCAAGCGCTCATCCAGCGCCTGGCGCGGAACAGCGATGACCAGCGCACGGTGTTGCACAACATGCAGCAGACGATCATTCACCTGCGGCTGGTCAATCTCAAGACGCTTGCCGACCGGGTCATGCTGGCGGTGCATCAGGCCGCCGCGACGTATGGCAGGCAGGTGGAGATTTCCATTCAGGGCGAAGAGACCGAGATTGATCGCAATATCAGTGAGGCGCTCATTGCGTCTATCATGCAACTGGTGCGTAATGCCGTTGCTCATGGGATCGAATTACCCGAAGAGCGTGTGGCACAGAGAAAACCGGCAGTTGGCAAGGTCTGGCTGCATGCGTCGTATTCGGGCAACGAGGTGTGCATCGAGGTAGGCGATGACGGGCGCGGCGTCAATCCACACCAGCTGATCGCCGCGGCGGTGTCTGAGGGCATCCTCGACGCGAAGCAGGCCGATCATCTGACGCGTGAGCAGGCGCTGGCGCTGATGTTCGAGCCAAACCTGAGCACGATGGATCAGGCGGGCGTGATTGCTGGACACGGTATCGGGCTGGATGGTGTCCTGACGTCTGTGCTGCGCCTGCGCGGTTCGATCAGTGTGCGTAGTGAACCGAGGCAGGGAAGTGTTTTCCAGATTCGCGTGCCGATCTCGCTGAGCATCATGCACGCGCTGCATGTGCGCGTGAGCGGGAATGAATATGCCATACCACTCGCATCGGTTCGACGGATGTTCGAGGTGCCCGCGTCTGGCATTCTGGACTCGATGCCTGATGCCGAGCCAGAGACCACTATCACTGCCGCGCTCTATCCCCGGCGTCTGCGCGTCTCGCGCCCATCACCGGAGCGCCCGTTACGGCTGGCAGAGGATGCGAGCGCGGCATTGTATGATGAGGTGCCGGTCTTTTCGCTGGCGGAACTGCTCAACGTAACGGAAGATGCGCCAAAGACAACCCACATGGCGCTGCTGATAGATGCCGGACAGCGCGAGGTTGCGGTGTTGGTAGACAAGGTGCTGGACGAGTCTGAGATTGTCATTCGCGCGTTGCCTGCGCATCTGCGCCGACGGGCGGTGCTTGGAGCGAGTATCAGGTCGGATGGCGGGCTGTTTCTGGTGCTGGATCTGGCGGATTTGCTGGCCGGGGCGCTCGGCGGCATGGCTGCTCCCCGGCCCCAGCCTGCGCCTGCGACGCCGCAGCCGCGCCAGCGTGTCCCGCGGGTGCTGGTTGTGGATGACTCGATCTCGATGCGCCGGGCGCTGGAAGGAGCGCTGACGAGCGTGGGCTACGAAGTTCGCTCCGCGCGTGATGGCGTCGAAGCATTGGGCCTGATGATAGCGGATGTGCCGGATATCATGGTGCTGGATATCGAGATGCCACGGCTCGATGGATTTGAGCTCCTGTCTGTCATTCGTGGCAACGAAGCGCTGGCGCGCGTGCCTGTGGTGGTGCTGACCTCGCGCGCGGCGGAAAAGCATCACCGCCAGGCGATGGAGCTTGGCGTGCGCGCCTATCTGACGAAGCCCTGCCCTGATGAAATATTGATTTCGCATCTCCAACGAGTGCTGAGGGAGTCACAGGAACGACCATGAAGCAACCACCCCCCGCGCCTACATCCACATCTACATCGAGCGAACATTCACCCGCGACGCTTCCGCCCGCGCCACGCGCCCGCGTGCGCTTCAGGATTCGCGCCAGTGCCGCCATCGCCACAAGCCGCGCGACAGGCACGCTCATGCGCAGACTCCGGTTGGGCGGCGGCACGAGCCTGCCCGGTCTGGTCGCTCGCTATGTGGACCCACACGTCACCCGGCATCTGGGCACACAAATGCGCCATGGCAATATCGTAGTGACGGGCACCAACGGCAAGACGACCACCAGCGGGCTGGTCGCCAGTGTCTTGCGGCAGGCGGGCTTACGGGTCTGGCGGAACCGCGAGGGATCGAATCTGGCACGCGGTATCGCGACATCGCTGATGGCGCATGCGGCCGTGAGCGGCAAGCTGCGCGAGCAGGGAGACGCGGCAGGTGTCTTCGAGGTGGATGAGGCTGCTTTCCCCCAGGTGGTCTCTGAGTTGCAGCCGCGCACGATTCTGGTGACCAATCTCTTCCGCGACCAGCTAGACCGTTATGGCGAGGTGGATACCGTCGCCGAGCGCTGGCGTGATGCGCTTGCCACATTGCCCGCCACGACTGCCCTGTTGCTCAATGCCGACGATCCCGCGGTTGCCGCGTTGGCCGATGCCCGTCCGGCTGGCAGCCCCGTCGTGTATTTCGGTATCGAAGATGCGCCCAAGTCCGCGGACGATGCGCAGCGCGTGCATGTTGTCGATACGCGCACGTGTCCCCGGTGCCGCGAGCTGCTCTCCTTCACGGAGCGTTTCTACAGCCATATCGGTCACTGGCATTGCCCGGCCTGCGGATTTGCCCGGCCAGAGCCAGCCGTGCGCGCGCGCGCAGTGAGCTACATCGGCCTGGAAGGCTCGCGCTTCTCCCTGGAAACGCCGCTTGGTCAGACAGAGGCAAGCGTGCATCTGCCCGGACTCTACAACGTCTATAATGCCCTGGCCGCCGCGACGGCTGGCGTGGTGATGGGCGCGACGCTCCCCGCCATCCATGATGCGCTGGAGCGTTTCTCGCCCGCATTCGGACGCGGCGAGCGCATCGCAATGGGCGACCGGACGGCCCATCTGCTCCTGGCAAAGAACCCGACCGGGCTGAACGAGGTCCTGCGCGCGCTCGGACAGGATGGCGTGAAACATCACCTGCTCTTTATCCTGAATGATCGCGCCGCCGACGGCGAAGATGTCTCGTGGATCTGGGATGCTGATTTCGAGCAGGTGGCACGCGGGATCGCCAGCCTGACGACATCAGGGACGCGAGCCTATGACCTCGCGCTACGGTTCAAGTACGCTGGAGTGCCGCCTGATACGGTCGAGTCAGATATTGGCTCGGCGCTGACCGCCGCTCTGGCACATGTTCCGGCGGGCGAGACACTCTATATCGTCCCGACGTATACGGCGATGCTGGCGGTTCGAGGGGAGATTTCGCGGCGAGGCTATGCCCCGCGTTACTGGGAGCAGAAAGATGCCTGATGCAGAAGCAGTCTCATCGACGATGGGAGCCAACAATCCAGATGGTCCGGTGCTGCGGCTGGGTCATCTCTATCCCGATCAGCTCAATATGTATGGCGACCGGGGCAATATTATCGTGTTGTGCCAGCGATCTGCCTGGCGCGGGATCAGGTTGCAGGTGACTCCGCTGGAGATTGGTGAGCCGCTCGATCCCGATGCCTATGACCTGCTGTTCATCGGCGGCGGGCAGGATAAAGAGCAGGATGAGGTTGCCCGCGATCTGCGCGAGGTGAAGGCTGATGGCTTCCTGCGCGCCGTCGAGACGGACATGCCTGTGCTGGCGGTCTGCGGGGGCTATCAGTTGCTGGCGAAGTATTATCATCCCGCCGAAGGGCCGGACCTGGAAGGCATCGGCATCTTCGACGCCTGGACGATTCACAAGGGCAAGAAGGTGCCACGCTGTATCGGCAATGTTGCGCTGGCGTGGGGTGAGAGTACGCTGGTTGGCTTCGAGAATCATGGTGGCCGGACGTATCTTGGCAGCAGCGCGCAGTCGCTTGGACGCGTATTGGCTGGCCACGGTAACAACAGCGAAGATGGCCGCGAAGGATGTGTCTATCGCAATACCTACGGTACCTACCTGCATGGCTCCTTGCTGCCGAAGAACCCGCACTTTGCCGACCATATCTTGCGTCTGGCGCTGGAACGGCGCTATGGGTCTGGGAGTGGCGCGCGCCTGCTACCGCCACTGGCCGATACCGAGGAGTGGCGCGCGCATGAGGCGATGCTACGCCGGCTGGATGTTTCACCACGATCACACAACTTTGACGTAGCCCGAACGTCCTGATAGCTCTCCTTCGCAGGAACTTTTCTTCCACTTCAACGTATGAAGCTATAGACATGCGCACGGAGACGTGCCGCGAACAGGTTAGCCCTCCGGGATGTTTTCGGCGGGGCAAATCTCTGCTCGCGGCCAGTGGGCATCACCCTTGGCATGGTGGCACATAGCTGGCTCGACGGACGAATCACGCGTACAGATGTCCCTGGCGCAGATGCTGGGCACGGGCCGTGCGAATAGATGTCAGCATAGCGTTTCTACGGGCTGGGAGCAGGGCGGCATTGCGCCGTTTCGGGCATACCTGCTCGGATCAAGCAGCACTGTCGTCGTCATCCCTCCTGACAGGTCATACGCGGGGGGTGTATCATGCGTCAGTACGAAGATTTACTGATTGATGCGTTGCTCGACTCGGGATTTACACTCGAAGAGGCGTTTCGCTTAATTGCCTTGCAGGAGCGTTATGAAGACGAGCATGCATGGCAGCGGGAGACACATGACCTGGCCGAATGGATCGAACTTCTGGGCGGCGGGAGCTGCCTGAATTGAATAACTCGCAGTGAAACGCGCAGGCTCTACAGGGGCGAGGCGGAACGTGGCATGTACCATGCTCCGCCTCGTCTTTTTGTTCTGTGAGCGATGCCACATTTCCGCTGAAATTCTTGTCCACTATCGGAGGATTAGCCCGTCAGATGCGAACACTTCCCGTTGCGTGTGATAGGATAGAAACTGAGGGAAGATGTTTCGGGGGTGTGGCGGAAGCTCACATGGTCCGCGTCTCACAGAGGTCGCCTGGCTGGCGCAAGGTTCGAGGGATAGACAGGCAGACGGCATGTGGTGTAAGGTTGCGCCCGCATTTGTCAAGACGCGTACAGCCTGAAAATATCTGCATCCTGCTATCTCCAGCCCATATTCGCGGAGCGTCTCATCCCATGCGGTCGGGCGCTTAGAGCATATCGCTTCCAGTGTTCCCTGCATTGCAGCAAACGAGTGAGTGATTGAGGGAGGGCCGGTGTTATGAAGGCTGTAGTCATGGCTGGCGGTGAGGGTTCACGCTTGAGACCATTGACGGTCTCGCGTCCGAAGCCGATGGTGCCGATTGTCGGTCGCCCAGTGATGGAGCATATCCTCAATCTGCTCAAGCGCCACGGCATCACCGATGTAGTTGTGACGGTGCAGTACATGGCCAGTGCTATCGAAGACTACTTCGGTGACGGCTCACAGTTTGGTATGCACATCAACTACTCCCGCGAGGAGGTTCCTCTCGGCACCGCTGGCAGTGTCAAGAATGCCGAAGATATGCTGGATGAACCATTCCTCGTCATCAGCGGCGACGCGCTGACGGATTTCGATCTCGGCAAGATTATCAAGTTCCACAATGACAACCGCTCGGTGGCGACGCTCACCCTCGCCCATGTCGCCAACCCGCTGGAATACGGCGTCATCATCACCGATGATCGTGGACACATCCGTCAGTTTCTCGAAAAGCCCAGTTGGAGCGAAGTCTTCAGCGATACCATCAATACGGGCATCTACGTGCTCGACCCGATGATCTTTGACTACATCGAGAAAGACACCGCGGTTGACTTCAGCCAGGACCTCTTCCCGATGATGCTGGAGAAAGGCGACCCAATCTATGGATTCATCGCCGATGGTTACTGGTGTGATATTGGCAACCTGGCTACGTACATGCAGGCCAACGCCGATATTCTCCAGGGGCAGGTAAATCTGCCGCTCCCGGGCACGGATATCGGGAACAGGGTGTTCGCCGAGGAAGGCGTCGAAATCGAAGAGGATGCCCAGGTATTTGGTCCCGCATTCCTCGGCCACGATGCCAAGATCAAGAGCGGCGTGGTCATCCACGGGCCGAGCGTGGTGGGCGCCTATACGATTGTGGATAGCCGTGCGCAGGTGGACCGCAGCGTCGTCTGGAATAACTCCTATATCGGTGAGCGGGCAGAGCTGCGGGGCGCGTTGGTAGGCTCGGCAAACAGCATCAAGAGCAAGGCGGTGATGTTCGAGGGTTCCGTCACGGGCGACCACTCGGTCATCAACGAAGCTGCTATCGTCCAGCCGGGCGTCAAGATCTGGCCAAACAAAGAGATCGAGACGGGCGCCGTCATCACGTCCAGCATTATCTGGGGATCGCAGGGGCGCCGCTCGCTTTTTGGACGCTATGGTGTTACCGGTCTGGTGAATGTGGATATCACGCCAGACTTCGCGGCCCGCCTGGGAGCGGCGTTTGGCGCGGTGCTCTCGAAGGGCGCGACGGTCTGCGTCAACCGTGACGCCCACCGCACGCCGCGCATGATCAAGCGGGCGATTATCTCGGGCCTGCCCTCGGCTGGCATCAACGTCTGGGACCTGGAGGATGTGCCTTTGCCCGTCGCGCGCTATTATGTCCGCACGACCGATGCCTCCGGTGGGGTGCATATCCGGCTCTCGCCGTTCGATCCGCGCACAGTGGATGTTAAGTTCTTCGACCAGAAGGGCCAGGATATCAGCAAAGGCACCGAGCGCAAGATCGAAAACCTCTTCTTCCGCGAGGATTTTCGCCGGGTCTATCTGGATGACATTGGCCAGATTCAGTATGCCGAAGCGGTCATTCCGCGCTATACGACCGCATTCCTGCGCAATCTCGACCTCGACCTGATGCGCAAGCGCCGCTTCCGCATTGTGGTGGACTATGGCCACGGCGCGAGCGTCAATCCGATGGCGTCGATCTTCAATGAGATTGGCGCCGATGTCATCGCTCTCAACGCGACCCGCGATCCGCTACGCTACTCGCGCACGAATGAGGAGTTCGACCGCGATATCGAGGTGCTGGCCTCGATCACGGGCACGCTGAATACCGACCTGGGCGTGCGCATCGATACCGCTGGCGAGCGCATCTATGTTGTGGACGACCATGGTAATCTGCTGGATGGGGGACGCTTGCTCGCCGCGATGACGGAGTTGATGTTGCGTGGGCGCGAGGGTGGCACGGTTGCCGCGCCCGTGACGGCTCCCAGTGTGGTGGAGACGGTGGCGGGACGCCAGAAGGGCAAAGTCATCTATACCAAGGTGATGGCGCAAGCGCTCACCAGCGCGGCAACCCGCGATAATGTCGTCATGGTGGGAGATGGCAACGGCGGCTTTGTCTTCCCACAGCTTCATCCCGCCTTTGACGGCATGTTCGCGTTGATGAAGCTGCTGGAGGCCCTGGCCCGGTTCGAGATGAAGCTCTCCGCTGTGGTGGCGCAGCTCCCGCCATACCACATGATTCGCACGCAGGTGAATTGCCCGTGGGAGTATAAGGGCAAAGTGATGCGCATGCTCAGCGAGCAGTACCGGGCGCAGCGCGGCAGCCCCATCGATGGGGTAAAAATCGAGCTGGGGAAGGAGTGGGTACTCGTTCTGCCCGATGCGGATCGTCCGCTGTTCCATGTGCTGGCGGAGTCGCCCTCGCGTGATTCGGCGCAGGCGCTGGCTGACAAATACGCTCGTGTCGTGAGTGGATTGCAGCACTAATCGCGTGTGCGTGGAGGGCGGGTTGTGCGACCAATCAATGTGTTCGAGTATGAGGCTCTCGCGCGGGAGCGGCTGCATCCGGCGGTGTGGGATTACTATAGCGGCGGCGCGCATGACGAGGTGACGCTGTGCGAGAACCGTGCGGCGTTCGAGCGCATCCGGTTGCGCCCGCGGGTGCTGGCGGACGTGAGCCAGATCAGCATGGAGACGACGCTCCTCGGGACGCCCGTGCCGGTGCCAATTGGTATCGCGCCAACGGCCATGCACGGCGTGGCCTGTGAGGAAGGTGAGTGTGCTACGGCTCAGGCGGCGGGTGCGCTCGGCGCGCTGATGATTGCCAGCACCGAGTCAACCCAGACGATGGAGGAGATTGCGCGTACGGCAAGCGGGCCGCTCTGGTTCCAGTTGTACTTTTCAAGTGTGACGCGGGGCCACGCCGAGCGGCTGGTCAGGCGGGCGGAGGATGCGGGTTATCGCGCGATTGTGCTGACGGTGGATTCACCTCGCTGGGGACAGAAAGAGCGCCATGCGCGCAGCGAGGCCACCTTTGACTGGCCGCAGCCGGGCAACTTCGTCCTCGACCCACTTCCGCCAGTTGTCGATGAGTATGCCGGGGGTGGCGCGGCCATCACCTGGGCGGATGTCGAGTGGGTGCGCTCGATCACCTCACTACCCCTGCTGCTCAAGGGCATTCTGACGGCAGAGGATGCGCTGCTGAGTGTGGAGCATGGAGCCGCGGGCATCGTTGTCTCGAATCATGGCGGGCGCCAGCTTGACACCGTCGTACCAACTATCGAGGCGCTGGCAGATGTAGTCGATGCGGTGGCGGGCCGGTGTGAGGTCTATCTCGATGGCGGCGTGCGGCGTGGGACGGATGTGCTCAAGGCGCTGGCGCTGGGGGCGCGTGCTGTCTTTGTCGGTCGCCCGGTGCTGTGGGGGCTGGCTGTTGCGGGCGCCGAGGGTGCACAGCACGTCCTGGAAATGCTGCGCGACGAATTGGCTCTGGCGATGGCGCTGGCCGGCCGCCCGACGATTGCGAGCATTGATAGCGCGCTCGTTCGCCGAGATCGCGGGCACTCCGACCACCTGTGAGCACGGCACTGGGGGATGAGACCATGGCAACTCCAACGACTCCGGCACCTCAACCACGGCCACCATCACCCATGAATCGCAGAAAGCTGGTGATTCGCGGCGTCGTGGCGGTGCTCCTGCTCGCCGTGCTGGTCGCGGCTGGCGGTTTCGCCTGGCAGCACCGCGAGTTTGCCCGGTCGCTGCTCTCGGGACAACTGAATTTCGTCTCAGAGTCACCGCATACAAGCGCCTTGACGCTGCCACCCGGCTTTACGGCGGAGGTATACGCTTCGGGGCTTTCGCGGCCTCGGTTCATCACGTTTAGCCCGGATGGCGTGCTCTACGTGGCGGAGGCTGGCGGCGGGCGTGTCATTGCGCTGCCCGAGGATCAGGCCCCTGGCCGCGCCGCGCGGCAAGTTACTGTAGCGAGCGGCCTGGAATCGCCCAATAGCCTTGCCTTCGCGGGCAACGTCCTGTATGTCGGGGAGGTGTCGCGCGTCGCTCGCATGACGGTGGATGCCAATCTGCACGCCAGCAACCAGCAGGATATCATCACCGACCTGCCCAAAGGCGGTAACCACGTCACCCGGACGGTGCTCATTGGGCCGGACGGCAAGCTCTATGTCTCCATTGGGTCGTCGTGCAATGTCTGTAACGAATCCGACCCGCATCGCGCCTCTGTCTGGCAGTATCACACTGATGGCAGCGGTGGGCGCCTGTACGCGCACGGGCTGCGGAACGCCGTGGGCATGGCGGTCAACCCAGTGACCCACGAGATTTGGGTGACAAACAACGGGCGCGACCTCCTGGGCGATGATACGCCGCCCGAAACCATTTACGCGCTGCGCGACGGCGCGGACTACGGCTGGCCGCGCTGCCACGCGGGCACCATCGTAGACCCAGACTTTGGGAGCGCGGGTGCCTGTCAGGGTGTGGAGCAGCCGCTTGTGAAGATGCAGGCCCATTCCGCGCCGCTGGGGCTGGCCTTCTATACCGCGTCGAAGTTCCCGGCGAAGTACCACGGGCTGTTCGTCGCCTTCCACGGCTCGTGGAATCGCAGCGTCCCCACAGGCTATAAGGTGGTGTTCATTCCGCTCGACGGCCAGGGGCACATCGCGGGGCCGCCGCAAGACTTTGTCACAGGCTGGCTCCAGAACGGCTCGGCATCGGGCCGCCCCGTTGGGCTGGCAGTCGGGCCGGATGGCGCGCTCTATGTCAGCGACGACAGCGCCGGGATGATCTACCGTATCAGTTATTCGGGCTGAGCGTGGAGGGCCTCGCGCAGCACCCGGTCAGGGCACATCCCCGGCAGCGCCCGCTCGTAGCAGACCATGCAGTAGTCACCCTCGCGAAGGTCGTCGTCTTGGCCCGAGCCATAATAGGTAATCGTGTGTGGATCGCACGCCCAATGCCCGCACGGGCGCAGCTTTGCCTCGTCGCGATGTCGCAGCTGATGCGGGAATTCCTCGATATAGCAGGTGTGCGTCTCGGTCTCGGTCATGGTCTGTCTCCTTCGTCCGGCGTGTAGCGGAGTCATTTCGCCGGGCAGATCAGCAGGAATGGACAACTCTGGCAGCGATGCGTCTCGGGTCGCGGCGTGAAGTCGTTGCGCAAGATGCCCTCGACGGCGGAGAGCAACTCGTCTTGCAGGCTCTCGCGCTGCCGTGGCCGAATCATCAGGGGTTCGCGCTCGCCCGTCGTCATGTTGCGCTGGCTCACCTCTACCGGTGTGGCTGCGCCTGATTGTTGCTCTGCGGCCAGCATATAGAGCAGCGCGCGAAGGTCAGGCCGATCTGAAGCCGCTCCTAATCGGTCGCGCACGTACCGCGTCGGCACCCGATGTCCCTGCTGCCGCTGCTGTGGCGCATCGGCGTGTGTCTCCGTGGGAGAGGCTGGGCGCTCGATGCGATCAACGGTCAGGGTGATCGCGCGTTTGCCAATCGGGATCATCACTGTTTCATCGAACCCGACCTGCCTGGCCGTGATCTCGCCATGCTCGCGGCGTTCGGTCATCTCGTGCCATGCCTGCTCGATGATACGGTGGCCATAGCGGTGATAGACATCGTCGAAGGGCCGATCGGATGCATCCTCAGCAGGCTCTCGCGCCTGCTCCTGCACGTCCGTGTCGGATGCGGGCGCTGTTGTCCATACCTCGTCGAATCGCTTCAGCGCGACCGCCAGTGACGGTGGATCGCCTGCAATGGTATCCTCAGCGGTAACGTTCCCATCCTGCTCCGGCTGGCCGTGGAGCA
>DASUWS010000323.1:0-6784 GCA_036378295.1 Ktedonobacterales bacterium
AATCACAACTATATGGGCACGGAGCATGTGCTGCTGGGGCTGGTCCACGAGGAGCAGCGCGACACTCTGGCAATGAAGATCCTGGAAAGTCTCGGCGTCCATCCGGCGGACGTGCGGGGGCAAGTCATCCACATCATCGGGCGCGGCGACCAGCTCGTGCTGGGCGAGATTGGGATGACGCCACGAGCCAAGAAGGCGCTACAACTCGCAGTGGACGAGGCCCGACGCTTGAATCATCAGTACGTCGGGACAGAGCATCTGCTGCTGGGGTTGCTCCGCGAGGGCGAAGGGATTGCCGCTGGCGTGCTGGAGAGTCTCGGCGTCAACCTCGACCGCGCGCGTAGAATCCTCGTGGATGCCGTGTCATTCGAGACATCAGATGGCCCTGCGCCCCCGCCCGCTTCCTCGGCTCCCAAGAACAACGTCGTGACCTGTCGTCTGGATGACGCCGCCGTGAGCGCGCTGGATGCGCTGGTGGAGGCAGGCATCCGCTCGACACGCAGCGACGCCGCCGCCTGGCTCATCAGCGCGGGCATCGAGGCGCACCGCGAGTTGTTCGACCGTGTGAACGCGACGGTCAACGAGATTCGCAAGCTGCGGCAAGAGGCGCAACATATCGCCCGCCAGGTCGTGAACGGCTCAGCCGCGAAGGCGCCGCCACAGACCAGGCCCAACGACGACGGAGAAATGGCACCACCTGAGGAGTAAGGTAGGAGAACACACCATGTCAGAAACCAGTGAAATGTGGACTGGCAAAGCCAGCAGCTACGATCGGGCGCGTCCTACGCCGCCACCAGCGTTGCTCGATCTGCTGACGCAGTTGATTCACCTGCCGCACCCCGCCCTGGTGGTGGATTTGGGCAGCGGAACCGGACTCTCAACCGCGGTCTGGAGTGAGCGAGCTGAGCGGGCGATTGGGATCGAGCCCAATGCCGACATGCGTCAAGAGGCCTTACGCAAAGTCGAGGGCCATCCCTACGCGGCCCATATCGAGTATCGAGAGGGAGTTGCTCACCAGACGGGCCTGCCTGATGGGTGCGTGGATATCGTCACTGCCGCCCAATCGTTCCACTGGATGGAGCCGACTGCGACCCTGGCCGAGATCGCCCGGATTCTACGGCCCGGAGGCGTCTTTGCCGCGTATGACTATGATTGGCCCGCAACCATCCATTGGGAGCTTGATCAGCTCGCTCAGGAGGCTGGTTCGCGCTTAGTGCAGCTTGTCCGTGAGCGCGGGCTGGCTTCCACCCTCAAGATATGGCCGAAAGACAAGCATCTTGAGCACATGCGCGAGAGCGGCCACTTCCGCTTCACCCGTGAGGTATTGCTGCATCATATCGAGCACGGAGACACGGCACGGTTTCTGGAGATGATGCGGAGCAATGCGCTCAGCAACCAGTTCCAGTTCACCGACCAGGAGCTTGGTCTTGATCGTCTCAGCAGCGCCGCGTTCCAGTATATCGGCTCCGAGCCCATCCCGTGGTATGTGAGTTACCGCGTCCGGATCGGGATCAAGTGAAAGTCTGAAATACCCCACCTCTCGCGATGTACCGGGAGCGGTGGGGTATTCTCACACGTTTGCCGTGAGTTAGCCGACTAGTTGACTAGCCAACGACCTCGATGTTCTCTTTGCCACCATAGGCCGACCACCACGGCTTGGCACCTTTCGCCAGCACCTCGTTGAGCATCTGGATGTTTTTCACGCCGCGATCCTCCAGCCAGGCGCGCAGCGCATCAATGCCCTCTTTGGCATAGACAGGGATGCCATCCTGCCAGGTGGCGCGGCCACAAAGCACACCAGAGAAGTTCGTCCCGGCCTCCACGGCGAGTTCCAGCGTCTCGCGGAAGACCTCATCCGAGACGCCCGCGCTCAGATAAATGAACGGCTTGCTGGCGGCGCTGGCGACTTCGTTGAAGAGGCGCAGCGCATCCGCACGGGTATAAGCGGCCTGTCCCTTGAAGGCGTGCGTGCCCTCGACAAAGGCCATGTTGACCGGCACCTCGACCTTCAGCACGTCCACGCCGTAGCGCGGCTTGGAGAACTCCCGCATGTAGGCTGCTACGTACTCCGGCTTCTTCTTGGCGAACTCGAAGCCTTTCTCGTCGCCCAGGGCATCATCGTAGGCCACCGTCTCCATGAAGAACGGCACATCCAGCGCGGCGCACTCAGCGCCCACCCGCTCAATGAAGGCATGCTTAATCGTGTTGATGTCTTCCTCATCGAACGGGTTGTAATAGAGTAGAATCTTGATGGCGTTCGCGCCATTCTCCACCAGTCGCCGCACACTCCACTTATCCAGCAGATCAGGCAGGCGTCCCTTCATGGTGGCATCGTACCCTGTCTTCTCATAGGCCAACAGCACGCCCGTCCCCGGCGCGCGATGCTTGATCGCCTCCAGCCCATACTCCGGGTCCATCAGGATGGCGGTGGCATACTTGGTGAGGATTTCGGTCACGGCGCTCTTGAACTGGCTCAAGTCTTCAGCGGTCGCCTGACCGCCATCGCCTCGCGCCTTGGCTATCGCTTTCTTGAGCGAGCCGCGCTGGTCCATTGCCGCCGCGGCAATCACCCCGCGCTCGTCGGCGCAGGCATTGATGCCCTCGAATTTGCCTTTCGACATGGTCACTTTGCTCATACAGACTCCCTCTGGCATTCGCTGCTTCAGAATACACTGGCTCCATTGCCGGTATCGAGGCACATCTGGACGTTGCGTGGATCTTGCACGGACGTTGCGCGCGTTCAGATGGCAAGGCCATAGTGTGCACTGGTAATGTATCATTTTCTGGTACGTTGGCGCATCTCAAAATGGTATCGCTCCCTGTGATAACCTATAGCCACAAGTCGGTGGCGAAGATGGCGCGCCGCGCTGCCAGCGGCGGGAAGGATACGTGCAATACATGAGTGACGAGATGATCATCCGCGACAAGCTCTACATCGGTGGCAAGTCGGTGCCTGCCAGCAGCTCCGAGATGGCCGACGTGGTCAACTCGACGACCGAAGAGGTGATGGGCCGGGTGCCTCGCGGCACATCCGAGGATGTTGACCGGGCGGTGCAGGCAGCGAAGGATGCCTTCCCGGCGTGGTCAAAGACGCCTGTGAACGAGCGCGCCGCTTACCTGCAAAAAGCCGCCGGCCTGCTCGAAGCGCGGACCGAGGCGATTGGCGCGGTCATCGCTCGCGAGGTCGGCATGCCGGTCCGACTATCGCAGAAAATTCAGGTAGGGCAGCCGCTCGCAACGTTTAGCGCGCTCCCAGGCATCCTGGCGGAGTTTCCGTTCGAAGAGCACATCGGCAACTCGCTGGTCGTACGCGAGCCGGTCGGCGTCGTGGGCTGCATCACGCCGTGGAACTACCCGCTCCACCAGATCGCGGCGAAGGTGGCGCCAGCGCTGGCCGCTGGCTGTACCGTTGTGCTGAAGCCAAGCGAAGTCGCGCCGCTCAGCGCCTTCATGCTGGCCGATATCTTTGATGAGATCGGGCTGCCAGCGGGCGTCTTCAATCTGGTCTCTGGCCGGGGGAGCGTCGTTGGCGAGGCGTTGGCGCTCCATCCCGATGTGGATATGATCTCGTTCACTGGCTCGACCAACGCGGGACGGCGTGTCAGCGAGCTGGCGGCTCAGACGGTGAAGCGCGTGGCGCTGGAGTTGGGCGGCAAATCCGCGAACGTCATCCTCGACGACGCCAATCTGGAGATCGCGGTACGCGACGGCGTGGGCAAGTGCTTCCTCAACTCGGGCCAGACATGCAGCGCACTGACACGGATGCTGGTTCCCCGCTCGAAACTGGCCGAGGTCGAAGAGATCGCGAAACGGTCGGCGGAATGGTTTGTTCCCGGCGATCCCTTCACCAAGGGCACACGGCTCGGCCCGCTCGTCTCCGCTGAGCAGCGCGAGACCGTGACCAGCTACATCCGCAAGGGCCAGCAGGAGGGCGCGCGTCTGGTGACTGGTGGCGCGGAGCCGCCCGAGGGCCTGGAGAAGGGTTATTTCGTCCGCCCGACGATCTTCTCAGACGTCACGAATGACATGGCAATTGCCCAGGAAGAGATCTTCGGTCCGGTGCTCGTCATCATCCCCTATGACGACGAGGCGGACGCGATCCGTATCGCCAACGACAGCATCTATGGGCTATCGGGCGGTGTCTGGTCGGGCGACCGCGAGCGGGCTATGCGCGTGGCGCGGCGGCTGCGAACCGGACAGGTGGAGATCAACGGCGGCACGTTCAACATGCTGGCGCCGTTCGGTGGCTATAAGCAGTCGGGCAATGGCCGCGAGCTAGGCCGGTATGGCCTCGAAGAGTTCCTGACGGTCAAGTCGCTGCAACTGCCGGAATAGGGGGGAGAGATTCTCCCCCCTAACCCCTCCCAACGCGTTGAATTCGGCGGCCAAAGGGATGAGCTGGAGAACAGCATCATCTCTTTTTGATCAGGATGCTACCCATGTTCAGTATCGAAGACCGCGATCACGTGCGCGACCGTATGCTTGATCTGGCATCGTCCGATACGCGCGTCGTTGGCGGAGCCGTGGTCGGGTCACTTGCGCATCACGAGGGGGATCGTTGGTCTGACCTTGACCTGACGTTCTCCGTCGCGGATGGTGTGCCTGTGCTTGATGTGTTGAACGACTGGACGAGCACAGTTGAAAGCGAGTTCGGTGCGGTCCACTTGTTCGACCTCCCGAGTGGGGCCACTATCTACCGCGTTTTCCTGCTTCCCGGATGCTTACAGTTCGACCTTTCGTTTACACCCGCAGCCGAATTCGCGGCACGCGGCGCGAATTTCAGATTGTTGTTCGGCAGCGCTGTGGAAAAGCCCTTTCCTCAACCACCGTCGCCGCACGAGCTTTTCGGCTACGCGGTGCATCATGCGCTCCGTGCGCGCTTTTGCATCGAGCGCGGGCGCTTCTGGCAGGCTGAATATTGGATTAGCAGCGTGCGCGACTATGGGCTTAGCCTCGCTTGCCTTCGCCGCGATCTTCCCGCGCGCAACGGCAGAGGCTTCGATGCCTTACCCGCTGAAGTACATGCTGCCTTCAGAGATGCATTGGTGCGTTCGCTAGAGCGGGAAGAATTGCTCCGCGCCCTGAGGAGCGCCATTGCGGGACTCCTGCGTGAAACAGACCAGATTCAGGATATGGCCGCGAGCGTCGAAGCTCAACTCCGCGAGCTAACGGTTGCCTGGGAAAGTTCACCGGGTACTCATCCTTGACGCCCGCTTGCGGCCTCGATGAAGGCTATCCAGGCTCGGCGCGCCAGCAAATCCATGGTATAATCGCCTCCATGCCACGTACGAGATCATCTTCAGACGCCGGGAGCGATCTTCCACAACAAACCGTGCTCGCATCCAGCGAGTTCGCGGCGAATCTGCCTGCCAGTCTCCTCTCGCTGGCACAGTTGCGCTCGGCCATCGAGAGCCTGCTGTTCGTCGCGGGGCGTCCGCTGGAGATCAATGAGCTGCGCAAGCTGTTGCCGCTGGAACAGGCGCGATTGCGCGAGGCGGTCGCATCGCTGGCAGACGAGTGCGAGCGCCAGGGGCGCGGTATTCGCGTGCAGCGGATGGGCGACGCGGTGCAGATCGTCTCCGCGCCGGAGAACGCCCGCTTCGTCGCGACGCTGTTGGGCCTGCCAACGCAGGTCAAGCTGACCACCGCCGCGCTAGAAACGCTCTCGGTCGTCGCCTATCGCCAGCCCGTCACGCGGTCGCAGATCGAGTCCATCCGGGGCGTTAACAGTGACCGCGCGCTGGCAAGTCTGATACAGTATGGGCTGGTCATCGAGGTGGGGCGAGCCGCAACCGTTGGCCGCCCAACCCTGTTCGGCACAACGCCGGAGTTTTTGCAGCAGTTCGGCCTCTCCAGCCTGGAGGCGCTACCCCGGCCAGAGATGTCCGATGCCGAGGCCGCCGTCGCCTTCCGCATGGCCGCCGCCCAGCGTATTCGTGAGGCGGTAGGAGTAGACGAGGCAAACGAGGCAAACGACGCGTCCGGCAGCGATTGACACCCCTTGAAGCAAGGGAAGAGAGAGTATGTGTCCCGTGCGATTTGGCCGTCATCTCCCGAATACGCCGAAAGGACTGCAACAGGCGCAAAGCATTGGCTGTGATGCCGTGCAGGTCTTTCTGACGAATCCGCGCGCCTGGGCGCCGCCCGCGCACAATCCCGATCTGGTCACGGCGTTCCGGGAAGCTGTCGTGCGCTACGAACAGTCGCCCGTGGTGGTGCATGCGGCTTATCTGATCAACCTGGCATCGCCAAACGCCGATATCTTCGCGAAATCGGTGACACTGCTGCGCGCGACACTGGATCGCGCCGCGCTCTATGGCGCATCGAGCGTCGTCTTTCACGTTGGCAGCGCCAGCGGGACGGGCGATGAAGCCGGGATAGAACGACTGATCGAGGGCGTGCGCCAGGTGATGACGGGAGCGCCAGAGGACGTGCTGCTGTTGCTGGAGAACGACACGGGAGGCGGCGGCAAAATCGGCTATCGCTTCGAGAATCTCGTGGCAGTGCTCGGGGCGCTGCCGGAGTTGGGCGCGCGCCTTGGTGTCTGTCTGGATACCGCGCATATGTGGGCAGCTGGCTACGACATCGGCACCCCAGAGGGGGCGCGCCACGTGTTGGACGAGGTGGATAGCGTCATCGGGCTAGACCGCGTGCCCGTGCTGCATGTGAACGATGCGCGTGCGGCGCGCGGCAGCCATCGCGATATCCACGAGCGAATAGGTGAGGGCACCATCCCGCTTGAGGGGCTGAAAGCGTTTCTCCACGATCCCCGCGTCGCCCACAC
>DASUWS010000324.1:0-3538 GCA_036378295.1 Ktedonobacterales bacterium
TTTTCCGCTTCCGCCTGCGCTTCACGCGTTTCATGGGCTTCGCCTGTGCCGCCTGTCTCGCCTGTGGGCGCGATGCGCCAGTACATGCCGCGCTCACGAGCCATTAGCTTCTCCCCGACAAGCTCGCGGCGGAGTGTCGCGGCGTCCGGATGGTAGCGCTGGATGATCTCATTGACCTCTTTTTCAGCGTAGACACGCCCGATATCGAATTGCGTCGCCAGCCAGCGCAGGATGATCTGCCGCTTTTTGCGATACGCCGGAATCTCTTTGAGCCGCCCATCTTCTAGGAAGTCGCGGAGCACCTTGCGCTCCCAGGCGTCGGCCTCGAACTCGCCAATCATCACCACCTGCTCAGGCGCCGCCAGCAGCTTGTTGATGCGTCCCAGCCCTTTGGCGTTCATGCGGTAGATGTGGGTGTTGCCCTGCGCGCGCATCTCGACCAGCCCAATCTCCTTGAGTCGCGCCAGATGCCAGGAGACCGTGGACGGCTTGAGGTCGAGCAGGGTTGCCAATTCGTCCACGCTACGCCTCTCCGCCGCCAGCAGCCCTAGAATGCGCAGGCGTGTCTGGTCGGCCAGCGTCTTGAGATAGACCAGCAGCGTTTGCAGATCATCTGATGCGACGGCTTGCATCTTCGTTGACTGATCTTGCTCCTGATTGTCCATGATTCTTGCCTCTCTGGCAAATTTCGGTGAATGCCAACGTTGATACACATCTAATTAGAAGTGTATCGAAATAGATGCAATACGTCAAGGGGCGGTCGGTGAAATTGCCTTGCCAAGAGCGAAGGGATTGGGCAACAATAGGAATTGCTGTCGGTTGTGTCGTCGCGCGGCGCGAAGTAGCAGTAGCCAGCGTTGCCAATATCGCCGGTAGCGCCCGTATCGCCAGAAAGGAACCACGTCATGCCACACTCGCAGACTGACCCCTGGGATGCCATCGTCGTTGGCGCCAGCTTTGGCGGGCTGGCGTTCGCCAGTGGTGCGGCGGCGCGCGGGCTGCGGGTGCTGGTATTGGAGCGCGATCCGGTGGTGGGCGGCGTGGTGCGCACGACAGGTGTGCTCTTCAGCGATGTGCTGGACCTGATTGACGTGCCGAAGCGCTACCTGATGAACTCCGTCCGGCGCATCGAGATTCGCGCGCCAGAGCATCCTTCCATCTCCGTCGGCTCCGAGGTGTGGCGCTTCTACATGGCCGACGTAACGGGTATGCTCCAGTGGATGGCCGATTCCGCGCGCGACCACGGCGTGACGGTTCGCTGCGGCGCGATCTTTGCCGACGCGGCGCGCGAGCCGGATGGGCGCATGCGCGTCAGCTACACGATGAGCGCGGACGGCACAACCACGACGCATACCGAATACGCGGAAATCGTGATTGGCGCGGACGGCGCGCACTCGCAGGTCGCCCGCCGTACCGGCCTCGACCAGAACGCCGCGTTTCTCGCCGGAGCGGAGTGGCTGGTGGATGGCATCTCACTCAGCCGTGAGACGTTCTATCTCGTGATGGACCACGAATTGGCGCCGGGATATTGTGTCTGGCTGGCGCCGCATGGCGAGATCGCCGCGCTGGGAGTGGCGGGCCACTCGCGGGCGTTCAAGCCGGGCGAGACGCTGCTTCTGGCACAATCGCTCTTTGCCCACGTCACCGACCTCAGCAACATGAAGCTGGTACAGCGCAAAGGCGGCGTCATCCCCATCGGCGGGCGACTCAAGCGCGTCTATCGCGACGATGCGCAGGCGCGAGCGCTGCTCATTGGCGACGCGGCGGGACTCTGTGGCGCGGCGACAGGTGGCGGTATCTATCCGGCGCTGCTCTCAGGACGGCTGGCGGCGCACGCGGTCGCTAACGAGATCGCTGGTGGGACGAAGGGCGCCATTCGCACCTATCTCAAAGACTTACCGCAGGCCGGACGGCTCGGCCACTACCTCCAGATCGAGGACTGGATTCGCAAGTTGATGAACCGCGCCAACTCGAACGCGGACCTGAGCGCCTTCTATGGCCTCTTCGATACCGAGGAAGGCAACCGAGTATTGAAGCGGGCGCTCTTCGAGACGCCCATCATCAGCATGGACAGCAGCTTCTTTGGCCTCATCCGCACGCTCTTTGCCAACCGTCCCGGCCTCTACGGCACGGCGCTCAAGATGGCGTGGCAGCGTCTTACCACCCGGGGCGCGTGAGCGTACTAGCGCAAGAGAAGAGACTGGCGCACAGCGCCGGGAGGGCCAGGTCCTTGCCGGGGCCTGCCCGCCGCGCCCGTGAACGCGCCGACAAATCCCATGATGTCAGTACCCGCGCGCCTGTCTACGCCGGGCTGAAGGAGCAGGATGAGCCGCAGGCTGAAGCCCTCCGGCACGTGCAGCCGTGCGCGCCGTCCCTGGGAGGGAGTAAGCACCTACCACCCAACAGGACGCGGATACCACGACACGCTCAATAAATACTTGACAATAGCAACTAATTTCAGGTATATGTTTGCCTAAAGCAAGAATATGGCCTGTCGCCGCGACCTCAGAATGGGGGAATACATCTATGTCAGACGAGACGCTTGAGGAGCGCGTTCGCGTGGTTCGGCGGTTCAATCGCTCGTTCACACGGCAAATCGGCGTGTTGCGCGAGGGTCTCCTGCATACGCCATATTCGCTGACCGAAGCCCGCATCATCTTCGAGCTGGCTCAGCGCGACGATCTGACCGCCTCTGATCTGTGCCAGGAGCTGGGGCTTGACCCCGGCTATCTCAGCCGCATCCTGGGACGCCTGGAACAGCAAGGGCTGCTAGAGAAGGTTCGCTCGGAAACCGATGGGCGGCAGCGGCTCCTGCGGCTGACGGCGGAAGGTCAGGCGGAGTTCGCGATTCTGGACCAGCGTTCGCGCGACGAGATCGCCGATATGCTGAGCGAGCTGAGTGAGCCGAACCAGCGCCGTCTGCTCGATGCGATGCAGACGATTGAGGGCATCTTCGACAAGGGCCTTAAGTATTCCGAGCCGTTCGTCCTGCGATCGCACGAGCCGGGTGACCTGGGATGGGTCGTTCACCGGCATGGTGTGCTGTACGCGGAGCAGTATGGATGGAACGCGCAGTTTGAGGCGCTCGTGGCCCAGGTTGTCGCCGACTTCGTCACCCACTTCAACCCTGACCGGGATCGCTGCTGGATCGCGGAGATGGATGGCGAGAAAGTCGGATCGGTCTTTGTCGTGCATGACCACGAGCATGACGGGGTCGCCAAGCTGCGGTTGCTCCTGGTTGAGCCGAAGGCGCGCGGGCTGGGTCTCGGCACCCGGCTCGTGCGGGAGTGTATTCGTTTCGCCCAGCGGCGCGGCTATCGCAAGCTTATGCTCTGGACCAATGACGTGCTCGTGGAGGCACGCCACATCTACGAACAGGCGGGATTCACGCTCGTCGAGCGAGAGCCGCATCACAGCTTCGGACATGATCTGGTTGGAGAGACATGGGAGCTTCCGCTTCAGGGGGAGGCCAACTGACAATGCGCTATGAATTGTTTCATCAGGATAGCAGCCTCCGCGAGATGGATGCGGTCGTGAC
>DASUWS010000325.1:0-9159 GCA_036378295.1 Ktedonobacterales bacterium
TAGCGCCTGGTAGAGCGTGGTACTGTCGCGCTCATCCTGAAGGTTTGCCTTGTAGCGCGCAATATCGGTCTCGGTAGGCATATGCCATACCCTTCCATCTCTGAATCCGCCTATCCACGTATCCACGATGCCGCATATCGGGGGCCACCAGCATTACCGTGAGTCTCACCAGTCGGCCTCACCCGCCTGGTGCGGTTGTCACCACATTCTATCGTACCCAGACGCGCAGGAAGCGTCTCGTGACATGTGTGGACGGTCTTGTGAGGGTGTTGTGATGACCCTTCGCTACGATGTAGATGCCGAGGATGTCGCGCGGCGGAATCACGACACGTGCTGCATCGGTGAAGATCGGGGCTGGCTATGATTCAGGCGCCACACGAGAGGAATTCGATAGCATCCGTACAGGTCCAGACATCACCCGCTCAGGATGATATGCCCAAAACGACGTTCATGCAGCGGGCGGCTGGCATCGGCGGTCTCCTGAAACGCTACCCGCTACCATTCGCCGTGATCGCCCTGTTGCTCATCAGTCTCGCGACGTGGCTTGCTGGATGGCCCAGGGTATCGCAGGGAAGTCTCATCGGCATCATCCTGCTGGGTGGAATACCGCTCCTGTGGGACACCGTGCGACAACTGGTACGTGGTGAGGTCGGCGTTGACGTGATCGCGATACTCGCTATCGGCGGCTCGCTGGCCCTCGGCCAGTACCTGGCTGGCGCCATCATTGTGTTGATGCTCTCAGGCGGTGAAGCCCTGGAGGCATTTGCCCTGAGACGGGCTGGCAAATCGCTCTCGACGCTCGCCGAGCGCGCGCCTCGCACCGCCCATATCTGGCAGGAGAATCAACTGATCGACATCCCGGCTGATGCGGTCGAGCGTGAGCAAATCGTGGTCGTGAAACCGGGGGAGATCATCCCAGTTGATGGGCTGGTGATCGCGGGTTCCTCCGGGGTCAGTGAGGCGGACCTGACCGGTGAGCCACTTCCGGTGAGCAAGGAGCCAGGCACTCAGGTGCTCTCGGGAAGCGTCAATCAGGATCATATGCTGGAAGTGCAGGCGTTGAAGCGGAGCGCCGAGAGCCAGTACGCCCAGATTCTGCGCCTGGTCGCGGCTGCGCAGCAAAGCAAGGCGCCCATCCACCGGCTTGCCGACCGGTATGGAGCCGCGTTTACGGCGCTCGCGGTAGGCATGGCCGCGATTGCCTGGGTCATCTCGGGCGATAGCATGTACGCACTCGCGGTACTCGTCGTCGCGACGCCCTGCCCACTGATTCTGGCGACACCGATCGCGATCATGTCGGGAATTGATCGCGCGGCACGTCACGGGCTGATCGTGAAGAGCGGAGCCACCATCGAGCAACTGGGACGTGTAGATGTTGCCGTCTTTGATAAGACTGGAACCCTCACGCTGGGGCAGCCACAGGTCGTCGCGCTCATCCGATATGACGGCGCGTCGATCGCGGCGTACGACGATGACATGCTGCTGTGGCTCATTGCTTCGGTCGAGCAATTCTCAACCCATATTCTGGCCCGCGCGACAGTGGATGCCGCCCGAAAGCTGGAGCGTCAACTGGCTATCGCCACCCACCTGGACGAGCTTCCCGGAAAGGGAATCCGAGGAAGCGTCGCGCTCGCGCCCTTCTGCGACCTGGATGCCAGAGCCGATACCACGATTACAGCGGCGAATGTCGAAATAGCGGTGGGCAATCGCACGTTTATGGCACATCTGGGGATTCCCGTTCCCGCCGCGCTCATCGAGGAACGCGAGCGACGGACGACTCAAGGGCAGATTGGCAGTTTCGTCGCCATCGATGGGCATGTCGAAGCGCTGCTTGTCTTTGCTGATGTCCCGCGGCCCGAATTAGAGCGTCTTACTACCGACCTGAAAAAGACAGGCATCGCCGAATCCTGGCTGCTCACTGGCGATGGAGAGGTAGTAGCCGACCAAATCGGCAAGCTCGCCAGCATGGACCGTGTCGTTGCCCGCTGCCTGCCAGATCAGAAAGTCAAGGTCGTCCGAGCGCTGGAGGAGCAAAAGCACCATGTGCTGATGGTTGGCGATGGCATCAACGATGCGCCCGCGCTGGCCACCGCATCGGTTGGCCTGGCAATAGGTGCGCAAGGGCTGACAGCAGCCGCGGCAATCGCCGACGCGGTATTACTCTCGCCCGACATTCTACAGGTTGTTCGTGCCGTCGCGCTGGGCCGGCGGGTGATGCGCGTCGCGCTTCAGGGCATCTGGATCGGCATGGGACTGAGCCTGATCGCGATGATCTGCGCGGCCTTTGGGCTTATCCCGCCGACAGCAGGCGCGATCCTTCAAGAAGGCATAGACGTGCTGGTGATCGTGAACGCGTTACGCGCCACGAAAACGTAAACCCAGGGCTACCTTGAAAGAGGTGAGTCGCGTATGTCGAAACGAATACTGGTTCCTATCGAGGGCAACGGGCGCGATGCCGAAGCGCTGTCTATGGCAATCTCCATCGCAGAACGGATACCGTCGGAAGTCGTCTTGATCCACGTAGCTCCGGCCATGTTCGATACGAGGGATGTGGTTGCGACTGAGCAGCGCCTGGACGAGTATACGCAGGAGCTACGGGCGAATGGCATCAATGCGCACTTCCTGATGGAGTATGGGAAGCCTTCCGTCGAGATAGCACAGGCCGCCAGGCAGCAGGATGCCGAGATGATCGTGGTGGCGCCCGAGCAGCGCGCGATGCTCGAAGTCTTGTGGCATCGGCGCGTCAGCAGCGGACTCCTCGAACGCTCCACGGTACCCCTGCTCATCTTGCCAGACATCGGGTCGCCGCTGCCCACACCCGAGCTGCTCTACGAGCCAGATGCGCGGGTCATCCTCGCGGTAGATGGCTCGGAGAACGCCGAAGCCGCTCTGCCGATAGCTATCGAGCTGGCGCGCGCGTATCAGCGCCCGCTGGTGCTTGTCCGTGTGGTTCCACCTGTCTTTGTTCTCGGAGCCGGAGTGGATGCCATGCGGGCGCGACACAATGCTCAATATGCGGAGGTAGCCGAGGCGCACCAATATTTGACAGAGACTCGCCAGCACATAGCCACCGAGACGCAGATCCACGTCGAGACCGTCGAGCTGGTCGGCCCGGTCGTTGAGCAGTTGGTGCATCTTGCCACGTCACGCACGGGAAGCCTGCTCGTCATGGGCACTCATGGGCGTGGAGGCGTGGCGCGCGCCGTGGTTGGCAGCGTCGCGGCTGGGGTGATGAGCCACGCAACTACCCCTCTGGTCATTGTGCCATCGCACCCTGAAAAAAGCCGCCCCTAATGCTCCTGACGGCACCTTGCGAGGAGTGGGGCTGGCCGCGTTTCCGTGACCAGCCCCAGGAGTGGGTTCGCTCTATTCCTTGAACCGGCATGGTTGACGTCGATCCTCAGTCGGCCTTTGCTTCCGCGATCTTGCGGTCCTGTTCGACGGCGGCAGACGAGCGCGCAATGAGGAGCGGGTGATGAATCGCATGAAGCACTCGCTCGGTGATGCTTCCCACTGCCCAGCGCTGTAGCCCGCCGCGTCCATGGGTCGCCATCGCCACGAAATCATACCCTGGATGAGCGTCGGCGATGGTACAAATCGTTTTTGCCACATCAGACGCGAGCACAGCTGTTGAGGTGACGGCGACGCCTGGATGCTCTTGCTGAATGCGCCGGACAATCGTGTCGAGATACCCGCGAGCAATCTGCAGCGATTGCTCTTCAGGTCCGATAGCGGAGGACTCGGCCTTGTCGCGCTCCTCATCGGCCATCATCGCCGTAAAGAAGTCCACCACCTCCAGCAGGTGGATTGCGATGCGCTCCGGCGGCGCCGCTGCATGGGCGACATCCAGTGCGGGCGCAATCGCCGCCTCTGCCAGTTCGGAGCCGTCCAGCGTCACCAGAACACGGACGCTACCCTCTTCCACAGGGGCTGGCGGTTGCTCATCGCGCGCGGGCACGATGAGGACAGGCACAGGGGCATGACGAGCAACATGCGATGCGACGCGCCCCAGCCGCCACTGATTGAATCCAGAGTAGCCATGCGTGCAGATGACGATCAGGTCACATGCCTCTTCGCGTGCGGTATCCAGAATGTCTGCCGTGACATGACCCTCGATTGCGAGAGGCTCAACCGAAACGCCCTCGACCACTGGGCTCGCCGCGAGACGCTTCAAATATGCGTCAGCGTCTTCACGTTCGGCAGCGATCACCGCCAGTGCGATCTGCGCTGGCTCACCATAATGCGCTAGCTTCATCGGTGGCAGACTCACGACTCGCAGCAGCAACAATTCGGCTCCTGCGCCGCGCGCCAGCCGGGCAGCCACCGCCAGCCCGCGCTCCGCTCGCTCTGAGCCGTCGAGTGGCACCAATATTCGTTTCAGCATCGTGTCTACCCTCCCGGTGACGGGCATCCAGTGCAGTGGGGAAACCACTGGCCGCTACATCCACATGGTACTCGCGCGTCCTCACACCTGGCTCACGGTAAGCCGTAACCGTCTCACATATCTCTTACGGTGCTTCGCCGGGTGAAGTTCGGGGCGGCAGCGGTTTATCGCGCGCTTACCCATGCGGCACAGTCTGGATGTCTGCGAGCTGGTGGGCAATCCCCATAGCCCAGGTCTCGATGTCATCCCAATCCCGGAAATCACCCTCCGGCGCCTTCACCGCCTGGGCAACCAGCCGCTCCGGGAGCGAAAGCCGGCTGCGGTCAAGGACGCCGAAGAAGAGGTGATGCTCTCTTGGGTGGATCATCGGCTGGAACTCGGCTATCTCTTTGGGATCTGGCTGACGTTGATCCTTCGTAGTGCCAAGCGGCCCAACACTGAAGAGCCAGACGGGAACATGGTCCAGACTTGCCTCATGGCGGCGGACAAACTCCGCTGCCTGCTTCATCCATGAGCCGAAATACACAGCGCTGCCCAGGACAACCGCCTCGTATGCCTCCGGCTGTCTCACCTCTTCGACTGGCCTCAGATCAACCTCGCACCCCACCATACGAAGCCTGGCGGCGATCCGTCCGGCGATACTCTCCGTTGACCCATGTTTGCTGGAATACGCTACCAAAATGGACATTTGAGCCTCCCGAAATAAGATCCTTCGTGCTGAGTTCTCAGTCAGTGCTGAGGCGCCGTGTAAGCTCGCGCGGTGTCCCGCTCGGCTCCCACATCCGCGTAGCGCGAAAGTGTTTGCGCGCCATCGTTTCCTTGCGTCAGGCGATCCGCCCATTGTTCATCGTATCGGTCATGACTCACAGGGTCATCACGAATGCGCTGCTCCAGGTCACAATGGCATAGAGGAAAGCGCCAATTCATGCGGCAACAGCGGCTTTTCTCGCGATTGTCATTGTGCAGCGATAGTGACTTCAGCCAGACGTTTTGTGTCGCGTTTGAGACCACACGCCCATACGATGAACAACATGGAGCCGGGCAGCGCCCGCAGGCATTCGCAACGCTTCATCAAGTCTCAAGAAAACGAGGGCACGATGACAATCATGACGACAAGGGTTCGTAGCGATGCGGACATTCAGCATGATGTGATGGACGAGTTGAGCTGGGATCCGCATGTAACCGTGAGCGACATCGGGGTGAGCGTGAAGGAAGGCGTTGTGACACTCACTGGCGTCGTCGAGAGCTATCTGGTCCGCCTGGCCGCCCAGAATGCCGCGTTGCGGGTGAAAGGGGTTCACGCGGTCGCCAACGAGATCGACGTGCGGCTCCACACCGCAGCCGAACGAACCGACAGCGACCTCGCGCTCGCCGCGCTCTATGCCCTGAAATGGGATGCCGCTACCCCGACCGATAAGCTCGATGTCACGGTCTCGCGCGGCTACGTGATCCTCAAAGGCGAAGTGGAATGGCCCTTCCAGCGAGAGGCCGCTGAGCGCGTCGTCCGCCGGCTGGCGGGTGTCAAGGGGGTGACGAACTGGATAACTGTCGCTGCCCACGCAACTCCGAGCGACATCAAACAGCGTATCGAAAAGGCACTGGTACGCAGCGCGGAGACCGACGCGCACAGGATTACCGTGGAGGTGCGCGGGCATACCGCGATTCTCAAGGGCACAGTGCGCTCGTATGCGGAAAAGGTGGCGGCGGAGCGAACCGCACTCTCTGCGCCAGGCATTACGACGGTCAATAACCAGGTCAAGATCTCGTACGAAAGCTGATGTTCAGCCGCCCAGGGAGGTGGTTTCGATGGTTCTCGATACAACCGGTGGGGTGGCGCCCGCCATTACTCCTGAGACAGAAGAGCTGCTACGGAGCCGAATCGACGCGCTGGCGATCGAGCGGCTCGACCAGATAGTCGCGGAACGCGTCGCAGCGGCCATGAAGAAAGACCCAGCGAAGAACAAAGTGGCGATTATCGCATCCAAAGGCACACTCGATATGGCGTATCCGCCGCTCATTCTGGCATCCGCCGCTGCCGCGATGGGTGAAGAAGTGGAGATATTCTTCACCTTCTATGGGCTGGAGATGGTGAAGAAAGGTGGCATCGAGCATCTCAAAGTGGCGCCAGTTGCCAATCCAGCAATGCCAGTACCCATACCAAACATCATTGGCATGCTGCCAGGCATGACGCCCATGGCGACGTGGATGATGAAGAGCCAGTTCTTCGCGAAGCACAACGTGGTTCCGCTCGATCAACTCCTTCAAGAGTGCATTGATCTTGGCGTCAAGCTCACAGCCTGCCAGATGTCAATGGATGTAATGGGCATCAAGCGGGAAGACCTGATCGACGAGGTCGAAATCGGCGGCGCGGCTACCATGCTTACCTTTGCCAATGAGGCGCACGTCACCCTCTTCATTTGATAGGGGGCAATCACACCGCGATCGGACGCGGTGATTCATAAGGAGCACAACCCAATGGGGACCACGTACCAGGTAGACAAATCAATTGACGCGCGAGGGCAGATGTGCCCGATGCCCGTGCTGGCACTTGCGAAAGCGTTCAGGGAACTCGCCTCCGGCCAGATTGCGGTTATCAGTGCGACCGACCCCGGATCAAAGGCGGATATTCCTGCCTGGGCCGAGAAGACCGGGAACACCTTGCTGGAGATGAGCGAGGAAAATGGCGTCTTCACCTACTACCTGAAGAAGGCATGAGCGACAGTCGAGCGCTCAAGGAGCAATCCAATGTTCGGACAGAACCGGCCCGGTCTGCCAGATCAACCGGAAGCGGTGCCCACTATTCCGGGAGCCATCCACCCCGCCACGGCGAATCGTCTCGCGATTGTGCTGTTCTCTGGCACGATGGATAAGCTGCTATCCGCTTCCATCATGGCGACGGGCGCCGCTGCCATGGGGATGGATGTCGAGATATTTCTGACGAATTGGGGCGCGCTGGCATTTCGGAAGGACGACTACAAGACGAATAAACGCGTGAGCGCGGACTTCGCCGATTACCAGAGCATCCTGCTGGAGCAGATGGCGGCCAAGAACGCGACTTCCTGGATGGAGAATCTGGAAGGAGCGAAAGAGATTGGCAACGTGCATATCGCGGCATGCAGCCATACCATGACGCTGTTCGATCTGCAACTGGCCGACCTCGAACCCATCGTGGACGAAGTGACCGGAGTGGCGGCCTTTATGGAGCGCGCGCGTGATAGCGCCATGACGCTCTTCATCTAGCCAACGACAGGTAAGGAGAGATTGACATGCTGGGCAACACGCTCATTTCCCGCGAAATCGACGCACGTGGCAGTCACTGCCCCGGTCCACTGATGGAGTTGATTCGCGGCCTGAAATCGGCGCACGAGGGCGAAGTTATCGCGGTCATTTCGAGTGATATCGGGTCCAATACAGACATCCCGCTGTGGGTGCAGAAATCGGGCAACGAGCTTGTCGGGATCGAGCATCTCGCAGACGGCTCGTCGCGCTTCGTCGTCCGCAAGCACCTGCGCCAGGACGTTTCCAGCAAGCTGTAACATATAGCTCGCGCATTCCTGTGCTGTCCATGGACAGTGCCGCTCAACCGGGAAAGGAGAGCGGAAATGCCAGTTCATGTCGCGATCGTTGGCGGTGGGGTCGGCGGGACACTGATTGCCAATCGTCTGAGAAACCTGTTGCATGGCGATACTCGCCGCGAGACCCTGATCACGGTGTTTGATGCTGACGGCATTCATACGTACCAGCCTGGATGGCTATACGTTCCCTTCGCCCAGCAAGACCCGCACAAGCTTGTGCGTTCCGAGAGGCGCCTTTTGCGAGAGGATGTCCGATTGCTCAGTGGCGATGCAGGGCGCGTACAGCGCATCATCCCTGGTGAAAATCAGCTCCTCACTGCAGACGGATCCGAACATCACTATGACTATCTCGTGCTGGCAACCGGCTCGCGTAATGCCCCAGAAGACGTGCCAGGATTTGCCGAGGGCGCCGACCACTTCTACAATGAGGATGCCAGCCTCCAACTTGGCGAGAAGATGTCGCGCTTCGCGGGCGGGCGTATCGTCACGGGCGTTGCCAGCGTGCCATATCGTTGCCCACCAGCCCCCTTAGAATATACCTTCATGCTCGAAGCGGCACTGCGCGAGCGCGGGCTACGCGAAAAGACCGAGATTCATTACGTCTTCCCGATCAATCGTCCGTTCCCGATCCAGTCCGTCTCGGATTTCGTCGCGCCGCTCCTGGATCAGCGGGGAGTTGAGGTACACACCTTCTTCAACGTCGAGTCCATCGACCCCGAGCGAAAGATTGTCAGTTCTCTGGAGGGGGAAGAGCTGGACTATGATCTGCTCGTGCTCGCCCCGCCACATCGCGGCCAGCAGGTGATCGTGGATTCCGGCCTGGGCGACCGGGACGGCTGGATTCCGACGGACCGCAACACACTGCGTGTCAAGGGCTACGAAGATGCCAATATCTTCGCCGTGGGCGACGCGACCGATCTTCCTGTCTCGAAGTCCGGGTCGGCGGCGCACTATCAGGGACACGTCGTTTCCGAGACGATTGCCGCTGAGCTACAGCGTCGCCCAGTCCAGCAGCAGTATTATGGGCGTGTCGCCTGCTTCCTGGAGAGCGGACAAGGCCAGGCGACTTTCCTGTGGTTCGACTACGAGCACCCGCCTAAGCCACCGAAGCCGCGGCGTCTCTGGCACCTGGAAAAAGCCGCGCTCAACACGTTCTACTGGCAGCTCATCCCGCCAGCGCGCGTGTGATCAACAGGCGGT
>DASUWS010000326.1:0-6649 GCA_036378295.1 Ktedonobacterales bacterium
GTACCAGCGCATCGTCGCTTCATCGGAAGCGCGCGTCGAGACTGCCTCCCCAGCGGCGCTCATCACGATGGTTGACGAGGCTGCGAGCATAGCCGGAGCTTACCTATGGGATTTCAGCGTGTCTGGTGGGCACGCCTGGAAAGCCGAGCACGCGCTGGCCCGCTTCTGCCGCAAGCATCTTCCTGAGCGCGTGGCCAAGGGCCATCAAGAGTTGCTGCTTGGTCTCCCGGCGGAATTACCTCCGCCGTATCCCGCAGCGCCTGCCCACGCTGTTCAGAGTCTCGATTGGGTTCGCCCGACTCTGGGCGAGTCGCAGGCAACCACATCCACAACCATGAGTGCCGCGTCTGGGCTCCTTGCCCGGCGAGCACGTCTGGCGGAGGAGCGTCGTGCGGTTGAGGCATCCTGCCGGAATGCGCTTGCCGGGCGGCCTGAACTGGCGCGCCGCTTCAACGCACTTCTGACGCTCGCCCAGCGCTACGCCGTTCTGCGCGAAGAGCAGGCGTGGTGGTTCACGCTCGGGTGGCCGCTCATGCGGCGAGCCGTCCTGCGGCTGGGGGAGGAACTGCGGCAACGCGGTATGATTGAGCGCGGGGAGGATGTCTTCTTCCTCACGCGTGCGGAGCTGGAGAAGCACCTTGGAGCTGGTCAGACGGGCGGTCATGAGGTCATTGGGAGCCTGCGCTCGCTTGTGAACGCTCGGCGCGGCGAATGGGAACGGCAGCGGCGCCTCAGTCCGCCGTTGGTGGTCGGGAATCCCCTGGGTGAGCGAGTCATCGCGCGGGCGACTGATGCGATGCGTACTCCCACGCAGACAGACGAGCGCCCTGGTGGTGCCGCAGCGCACGCTGTGCTCAAGGGCATGCCCGCGAGTCCTGGCCGCGCGACAGGCCCGGTACGCATAGTCCGGGGTCCGGAAGACTTCGAGCGCTTCGAGCCGGGAGAGGTATTGGTCGCCCAGGTCACAGCGCCCGCGTGGACACCGCTCTTTGCCCGCGCGGCTGCGGTCGTCACCGATGGCGGCTCGCTGGCGGCTCACGCGTCTCTGGTAGCCCGCGAGTATGGCATCGCGGCAGTCGTCGGCACTGGCGACGCGACGGTACGCCTGCGTGATGGGCAGCGAGTCACTGTGGATGGGAGCGCGGGTATCGTGACTCTGGCTGAGTAGGCAGCCCTATACGATACGCCGTCTTCCTTCGTGTGGGGAGAGGAGACCGCCTGTGAGCCTATATACGCTCGCGCTCTTCGTCCATGTGAGTGGCGCAATCGGGATCTTTGGAGGCATGGGCGCGTATGTGTTCGGCGTCGCCGCGCTCTGGCGGGCGCAAAGCGTCGCGGAGGTGCGCCATCTGGCGCATCTCATCGTCGTTTCTGGCAACGTGGTAGCGGGCAGCATCGTCGCCCTTGGTCTCGCTGGATTCTACATGGCCGCGACGGTCTGGGGCATTGAGGCGACCTGGCTTATCGTGGCAACGATCAGCTTTATCCTCCTGGCTCCGGGTGGACTGCTCCTCATCGAGCCACGCATCCGAGCGATCATCAGGCAAGCCCGCCGCGTGCCTGATGGACCCTTACCAGAGGAACTGGCCGGACGCGTGCGCGATCCCCTGCTGAGGTCAGCGCTCAGCATCTATATTGCCTGCCTGTTTGGCATTGTGTTTCTGATGACCAACAAGCCCGCGACAGGCAACGCCATTGGCGCGATGGTGATCGCGGTGGCCGCCGGACTTCTGGCCAGCTTCCCGTTCTGGCGTCCGCCCGCGCCGAAACGCTCCGCCGAGGAGCCCATCTCCTCTGAAAGTCAGTAGGCTCCGGCAAGAGGCCAAACAGCATGCGGTACGGGTAGTTTCTGGTGCTATACTTTCTGAAGCAGACCTCTCCGGCATTCATGCCGCATGAAATGAGAAGTTCACAGCGTTCATTCAGGAGGATGTGCCCGCATGGCAGTACAGTTTGGCGTCTTTGTGCCTCAGGGCTGGCGCATGGATCTGGTCGAGATTGCCGACCCAGTCGAGAAATATGAGGCGATGACGCGGGTCGCCAGGGCGGCGGATGCGATCCCCGCGCTTGACTCGATCTGGGTCTACGACCACTTCCACACGGTGCCCAAGCCCACGTTGGAGGCCACCTTCGAGTGCTGGAGCATTACGGCGGCGCTCTCCCGCGACACGCAGCGGGTGAACATCGGCCAGATGGTGACATGTAATGGCTACCGCAATCCCGCCCTGCTGGCGAAGATTGCCTCGACGGTGGATGTCATGAGCCACGGGCGCCTCTTCTGCGGCCTGGGCGCGGGCTGGTACGAGCACGAGTGGCGTGCCTACGGCTACGGCTACCCAGAGACCCGCGACCGTATGCGTATGTTCCGTGAGGCGTGCGAAATCGTCATGAAAATGTGGACCGAAGACTATCCGACCTTCACTGGCGAGCACTATTCCATCGATAAGCCGATCAACGAGCCGAAGGGCGCGCGCAAGCCGCATCCATCGTTCTGGATTGGTGGCAGTGGTGAGCAGGTGACGCTGAAGCTGGTAGCCCGCTATGCCGATGCCTGTAATATTGGGGGCGATCCCGAGACGCTGCGCCACAAGTACGATGTGCTGCGCGGTCACTGCGAGGCGCTTGGCCGTGACTACAACAGCATCATCCGGTCAAGCAATATGATGATCTACCCACTCAAGCCGGGAGAAGATCCCGTGAAGGCGACAGAGAAGACACGAGCGGCTATCGGCGCGACATACGAAGAGTATACCAACATGGTGGCAGTCGGAAGGCCGGAGCAGCTTGCCGAGCAGATTCAGGCGCGGGTCGATGTGGGATTGGAATACCTCATCGCGTATATCCCGGATGTCGCCTATGACCACGACCGCCTGCACCTGTATGCGGAGGAGATCATCCCGCTGATCCGCTGAGTCCGAGGCCCCATCCCCTCACTACCGCGGGCACGGTTCCTTGCCGTAGCCTTCAGGCTGCGGCTAACCCTGGCCCCAACGGAGCCGCGCGCCATGCAGGGCGCGATCGACCGATCGGGATTCGCCGCAGGCTGAAGCTCTGCGGCGAGAAGCACGCTCCTCCTCCCCCATCCCTTTCGTCAGACGATCTCGCCGCCATCCACGACGAGGCAGTGTCCGGTGACGAAGGCGGAGGCATCGGAACAGAGCCAGAGCACCGCGCCCGCGACATCATCGGGACTGCCGAGCCGGTTCAGCGCGTTGGCCGCGGCGATGCGCGCATTGTTCTCAGGGTCGTCGCCCTCGCGGTCGAGATACATCTGCGTCTTGATCGCCCCCGGACACACCGCGTTGACGCGGATGCCCGCGCGTCCGTATTCCAGCGCGGCGGCGCGTGTCAGCCCGACGATGCCGTGCTTGCTGGCGACATAGGCGGGCGTATTACGCGAGCCGGTCAGTCCGACGATGGAGGCGTTGTTGACGATGCAGCCACCACCAGCGGCAAGCATACGCGGAATCTCGTACTTCATGCACAGCCAGACCCCCTTCAGGTTGATCGCCATCACCCGGTCCCACTGCTCCTCGGCGCAGTCGGCGACGGGGCCATGCTCGATGTTGATGCCCGCGTTGTTGAAGGCGTAATCGAGACGTCCCCATGCAGTGATCGTCGCCTCGATCAGCGCTTCCACCTCCGCTGGCCGTGAGACATCCATCTGAGCATCGCGTGCCTCGCCGCCCGCATCGGCGATCATCCGTGCCGTTTCTCCGGCATTCCGCGCGTGGATGTCGGCGACCATGACCCGCGCGCCTTCCCGCGCAAATGCCAGCGCAGTCGCTCGTCCCATGCCTGAGCCGCCACCGGTAACGAGTGCCACTTTCCCCGCAAACGCCGTCGCCATGTCGCGCTCCGTTCTGGGCCAGTCTGTCTCTCAGCGCGGCCCTTGCTCGCAGCATAGCATGTCCGCCGCCCAGGTGGATTCCGCGAGCACTCCGCCCGCTATGTTATACTGGCGCTGCCAGAGAAGAGGCATGCGTATGAGCGGGGAAATGAGGCGGGAGGGATATGAGCAACGACTGGCGCGACACGCTGCCGATGCTGCGCGAGGAGACACGCGCCGCACAGGGCCGCGCACTAGAGCTACTTGCCAGCGCGGTCGTCATCTCGACGCTGCTCAGTCTGGCCATCAACCTCTTCTCGTCGCTCATCTCCAACATCATGCCGACGACGACGCAGATCGTACTGATCGTTGTCTCCATCTCGCTGGGCCTGCTTGCCATTGTCGTTCTTTTGCCGCGCATGTCCACCACCGTCAAGGAATTCGAGGAGGATATCGAGATCCTCGTGCCGCTGATGGTCTCGCGGAACGATTTTAGCGTGGTGCGGGTGCGCCATTATGACGAGCTGACTGAGATGGCGCATGCCGCCGTGAGTCGCATGCCCGCGGAGCGGCGCAAGGAGATTGCGGGCCTGTTGCAGGCATCTTACGGCGATGCCGATACGGAGAACCGCCGCAAGCTCACGGCTTTTCTGCTCGACTTGACGCAGTTCTTGATGGCGGGCCTGCTCGCGCGCCAATCGCGTGATTTGCTCGGCCCCCATGCGGCCTACCATAAGCTGCGTTCGGTCGCGCGGCAGCAGTCCGCTGTTACCTCTATCGAGTGGCAGCCTCTCGTGTCGCAGGCCGAGACCAATCCGCTCCTGCATCAGCGCACGCAGGGCATTCCGGAGAAAGTGCTCTTGCCGGAAGGTGTCTCACTGACCTTGCCGGAGGTGGCGTCGGCGGCGCTGGGCAAGGCACGGCGGCAAGAATCCAGCACACCCGGCATCCCTTATATTCCGCTGCTAGAGGCTCGCACTCGCCGCGATACCGCGCTGCGTATCAGCGCGATGGCTGGATTCAGCGAGCATGGCCTGCCCACGCTGAACGCGCCGCATCGTGGATTTACGGCTCGTTGCGTCATGCGGAACGCTCGTGAAGAGCGGCTGCGGGCGATGGCGAAGGTTGAAGAGCAGTGCGCGAGCGAGGTGCGTGCTCTGCGCCGGGGCACGAAAGCCCGGACGGCCGAAACGCCCGCGATCCCTGAAACGCATGGGGCTGTTGGGGCGGCAGACTCCTCGGACTCCTCAGACTCCTCAGACGCCGACGCGCGATACGCCGCCGCCTTTGCCAGACTCTACGAAGGTGGCGCCCGGCCACACCTCATGCGCATCTTCGTTCGCTTCGACGGGACGTTTCGCATCCGGTTGCTGCTCAGTGATCGCCGCCAGCGCGGCCAGTATGCCTGGGGCGCGGCGCTCTCACGCCTGCTGGCGGGTGTGGATATCGAGGTGTTCATGGCGGCGTTGCGCGAGCATGGACAAAAGACGCCCGGGCGCACATTCTGACCGGGTATGATACATATGCGGCAGTAGTGTGGTGCGGTGGATCGCACTGACGGATGGCCCGGAGCATACTCCCAGCATGTTGGGAGCGTGCTGGAGGAGAGCGAGGCAGCCATGACACGGACGTTTCTCGCCCTGGAACTGCCTGATGCGGTGCGTCATGCCCTGCGCCGGAAGATAGATCACCTTGGGCGTGCGATGCCTGAAGTGCGCTGGGTGGACCCCGCGGGCCTGCACCTGACGCTAGCGTTTCTCGGCGAGCTGGACGACGAGCGCCTGGATGCGGCGACACAGGCCGCGGCTGACGTCGCTGGCGCGCATGCTCCATTCACATTGCGGCTGGGAGGCGTGGGAACGTTCGGCTCGGCGCGCTCTCCGCGCGTAATCTGGGTGGATGTGGCGGGCGAGCGCGCGCGGCTGCTGCAGTTGCAGGCTGCCCTGGCCGACGATCTGGAGGGTCGTGGATTCCCCCGCGAAGAGCGTCCATTTTCGCCGCACCTCACGCTTGCGCGCATTAAGAAGCCCGTCTCAGATGACGCGCTGACTGCCCTGGCGCAGGTCCAGCGTGAGCCTGCGACCAGGCTCACCTGGCAGATTGAGGCCATCTCGGTGATGAAGAGCGAGTTGGCGCGCCCCGCGGCGCGGTACACGGCGCTCTCACGCTGGCCGCTCGCGCTCCCCTGACTATTCGCTGCCTGCCGCCTACAAAACGCCAGATTAAGATATGTCTGATGTGCCTGTGGCGGGATGTCCAGTTGTGGGTGATAGAATGTGCGGGACGTGGACGTGCTCGCCTTGCGTACCTCCATGTGGCACAGAACGAATGTGTAAGGAGATGGGTACATATGGCCGGAGAAAACAGTTTTGATGTGGTCTCGCAGTATGACGAGCAAGAGCTGGGGAACGCGCTCGACCAGACGCGCCGCGAGATCACCACACGCTTCGACCTCAAAGATACACGCACCGAGCTGACGTATGACGCCAAGAAGAAGACGATCACGATCCTCACGAATAGCGAGTTTACGTTGAAGAATGTGCGGGACGTTCTGGAGACGAAGATCGTGCGGCGTGGCCTCTCCATCAAGATCCTCAAGCCAGGAGCCGTCGAGCAGGCTGGAGGCAACCGCGTGCGTCAGGTCATCGAGTTGCAGAGCGGCATCTCGCAGGAGCTTGCCAAAGAAATCACCAAGCTGATTCGCGATAGCTTCCCCAAGGTGAAGGGCCAGATTCAGGGCGATTCAGTGCGCGTCGTTGGCAAGAGCCGCGACGATCTCCAGGGAGTTATTGCCGCCCTCAAAGCAAAGGACTATGCCGT